>ONGJ01000032.1 GCA_900317375.1 uncultured Eubacteriales bacterium
CCAGCATATCAACAACGACATTCTGAAGCGGATGAACCGCCGCGGAACAGGCGACGAGATTCGTTCCCTCTTCCGCCGCCTGCGGGAGCGGATCCCCGATCTGGTTCTGCGGACCAGCCTGATCACGGGTCTGCCCGGCGAGGGAGAAGAAGAATTCCACGAACTTTGTGAATTTCTTCGCGAGGCAAAGATTGAGCGGGCGGGGGTATTCCCCTTCTCGCCGGAGGAAGGAACACCGGCGGCAAAAATGCCGCACGCAGATGCGGAGACGGCGGCACAGCGTGCCGAACAGATTCTGGAGCTTCAGGGAAGCTTCCTGGACGCCTTTGCCGAAAAACAGGTGGGCAGAACCCTGCCGATCCTGATCGAGCGCTATGACGAGGCTGAAGCCTGCTGGATCGGGCGCAGCTATGCCGATTCACCGGAGATCGATTCCTTCGTCTGCGTAGGCGGCGACTGCCGGCCGGGAGAGATCCGGCCGGTACGGATCACGGGCGCCGAGAACGGCATTCTGTACGGCACAGTCCGGGAGGAGGCTGGGGGATGCTGAAAACAACCGCCAATAAAATCACGGTTTTCCGGATCCTGCTGGTCCCGGTTTTTCTGGTGCTGTGCTACAGCGGGAAGCGGATCCCGGCCCTGATCGTCTTCCTGCTTGCCAGCCTGTCGGATCTGGCCGACGGGTATATCGCCCGTCACTATAACCAGATCTCGGACTTCGGCAAGTTCATGGATCCGCTGGCCGACAAGATCCTCGTGATGGCCGCAATGTGCTATTTTGTGGAGGTCGGGCGGATGCCCGGCTGCGCGCTGGCCATCGTGCTGCTGCGGGAGTTTGCCGTTTCGGGGATGCGGCTGGTCGCCGTGGAGCAGGGGCGTGTCATCGCCGCCGGCTGGTCCGGCAAGGTCAAGACCGCCGCAACGATGATCTGTCTGTGCCTGATGCTGCTGATCGGGCCTCCCGGGCCGGAAGACTCGGCACCGGACATCGTTGCGCAGGTCAGCACGGCCGTCATTCTGATCACCACCGTCTATTCCGGCGCGGAATATCTCTGGAAAAACCGGGACATCTTCCGCAGCGCCGATTGAAAAGAAAGATCATGCCGTTCCGTCCGACAGGGCGGGACGGACAGAGAAGGAGCGTTTTCTATGTATCTCTATAATTCCGCAAGCCGCAAGAAGGAGCTGTTTGTTCCCAACCATCCGGACATCGTCAAAATGTACACCTGCGGGCCTACCGTGTATCACTATGCGCATATCGGGAACCTGCGCTCGTACATCATGGAGGATGTTCTTGAAAAGTATCTGCGCTGGCTGGGCTATCCCGTCAAGCGCGTCATGAACATCACCGACGTCGGCCATCTGACCTCGGACGCCGACGAGGGCGAAGACAAGATGCTCAAGGGCGCGAAGCGCGAACACAAGTCGGTCATGGAGATCGCGAAGTTCTACACCGACGCGTTCTTTTCCGACTGCGCAAAGCTGAACATCAAGAGACCGGACGTGGTGGAGCCCGCCACCAACTGCATCGACGAATACATCCGCATCATCAGCAAGCTGATGGACACCGGGTATGCCTATTTTGCCGGCGGCAACGTCTATTTCGACACCTCGAAGCTTGAGCGCTATTACATCTTCAACGACTTTAACGCGGACGACCTGGACGTCGGTGTGCGCGAGGGGGTCGAAGAGGACCCGAACAAGCGGAACCGCAACGACTTTGTGCTCTGGTTCACCAAATCCAAGTTCGAGGATCAGGCGCTGAAATGGGATTCTCCCTGGGGCGTCGGCTATCCCGGCTGGCACATCGAATGCTCGGGCATCTCGATGAAGCATCTGGGCGAAGACCTGGACATCCACTGCGGCGGCATTGACAACGCCTTCCCCCACCATACCAACGAGATCGCGCAGAGCGAGTCGTACCTCGGGCACAAGTGGTGCAACTGGTGGATGCACGTGCTGCACCTGAACACCCAAACCGGTAAGATGTCGAAATCCTCCGGCGAGTTCCTGACGGTTTCGCTGCTGGAGGAGAAGGGCTATGATCCGCTCAGCTATCGCTTCTTCTGCCTGCAGAGCCACTATCGCAAGGCACTGGTCTTTACCTGGGAGAACCTGGACAACGCCCAGCTTGCCTATCAGAAGCTGATCGCCCGGATCGCCGGTCTGAAGCCCGGGGACGGTCCGGTGGACGAGGACGTGTTCGCATCCCAGAAGGAGAAATTCCAGGCCGCCATGGACAACGACCTGAACACCTCGCTTGCGGTCACAGCGCTGTACGATGCCCTGAAGGTGAAGGCCAGCGATGCCACCAAGCTCGCGCTGATCGGGGACTTTGACCGGGTTCTGAGCCTCAGCCTTCTGGAGAAGGCCGAGAAAAAGCGTGAAGAGCTCAGCCGTCAGGCAGCGGCGCCGGCTGCTGGGGCCGGCTTCAGCATCATCTCGGAAAGCGGCGAGGAGGACCCTGCCGTGAACGAAAAGATCGAAGCCCGCCGGGCGGCGAAAAAGGCAAAGGACTTCGCCCTCGCCGATCAGATCCGCGACGAGCTGAAAGCGAACGGAATCGAGTTGACGGACATTCCCAACGGCGTCCGCTGGAAGCGTGTATAAGATTGAAAAATCGGGGGGCTGCCTCAAAGGCAGCCCCCGATCTTTTTATATTCTTCTTACAGCACCTGGTACTTTACCAGGGCGGCAAATTTGCCGCCGCGGGCCATCAGTTCATCGTAGGTGCCCTCCTCGGCGATCCGCCCTCCGCTGAGGAGGACGATGCGGTCGCAGTCACGGATCGTGGAGAGGCGGTGCGCAATTACGATGCGGGTGCAGTTCAGGCTGTCGAGGGCGTCGGTGACCTTTTTCTGTGTCACGTTGTCCAGCGCGGAGGTTGCTTCGTCCAGGATGAGGATGGAAGGCTTCTGCGCAATAACGCGTGCGATCAGCAGGCGCTGTTTCTGCCCGCCCGAGATGGCGACGGCATCATCGGAGAGAATCGTCTGCATGCCCAGGGGCATGGCGCGGATGTCATCCGCCAGCCCGGCAGCCTCCGCCGCCGCCCAGGCCTCTTCCTCGGTAAGGTTGGGCCGTGAGATGGCAATGTTTGTAAAAACGTTGCCGGAAAAGATGCGGCCCTGCTGCAGGACGACGCCGATCTGGCGGCGGACGGCAGCCGTATCGAGGTGGCGCAGATCTTCGCCGTCGTAATAGACAGCACCGGTCTCAGGCTCCTCAAAGCCGAGGAGCAGACGCACCAGCGTGCTCTTCCCGGAGCCGGATTCGCCCACGACAGCGAGATACTCGCCGGGTTTCACCTGCAGTTCCAGCCGGTCCAGCACCGGCCGCGTGCTTTTGGCATAGCGGAAGGTGACCTCGTTGAGGGAGATCGCGCCGCTGAGCTTGCCGGGATCCCGGCCGGCGGACGAGATCTCGGGGATCTCATTCAGAATCGGCTCGAGCAGATGGAGGATGGGTCGGATAGCGGCCACCTGGGAGCCGAGCGTGCTCAGCTGGAGAATGGCAGCCGAGCTCATGCTGTAGGCGGAAAAGAAATAGATGAAGAGGTCGTCGCTCAGCCCCGTCTGCAGAGCCCGCAGGAAGAGGAGCGCCAGGCCGAAAACCGTCGTGGCAGGCATCAGCGCGTTCTGAATCCGGATGAACGCCGGCGGATGGAACTCGGCATCCGCCTGCAGCCGATAGGCCTCCATAAACCGGGCCAGCGCCCTGTTTTCGGCGCAGGCGGTTTTCACCTCGCCGATGCCTCTGAGTGTATCCAGGGCCCGTCCGTTTGTGGCCATCTGCCCCTCGATGCGGTCCATGGCGTTGCGCATCTGGCCGATGACGCCGAGAACCTGGAGCACAAGCTGGGTCAGAAGCACCGCGAGAGCCGGGGCAACCATCGCAGGCGCCGCAGTCTGAAGTTCAAAGACATACACAAGAGAGAGCAGCGCCGCCAGGCCCGTCTGAAAGAAGAGCGTGCAGAGCACCGTGCAGAGCGGATCCACCAGCGTCAGACTGCCATAGATGTCGGCAGTCTTATTGATTCGGAAGAAATCCACCGGCAGGTCAAGCACGCGCGCAAACAGCGAGCTCTGGAGAAACAGCGACATTTTCTGGCTCACCCGCGCCACGGTCCGGGCCTGCACCACCGAAAAGAGGTAGCGGGCGATGGCGCAGCCGAGCAGGAAGATCAGCAGAGAAAAGATCATCTTCTCATGTCCCGACGGGATGACAAGCGTCATCATCCACTTGCAGGAGATCGGGTAAAAGATTCCAAGCAGGGTCATGGCCAGCGCTGAGAGCGCAATCATCACCGCCTCGCCCCGGGACACACAGCTTTTCATATAGAGAAGAAGGTCCCCCAGGCTCAGCCTGCGCTGCGGCACGGCGCTGTAATACAGCACCGCCTCTCTCTCCACCCGCCTGGCAGTCTTCCCTTCCATGACCAGTATCTCACCTGTGGAGCGGTCACTGCAGGAATAGCGGCCAAAGCTGCCGGGCAGCAGCGCCGCCGTCACCCCGCTGTCCAGTCTGCACAGATAGGGCCCGAAGGCATCCTTTTCCCAGCCGGGCTCAAGGATGCAGACACGCGACATGATTCCGTTTTTGCGCAGAAGGGCCTCCACATAGTTCTCATTCCCGACCCGATCCGGTTGGAAATCCGGGGTCGGGATTTCAAAATAACCACAGATCTCCCGCAGCGCAAAAGCACGGTCCTGAGACCGGTCGCTGCTCTTTTCCCGTGCCTCCGGCCGTCCCGGGTCCGTAACCCCCAGAAGTTTTCCCTCGGCGTTTGCAAGGCGCTCGCGATCGGCCGCTTCGCGTTCGCGGAGCCTTTTTTCCCAGTTCACGTTCACAGCAGGCCTCCCTTCACTGAGACGACACCAGGGTATAATACTTTCCCCGGAGCTTCATCAGTTCGTCGTGGGTACCCTGTTCCGCGATCTTTCCGTTGTCCAGCACCAGAATGCTGTCGCAGTCCCGCACCGTTGAGAGCCTGTGTGCCACAATGACCGCCGTCAGCTTTCGTGCCTTGATGTTTTCCATGATCACATGCTCGGTCTTCGCGTCCAGGGCCGAGGTCGCCTCGTCCAGGATCAGCACCTTCGGGTTCCGTGCCAAGGCCCGCGCAATCGTGATGCGCTGGCACTGCCCGCCCGAAAAGTTTCTGCCCCCCGAGCGGACCACATAGTCATACCCGCCCGGAAGCATCAGGATATCGTCATGGATGCAGGCCTCACGCGCAGCCTGCACGACCGCCGTGCTCGAGAGCTTCGTGTCCCACATGCGGATGTTGTTGGAAACGGTATCCTCGAACAGCGTGCTCTCCTGGCTCACAATCGCCACGGCATCGGTAAACAGCGTCTTCGGAATCGAAGCGTGCGGCCGTCCGTCAAAAAGCACCTCTCCCGACCAGGGCAAAACCGTCCCTGTCAGAAGCTTTGCCACCGTGCTCTTTCCGGAGCCGGATGCGCCCACGACAGCAATCCGCTGGCCGGGCTGTACGGTAAAGCTGAAATCGTCCAGCAGGGGCGGCGCGACCCGGGAATAGCCGAAGGTGACATGCTCGAACGCAATCCCGCCGGCCAGGGGCTGAATCTCTTCCTCTTCCGGCATGGTCCTGACCGGGAATGCCTCGTCCTCGGCATAGTTCATGACATCCTCCACCTTCTGGATGGAGGTTGCAAGCTCGCGCGTGTTTTTGCTCACCTGAGACAGGTCCTGCGCCGGCGCCGTCAGCTTTTGAATCAGCGTCTGCAGCACAAGAATCAGACCTACCGTTGTGTAACCGTGGATGATGGACCAGGCCGCCACAGACAGCACCAGCGCATTCGTCAGGTCCAGCATGAAGGTCGCAAGGCCGGTCAGCCATACCGTTATGCTGTTCTCCCTTGTCCGGCCTGCGTTCACGTCCGCCTGCTGTCCGGCCCAGCGTGAGAAGTAGCCGTTGGCAACGCCGGAGGATTTGATCGTCTCGATCATGTCGATGCCCGAGATCATGGCAGCATCCATACGCATCTGGCTGTTCATCCGCCGCTGCTGGGACTGCAGGGTAAAGCGGGCCAGGAACCAGGTCGTGAGGATATTGCCGGCCAGCGCGAAGGCCCCCAGAAAAGCCGCCACCGGGCTCAGACTGAACAGCGCCCCAAAATAGATGAGCACCATCACCAGCTGAATCGCCACGGGCGTAATCTTTCGTACCAGGAGCTCGGCAATCGTTGAGTTCATCGTCAGGCGTGAGATCAGATCCCCCACCGAGCGCTGCTGGTAAAACTCCGTCGGCAGATTCAGAAGGTGTCTGAAAAAGCCTGTATTCGACCGCATCGCCATATTCCCCTGAATCCGGTAGATATGCATCTCGCGCAGAATGTCGGATACCAGCTCCAGCACGCCGAGCAGCAGAAGCGTCAGGAAAAACTGCTTCTCCCATTCCTGTTTCGAGTTCAGCATCACATCGGTGAAGATTCGCTGATACACCGGTGTCATCAGTCCGATCAGGGCCACCGCCAGCGCATCCAGCGCCAGAAACACCAGCCCGGAACGGTACTGTGCCGCCTTGGACCGCAGATAGCCGCCTACCGTAGGCATTTTCCCATCCCGCACGAAGTTATCGCCGGGTCGAAACTCCAGCACGATGCCCGTAAAGCTTCGGTTGAACTCCTCCATGCTGACAGTGATCTCTCCGAGGCCCGGGTCATTGAGATAGGCCTTGTTTTTCCCGAAGCCGCGAAGCACCACAAAGTGTGCCATGTTCCAGTGGATGATGCAGGGGATGTGCGCCTTTGTCATCACGCTCTCCACAGACCAGCGATATCCCTCCGCCACGAGGCCGTAGTTTTCCGCCGCCGTCATCAGATTCGAGGCTTTCGACCCGTCGCGGGAGACACCGCAGTCCCTCCGCACCTGCTCCAGGGGCACATATTTGCCATGATAGGCAAGAATCATCGCCAGAGACGCCGCACCGCACTCCACATATTCCATCTGCATGATCAGCGGCACTTTGACATGCGAATATTTCATCGTCGCAGCCTCCGTGCCTCAGGGATTGACCAGCAGCATGATCGGCTGCACGTTATCCACCGTAATCACAGCATCCAACAGATCGGCCGCATCGAGTGATCCATCGGTCTTGGCATATAAATAGTAATTATAATCGGATGCAGAAACCTCTTCGAGCAGCCAGTCGTCGTTAATGATCTCGGATAGTTCACCCTGCGACATCGGCGTACTTGACACCTCGATAATCTTGCCCTGCAGGGCCTCGCCGTTCGGCCGTGTCACCCGCACGGAATCCCCCACTTCGATCTTATACTTCTGCATCTGCTGCGGCGAAACGAAAAGATAGCAGGTCGGTCCGTAATCCGGGCAGATACCCCTGCAGGAAACAGAGATCGGCAGCGTGCCCGCAAAGGACCACACCAGAAACGACAGCAGAAGGATCAGCACGGCCACCAGCGTCAGCCAGGGCATCATCCGTGCCGTATTGACATAGGGCCCGATCTTGTCCTGCTGACTCAGCTGGTCCATACTCTCCCGGCGAAACAGATTTTCGGTTGGAGCCATAGGAAAACTCCTTTCATCGGTTGATGTGTTGGTTCGGATTACAGGATTCCCGTCGGCAGCGCCAGCGAGATATAACGGCCGCCCAGCCGGGCAATCACATTCAGAGCGGTGAGCTCTTCTGCGGCGGCCAAGATTTCGGCCTCGGGGGCAGTGTCCCTGAGGGCGCCCAGCAGCTGCCTCTCTGTTTTCGCCTCATCACAGGCATCAAACACAGCCCGCTTCAGGCCGGTCAGAAGCATAAAAGGACGGACCATACAGGGCCGGGAATCGATCAGCAGCAGCCCCGCCTCGGTTTCGGCTGCCTCCAGGGCACGTTTCTCTCCCGAGGAGGCAATGCGTTTCCACTCATAAACCGCTGTGTAAAGCCTGTCATACAGGGGGTGCATTCGCTCGCGTTCGTCTGAGAAAGCGCCTCCCGTCAGGCGGTAGTACATGCACAGGTTCTCAACCCGGTCATCGTTGTCCCCGTATATATACCGGTTCATCTCCTCCGGCTCCAGCTCAAGCCCGTAGGCCTCCGGTGCCTCCAGATAGCGCGAGTAGCGCTGGAACATGATCGGAAACGCCCCGGTCGGCGGCTGGAAATGCACGATCTTCGGGATCAGCGCCGTCATCTCTTCATAATCCTCTGCTTTTTCACCGGGGATGCCGATCAGCAGGTTCCAGGTCAGGCCGAGATGGTGCCGGCGGCAGTTTTTGAGGAATGCCACGTGTGCTGCAGCGTTGTTCCCCTTGTTCATCAGGTCCAGCAGGTGGTCGTTCAGGCTTTCAATACCCGGCTGCACGATCCGAAAGCCCGCCTGCACCAGCTTTTCTATGTCCCGCTCCTTCAGGTTTGTCTTGACCTCGCCCACCAGGGTCAGCTTTCGCCCGCTCTCTGCCAGCATGGGCAGAAGATGCTCCATCGCATCAAAGCTCAGAATATTGTCTGTCAGCTGGATCAGGCTGTTCCCGTACCGCTCGCTCAGCCCGAGGATTTCATCCCGCAGCCGCTCGGCCGTCTTGTAGCGGTAGACATTTTTCCGTCCGTTCAGCCCGCAGAAGCTGCAGGGGTGCTTCTGCCCCCACCAGCAGCCGCGGGAGCCCTCCAGATAGATCGCATAATTCGCCCCGGAAAGATAGAGAAGGTCTTTGTTTTCCTCGACAAACTGCCGGCCGAACATCGGCACGCCATAGGAGCCGGCCTGCTCCCGTTCCCACTCGGCAACATAGTCGGAATAGTCCGGCCAGCAGACCTGATTCATATCCTCTGTCATTCGATGCGGGATCGGATCGGGAACCGGTTCGCCGCGGCGGACCACCCCATACGGCATGGGTCCGGACTCCAGCCCCATGGCAATGCGGCAGACCTGTGCAAAGACCTCGTCCCCCTCGCCGAAGAAGACATAGTCGACGCTGGGATAATGGCGCAGGATGGCCGCCCCCGCCTCACCGGAGACATTGGTTCCGCCGAGTATCGAAGCGATGCCGGGCGCAATCTCCTTCACCCTTTTGATCACAGCCAGCGCGCCGTTGACCTGAGAAAAAATAGAGCTGACTGCCAGCACCCCCGGCCTTCTCCGGGCAATCTCAAGAGCGAGTTCGTCGACACACAGGCGCGCCTTTTCCCGGGCGTAGATTAGCAGAGAGAGGACTTCATCAAAAGAATACACCGGATACTCCCGGCAGAGGAAGGCCGCGAAGGTCTCGTCGGAGCAGGTGTTTTCAACGTCGGTCATATGCGCAAAGAGATACTCTTCCAGACCCGAGCTGTACGGAAAAGCATCGATCTTCCGGCAGGCATCCATCCCCAGCATGTGGGACAGACGGAACATGGGATAAAGCACCTGCGCCCGCATACCGGCCTCATTCAGGCACTGGCGGAAGAGGGAAAGCGCGATGGACGGACGCGGGGGAAAATCATAGGGCGGTGAAAGCAGAACCACGTCGAGCTGTTCTGCGTCTCGGACCGGGTCAACAATCTCGGGTTTCATAAAGCCTCCTCAGGGACCGGAGCGGAAATAAAAAACCGGCAGCCGGAAAACGGCTGCCGGCAGATGCGGACAGGTGAATGAATATGCGGCGGACAGCGACCTGTCCGCCGCACAGCAATTGCATCAGCAGGTTGCGGCCGAGGAAATGGAGATTGTGACGCCCGCAGCCGGAACGACCGTGGCGATGGTGGGCGTAGTGCCGCCGGCCACCTCGTCAAGCTGGGCCTTGTCAAGCTTGCCCTCTGCGGCGTTGGCGTTGACGAAAGCCTTGAGTTCGTCAACAGTGGCAGTGATGCCGAAATCCTTCAGAACCTCTTCAACCGGCTTGCCGCCCTTGGCAGCCTCGGCAACCTTGGCCTGCAGTTCGGGATCTTTTGCGACTTTTTCATAAAACTCTTTAATCGTCATGACAGTTTCCCCTTTCTTTTTTCTTTGTCTTATTTAATATCCGTTTTCAACGATTCGGTCCGCGGAAAGCAGAACCTGAATGGATAGCTGAATTATAATACCCGGACGGCCTGTTGTCAAGAATCATTCCTGTGCGTTTTGTTATGCAAAGATATGCATAAAGTATATTGCAGAGATTTTGCCGGAATGCTATACTGGCGCAGGCGGAAACATCGCTGCCGGGACGGAGGGATGCCCAATGAAAATACTCGCCATTGTTTTTACTCAGCGCCGAAAGGACAAACCGGCAAGCCTGCAGGTGACAGAGGAACTCTGCAGACTGGTTTCAGAGCGCGGAGGCAGGGACGTGGAAACCGAAATCGTCACGATGAGCGAGCTGCCGGTGCTGGCCTGCGCCGGATGCAAGACCTGCTTTCGCGAAGGCAGATGCCCGGCAGACAAAGCCGACGGCATGGCTGAGCTGCGGAAAAAGGTGCGGGAATGCGACGCGCTGATCGCGGCCACGCCGGTCTATATGTGCATGGTCAGCGGATGGTGCAAGAATTTTCTGGACCGCTGTGCACGCTGGTGTCATGTCTTCGAACTGCTGGGGAAGCCCTGTCTGGTTCTCAGTGTTACTTCGGCAACAGGCGGCGAGCGGACAGCAGATTATCTGTCAGAGTGTCTGGAGGTCATGGGTGCCGCGGTTTCTGCCAGGCTTGCATTTCAAAAGCTGGGAGAGGGCGTGCTGATCGGGACGGAGAATGCAAAAGCATGCATGGAGAACGCCGCAGCATCTCTGTTCGACGCTATCCGTGCGCCGGAAGACTATCTGTCCGAACGGGCAGAGACGCAGTTTCAGAGTCTGCAGCGCACCTATCGCACGCTGGAGACAGTCTGGCTGCTGAGCGGGCAGAAATGCAGCAGCGAGGTGGATACCTTCCGCAGCCGCGGACTGATGACCTGCGCCTCTCTTCGTGAGGCGCTGCAGACCGGAGAGGCAGGGGGAAAGCCGTGATGGAGAAAGCCGTAGAAAAAACGGAAGAAAACAGAGAGAGGAAAAGTGCGGAGCAGGGGCCTGAAGATCTGTATGCCTTTCTCCTCCCTTACGCAGAGGAGGAGATACGGACAATCAGGGCGCAGACCGGCGTTCCCATGCGGGAGGCGGCCGTGCTGGGAAAAGGTCTCCTGTTTCAGCGGCTGAAGGATCTGACAGAGCCGACAGTACAGGCAATGCTGGAGGAGAACCTTTGCAGCATCAACCCCGCAGTCACGCTGAGCCCGCATTTTGCGTCTGAGGCAGACCGTGAAAGGGCGCTCAGGGAGACCGCAGCGCAGCTGAGGCGTCCCGAGGGCAATCCCTTTGCAAGGTACCCGCTGCTGGAGCAGGATGCCGGGCGCATCCGGGAGAACTTTCGCAGCTTTCTCATCGGCTTTCTGCATCGTCTGGATGAAAACCGGGCGCAGATTGAGCGGGGCCTGCTTCAGGGGCGGTCGATGGGGGCGCTTCTGTCCCTCAGCGCCTCCGGCGCCGATTCGCATCTGCACGGGCAGTGTGCCCTGCGAGTCGGGACCGAAGGCGGTGTATTCTATTACAAACCGCGCGACAGCCGCTTAGACCGTCTGTACAGGGAGATCACGGAACGGTTCTGCCCGGACGACACCCGCGCTCCGCTGGCAGTCTGCGGAGAGGGCTTCGGCTTTATCGAATGCATGAAGACGGCACCGGTTCAGAGCCGGGAAGAGGTGTCTCAATACTATGAGCATTTCGGTGCGCTGACAGCGCTGTTCCGTTTCCTCGGCACCTCGGATATGCATTATGAAAACATTCTCGCCTGCGGCGTCTATCCCGCGGCAATCGACATGGAGACGCTGTTTACCCCTGCATCCGATCCCTATCAGGGCTGCGAAATCGCATCCGTTGACGAAATGAACCCGGTCTGGAGAGATCTTTTCTTCTCGACCCAGTCGACACTGGTGCTGCCGATGATGCTGCAGGGGAAAGCGCAGATCAGCCCGCTGCTGCGCGGGAACGCCGAAACTGCCAGGTGTCTTCCGGTTCTCGACGGGAAGCCGATCTCGATCTACGGTTTTGAGGAGTCGTACATCGGCGGTTTTTCGCGGATGTATGACCGGCTTCTGCGGTGCGCTGACGCTGCACGAGATGCACTCGCCTGCGGGATGCGCGTCGAAAGATGCACGGGAGCGCATCCTGGCCGACCTGAACAGGCATTTTGAAAAAGAGCCGGCATATACGCCGGCAGTCCGGTGGGAACGGGCATGTCTGGAAGAGGGGGATATCCCTTATTTTTCCTTCCGGGCCGGACAGAGCGGCCTTTACGGGGATCCGTACGGAGGCATTCTGCTCAGCGGCTTTTTTCGAATGACCGCCATCGAGCGCTGTCTCCTGACGCTGGAGCGTTCCGGGCCGGAGGAAAAGCGCTTTGAACTGGATTATCTGAGGAGGCGGTTCCGGCAGGGCCCCGATTCTGCAAAAGAGATCGGCAGAGAGCAGCCGGAACGGGCGCCGGAAGGAAGCCCCGATCCCCTCTCCGTGCAGGACGCGCGGGCGGAGGCCGTGAAGATTCTCGGTGAGATGGACAGGATGGCGCTTCGGCTGACAGACGGAAAGCGCATCCTGCTGAGTGCCGACAAGCATCTGGTACCGAGCCATCATCCGAACTTTGAGCGGGGTCTGCCCGGGATGAGTCTGTTTTTCGATCTCGTACAGAGATGCCACGGCCTGCACTGCGCAGAGGCGGCCACACGGCTTCTCGGCGATACGGAGGAAGACCTCCTTCGGTCGCGGAGGACATACCGGCAGATGACAGAGGCCTTCCGGGGCATCCTGCATCCCGGCCTCCGCAAAGGCGTGGGCGGCCTGCTGCTGTCCCCCTGTATGGACAGGGACGGCATTGCCGATGTGCTTGACAGCCTGATGCTGATGACACGGTCGTATGAAGAAGAGGACGCAAGTCTGTATTCCGGAATCGGCGGCCTTCTAGCGGGCTGCCTCGCAGCTGCTGCCCGCATCGGGGACGGAGAGGAAAAAGAGATGCTGTCCCATCTGATCAGGCGGCTCAGCCGTCTGCTGATTCCGCGCGTGGAGAGCGCCGGGCAGGTCTCGGGCCTCGGCCGCGGGATGGCCGGAACCGGACTCGCCCTGGTGCAGGCCTGGCAGCACACCGGGGACAGGGAGCTTTTGGAAGCAGCTGAAAAGGCCTTTTCGCTGGAGAGCGGGCAGTACCGAGAGCTTCTGCGCGGCTGGCCGGACTACGGGAAGTCCCCGCTGCCGGTCATTGTCGGGGAGAGCCTGGAGGCCGGCGCGCCGGGAATCGCCCTGGCAGCTGTCCTGAGCGAGCAGGCGGTTCCGGCTGCCGGAGAGCTGGCGGATCGGGCGCTTTCATGCACGCTCGCACTGCCCTTCCAGGAGACGGACGATCTGGCACTTGGAAATGCAGGCATCGCGCTTGCCCTGACGGAAGCCGCCTGCCGGCGCAGCGACCCCGGGCTCCTGAGCGCCGCAGGAGAAAGACTGGCGCAGTCAGCGCAGCGTGCCAAGCAGGACGGCGGATACCGATCGGTCCCGCTCAGGCTGCGCAACATTCCGGATCCTTCCTTCTGGCGCGGCATCGCCGGAATCGGGTATGCCATGCTGAAATACGCGGAAGCCTGCGAGAAAGTACAAAACCCGCTTCCTTAACCGGCTGCCATTCAAAGACCACAGCGACGCCTGGTTTGCCTTCGCAGCACCAAGCAGAAAAAACTGCGTTCCCGGGATGCGGAGTGACCGCACGGGAACGCAGTTTTTTGCATTTTTATTGTCAGACTCCATTCAGGCCGAAGGATTCTTTCCGTCTGCCTTCTCGGCATCTTTCGGCTCTTCCTCCCCTTTCGGCTCTTTCGCCTTCTTCGATGAGGCGGTGCGGCGCTTCTTTTCACGCCGGGGCATGACATAATCACGCCAGACAAAGCTCAGAATCGCCGCGATGGGAACCGACAGGATCATCCCCCAGACACCGAACATGTTTCCCAGCACGATGCTGGCCACCAGAATCAGAAGGCCGGAAACACCAAGGGTACCGGAGAACAGCTTTGGCTTCAGGATATAGCCGTCCACGAACTGGAGCGCAATGCTGAATACCACAAACATCAGCGCGTGCAGAGGATTGACCAGCAAGAGCACAAAGCCGCCGATCACCATGCCGATAATGGGCCCGAAGTTGGGGATCAGATTCGTCACCGCCACAACGACCGACACCAGGCCGACATAATCCATCCGGCAGATGATCATGAAGAGGGCATTCACGAGGCCGACAATCAGCGTATCCAGAAGGGTCTGGCCAAGGTAGTTCATCAGGATCATATGGCAGCGAAGCGAAAAGTCCATGATCTCCTCGGTTTTGCCCGGCGGAAGAATGCTGCGCAGGAAGCGCCAGAACCCGCTCATCACCCGCTTTTTGTCGATGAGAAGATAGACCGCAAGGATCGCAGCGATCACGGCGGTAATGATCCCCTTGCCGGAGTTTGCCGCCGAGCTCAGGATTCGGCCGGAGTTCTCACGCACAAAATTGGTAATGCTGCTCAGGGCATTCTGGGAAAGTGTTGCAAGCCCTTCCGCATCGACGAAGCTCTTCAGCGGACTGTTCTCGAGCATTTTGATCATGGAGGCGGCATAGCTGTCGATGTTCTCAGAAAACGTCGCAACACTCTGTACCAGCTGAGGAATCAGCGTGCCGAGCAGGAGAAGCAGCAACAGCAGGCCGGACAGCACAGCCAAAGCCACGGCAAGGCCCCAGCGTGTCTGCCCCGTTTTCATCTTTTTCAGGACCTTGAAATAAAAGAAGCTCGCCACCGGGTTCAGGACATAGGCAAAAACAATGCCCAGAAAGACAGCCCTGAAATTCCCCAGAAAGCTGCCGATCGCAGAGAGCACCGTGCTGAAGTTTGTTAACAGCACAAAGAAAAGAATGCCGATACAGGCGGCGACCGCCCCGGGATACCAGGGCTTTTTTTCAAGCTCTTTCAGTTTCACCAGATTATCCTCCTGCCGTTGAATCCGCCGTACGGATTTCAGTTTGGATATTATAATTCATATTGAGGAAAGATGCAAGAGCGGCATTGTCTTTCGCAGCCGCCGGGTACAAAAATCTCGTATTTTCTTTATCAGTACTTGCGAAATCGGGCAAATGAGATTATAATCACCTTACATTTCAATTTGGAGGGACAATATGGAAAGCACTGCCACAACCTATACTTATCAGAGCACGAGTCCGATCCCGAGCATCATCGCGCTGATCCTGTGCGTGATTGCCATCGTCGGCATGTGGAAGACCTTTGTGAAAGCAGATGTTCCGGGATGGCACAGCCTGATCCCCATTCTGAACGTCTATGATATCTGCAAGATCGCGCTGAAGGAAAACGTCGGCCTGTTCACGGTTCTCAGCGTTATCTTCCCCATCGTTCTCATCTACCCCAGCATCCAGCTTGCAAAAGCTTTCGGCAAGGGTACCGGCTTCGGCATCTGCCTGTACCTGTTCAGCTTTGTCTGCTATCCGATTCTCGGCTTCGGTGACGCTGAATACATCGGGCCGCAATAAGCTTTCTTAAAACTTTTTCAAAAGGAATGCCCCGGTCGGAAGACCGGGGCATTCCTTTTATTCTCTGAGGAAAGGCTTATTTCTTTTCCTCGTCAGGACCGAAGCGCTTGGTATAATAGTCGATCTCGTAGGCAGCCTCCATCATGGTGTACTCTGCCTCCAGCGCCCAGGCATAGGCCATCTCGTAGCAGCTGTTTGCATAGTCCAGCAGGTCCAGAATCCAATCTTCCTGAGCAGCCTTGTCGAGCTCTTCTTTGCGAACGGCGATCTTCTCCTTGGCGGCATTGACCTTCATCTCGGTGCGGAGCTTGGCATTGCTGCACTTGGCATCGCGGCGCTCGCGGATCATGCGGGCATTCTCTTCGGCAACGGCGAAGTCACCGGCAGTCTGCTTCTGAATCGCATCAACACCGGTCTTCTCATTGGCAATGCTCTCGGCATCGGCCTTGTCCAGCGTCATGGCAGCCTTGGCCTTGGCAGCGCCCGCTTCCAGCTTTGCCTCAGCGCTGTCCATCCCGGCACTGATCTTATCAGCCTGTGTATCCAGTTTGGCATCCAGTTCGTCCGCCTTCGCGTCGAGCTTGGTATCAACACTCGCATTGAAAGCGTCGATCTTGGCATCGAGCGCGTCGATGTCAGCGGCGATCTCTTCGAGCTTCTTCTCACGGGCAATCTTGCGGGCGTCAATGGAGGCATCCAGTTTGGCTTTCAGTTCATCCAGTTTACGACCCTGAGCTGCATATTTTTCTTCGAATGTCATAGATAGAACCTTCCTCTCGTTATGAATCATGCTTCTGCACCATCACAGAACGCTTTATTTATAATAAGCCTTTTCCCCGATATTGTCAAGCCGATCAGCATGATCCGGACAGGGTATTCAGGCAATCCGGAGACGCAGAAAGCTGACCGCTTTTCTGTTAACGGCGGTCAGCTTTCTGTATCCGTGATACTGGTGCAGAACACGTTTTGCGGCTGCAGGATTATAGGCCGAGGATCGCGCCCAGAATCGATTTCTTATGCTTCCAGATCATAGAAACGACAAAGCACAGACAAACCACACCAACGACTTTGGAGACCAGGCCTTTCAGCGATTCCATCATCTTCTTTTTCATATGTGCTTCTATTCTGGCCTTAACCAGCTCTCTGGCCTTACCGAACAGGCTTGCCAACAGTTCCATATTCTCACCTCCCTTTTCTGAAGTCAGTCTAAACGATCAGGCAACAATAGTCAAGCTCTTTCTCGCTCTCGCTCCCCGGGAGACTGTACCGCCTTGCGGTGCCCGGAGAATCGTTCGGGCTTACGCTGTTCCTCCGATTCTCCGACCGCTGCAGGTTTCCCGCAATGCCTTCCTCTGCCACCGGCAGCGGCATTGCGCGATACCGTGCGCGCCAAGGGAAGCCATCTGCCCCTCATGAAGATACTGCGGGCGCTCAGTTTGTTGAAGAAGTAACCCTCTTCCCCATCTTATGCGCGGCGCGGTAATCCGAAGGCGAGGGATCACTGTCCCTTCCGCGCAGCGGCAGAAAGCCGAAGTCGGGCGCGCCCAAGCAGGCTGTACCGCCTTAAGCGGCAAGATCGATGCCGCCGGACTCGAGTGCTGCGGCAACGGCTGCAAGAATGGCCTCGGAGGTCACGGTCGCCCCCGCAACAGCGTCAATGTCCAGACCCTGATGCGCAACGATGGCATCGGGAATCTGTTCGACCGCCAGGGTGCCGATGGCCGGGGTCTCTTCATGGCTCAGCACCGTGACCGACAGAATCCGATCGCCGTCCGTCACGACCTCCACCTCGACCGGGCCTACTTTGCCCATTGCAGAGCCGGTAAGGGTCTGCGCGGCGTCAGCAGGCTTCGCCGTTTCGGCGGCAGGCTCTGCCGCCTCCGACTCGCCGCCGGCATATGCCGCAGCGCTCGTGCCGGCGATCCGGCCAAAGATGGTGAAGTCGGCAACGGCGTTGCCGCCCAGGCGGTTGTTGCCGTGGACACCGCCGGTGACCTCGCCCGCGGCGAAGAGGCCGGCAATGACATTGCCCGTAGTAGGGCGCCTGATCCAGGGGGTTGGCAAAGGACACGCGGCCGAAGTCGGCGTCTTCCTTCGCCTCGACGCAGGCATTCCACTTCTCCATCGTGGCGGCAAATGCGTCCGCCGGGGCGCCGATGGCCTTGGCCAGCTCTTCATAGGTATCGCCGGTCTCGGCATAGCCCTTGTTGATGTAGCCCTGAATGACGTTGGATGCCTCGCTCATGCGGCTGTCAACGATCAGCCACGCATAGCCGCCGGTCTGTGCAAACTCGGCATTGGAGACCTTGTCGCGGGTCGAGACCTCGTCAAAGAAGCGCTCGCCCTCCTGGTTCACGAGGATAGCACCGTCGCCGCGCAGGCCTTCGGTGATCAGGACGGCATCGCTGCCCTGGACATGGACGGTGGGATGCAGCTGAATCTGTTCCATATCGACCGTGTCGGCACCGACAGCCTGGGCCATGACAATGCCCTGGCCCTGAATGCCGGGAGAGTTGGTGGTGATGAAGCCGTCCAGCTCGGGACGGAGAGACGCGATCATGTCGTTGTTCGCACCGAAGCCGCCGGTGGTGATCACAACGGCCTTAGCGTTCACGGTCACGGCGGCACCCTTCGCCGTCTCGGCGACAACGCCGACCGCCGCGCCGTTGTCCATCAGGATCCTGGTGGCCGTGGTATTGGTGAGAAGCTCAATATTGCCGCGCTTGTCGAGGTTCTCCTTCAGCAGGGGGACCACATAGGCGCCGACGGAGAGGGTCTTGCCATTCTCGTCCACAGGACGGTGAATGCGCTTGACGGATGCACCGCCGAAGGCCGCCACGTTGTGGAGGACGATCTGCGGATCCAGCTCGCCCAGCCAGGCAATGGCATCCGGGCTGTTCTCGACCAGTCTGTTCACCAGAGAGGGGTCGTTCAGACCGCCGCCGCCGAGCAGGGTGTCCAGCTGGAAGAGCTCGGAAGAGTCAAAGTAGCCCTCCGGATTGGCCTGGTACTCTTCCCACTGTTTGGCAACGATCTCGCCGAGCTCCTGTATCCGCTTGTTGTCGGGGAAATTTTCGACCTTCTTCAGGGTGCTCTCGACGCCGGCGCTCTCGCCAAATTCATTGGCCTGCTGCCACTCGGTGGGGGCAGCGTTCATGCCGCCGGTGGAACGGGCGGAATTGCCGCCGACAATGCCCTGGCTCTCAAGGAGCAGGACCGTTCTGCCGGCATCGGCAGCCGTGATGGCCGCAGTCATGCCGGCACCGCCGGCGCCGACGACCACGACGTCAACATCATAAAGTATGTCTTCTTCCGGCTCTTCCGCCGCTTCGGCAGCAAGCTCAAAGTCCGCCGGGTCCAGGCCGCCGACCTCCAGAGCCGCCGCAACGGCATTCAAAATGGCCTCGGAGGTGACGGTGGCACCGCTGACGGCATCAAGCAGGATGCTCTGCTGTTCCACGATGGCGGCAGGAATCTGGTCCACGGCAGCAGTGCCGATGCCGTCGGTCTCGGAGTGAGACGTAACCGCAACAGAAACGATCTCGTCCCCGTCCATCACGACTTCTACCTCAACGGGGCCGTTTCGGCCGTCTGCCGTCCCGATCAGGGTCTGGGCACCGCCCGGCGCATCCACCGCTGCAGCAGCCGTTTCCGGCTCGGCGGCAGGCTCCGTCCCCTCTGTCTCAGATGCCGCAGGTGCAGCCGCCTGCGCAAGGGCGTCGGCAACCGCCTTGCGGACCGCATCGCTGGTGATGGTCGCACCGGATACGCCGTCAATCCCGGCGCCCTGGGCTGCCATGACCTGAGAGGTCAGCTCTTCCGCCGCGGCACCGCCGATTGCAGGCGTCTCGCCCGCGGTATCGAGCACGACCTCGGTGATCGCATTTTCGTCAACCGTCAGGCTGACCTTCACGGTGCCCATGCCGGTCGCTTCCGCCGTATAGGTGCCGGGTACATAGGCCCCGCCTGCCGCTGCAGCAGGGGCAGCAGCTGCCGGTGCCGGTGCTTCGCCGCGGATATAAGCGACCGCATTGGAGCCTGCGATGTTGCCGAAGACAACAAAGTCGCATACGGCGTTGCCGCCTACACGGTTGCCGCCGTGAATGCCGCCGGTGGTCTCGCCGGCTGCATAGAGACCGGGAATCACATTGCCTTTGGTATCAATGACCTCGGCATTTGTGTTAATCTTGATGCCGCCCATGGTATGATGGATCCCCGGGGCGATCTTGATGGCATAGAAGGGCGGTGTGGTCAGGTCATCGTCCATGCCGTTGTTGCGGCCGAACTCGTCATCAATGCCCTTCTTGACGGAATCATTCCAGGTGTTCATGGTATCGGCGAAGTTTTTGACAGCCTCGCCGGTGAGGCCCATATTCTCAGCCAGTTCTTCATAGGTTTCGCCGCTGAGAGCATAGCCGCGGTCAATAAACTTCTGCGCCAGGGCAAGGCCGTCGACCAGGTGCTGGTCAAAGACGATGAAGCAATAGCCGTCGGGCTGCTTAAGCTCGGCCTGGGAGACCACATCACGGCCGGCCAGGTCGTTTACAAAGCGTTTGCCCTCGGTGTTGACAATGATGGCACCCTTGCTGCGCAGGGACTCGGAAACCAGCGTGCCGTCCTCCTGAATGACGGTGGGATGCAGCTGAATCTGTTCCATATCGACCGTATCGGCCCCGACGGCCTCGGCCATAAGGATACCGTCACCGGTGGCACCGGCATGGTTGGTGGTCACAGCGTTGGCCAGGCTGGGATCATAGCTGCACATCATCTCGAAGTTCGCACCGAAGCCGCCGGTGGCCAGCACGACCGCTTTGGCATTGACGGTATAGACATGCTCGGCATCCTCGGCCATAACGCCCACGGCACAGCCCTTGTCGTCCATCAGGATTTCCGTGGCTTTGGTGTTGAGCATGATGTCAACCCCCTGCTCTTTTGCCGCAGCGCTCAGCTTTTCCACCAGGAACTCGCCCACCGCACGGCCGCCTTCCGGCTGATGCAGGTATTTGCGGCCTTCGCAGCCGCCTGTTGCATGGACATCGGTAAACTCAGCACCGACGGTTTTGAGCCACTCCACCGCGTCGGAGCTGTTCTCGGACAGGGTACGGACCAGATCCGGGTTGGCCAGGTCATGGCCGAGGCGGAGGGTATCGGCGATAAAGTTCTCGACCGTGCTGTCCACCAGGCCCAGCTCTTCCTCCAGCTTTGTACCGGCAGCGTTCATGCCGCCTTCGGCACGGTTGGAGTTTCCGCCGACCATGGGCATCTTCTCAAGCACGAGGACTTTGGCGCCCTCCTGAGAGGCGCGGACCGCAGCCGTCAGACCGGCGCCGCCGGCACCGACGACAACGATATCGCAGTCGAGGGTTTCCGGGGTCTTCTCTTTCGGCTCGGCAGCTGCCTCGACCGCCTTTTCAAATCTGGATGCATCGATGCCGCCGGAAACAAGGGCTGCCGCAACAGCCTCCTTGATGGCATCCGTCGTCATGGTGGCGCCGGCAATGGCATCGACCTGCAGGCTCTGGGCCTCGACAATGGCAGCGGGAATCTGGTCCACCGCCACGGTGCCGATGCCCGGGGTCTCATCATGCTTTACAACAGTAATCGAATAGATGGTATTCTCATCGGCAACCACCTCGACATCCACGTCAGCGACCTTGCCAAGGCCGGAGCCTTTCAGCGTCCGGGCATCGTCCGGCACATCCGCTGCCTCAGGGGCAGCAGCCTCGACCGCCTTTTCAAATTTGGAAGCATCGATGCCGCCGGAGACAAGGGCCGCCGCAACGGCCTTCTTGATGGCATCCGTCGTTATGGTGGCGCCGGCAACAGCATCGACCTGCAGGCTCTGGGCTTCGACAATGGCAGCAGGAATCTGGTCTACCGCCAGGGTGCCGATCCCCGGGGTCTCCTCATGCTCTACAACAGTAATCGAATAGATGGTATTCTCATCGGCAACCACCTCGACATCCACGTCGCCGACCTTGCCGAGGCCGGAGCCTTTCAGCGTCTGGGCACCGTCCGGCACATCCGCCGCGGCGGCGGGAGCAGCCGTTTCAGGTTCGGTAGCTTCTTCCGGTTCGGCAGTCTCTTCCGGCTTGGCGGTCTCTTCCGATGCCGAAGCATCCTCCGTCCCCTCTGTCTCGGATGCCGCAGGGGCAGCGGCCGCCTGGGCCAGGGCATCGGCAACCGCCGTGCTGACCGCGTTGCTTGTCAGGGTCGCCCCGGATACGCCGTCAATCGCAGGACCCTGGGCCGCCATAACCTGGGAGGTCAGCTCTTCCGTCGCAGCACCGCCGATCTCCGGCGTCTCACCCGCGGTGTCGAGCACGACCTCGGTGATCGCATTCTCGTCAACCGTCACGCTGACCTTCACGGTGCCCATACCGGTTGCTTCCGCCGTATAGGTCCCGGGCACATAATTGCCGCCTGCCGCTGCTGCAGGAGCGGCAGCAGCCTGGGCCAGGGCATCGGCAACCGCCGTGCTGACCGCATTGCTTGTCAGGGTCGCCCCGGATACGCCGTCAATCGCAGGACCCTGGGCCGCCATAACCTGGGAGGTCAGCTCTTCCGTCGCAGCGCCGCCGATCTCCGGCGTCTCGCCCGCGGTGTCGAGCACGACCTCTGTGATGGCATTCTCGTCAACCGTCACACTGACCTTCACAGTGCCCATGCCGGTCGCTTCTGCCGTATAGGTCCCGGGCACGTAGGCACCGCCTGCCGCTGCAGCAGGGGCGGGTGCCGGCTTCGGAGCCTCTTCCTTTTCAGGTGCCGGGGTCGGCGCCACATAGCCGAAGGCGGCAGGATCAATCCCGCCGGATTCAAGGGCCGACGCAACCGCCGAGCGTATCGCCTCGGAGGTGATCGTAGCGCCGCTGACAGCGTCAAAATCAAGACGCTGCGTCTCCATAATCGTATTGGGAATCGCATCGACGGCAAGGGTACCGATGCCCTCCGTCTCTTCATGCGACAGGATCTTGACGCGATAAAACGCCGTCGGGCCGGCAGCAACCTCGACCTCGACGGGGCCGTTTCTGCCCTGAACGGAAGCTGTCAGAAGCTGACCGTCTTCCGGCATGCGGAAAATCTGGCTCTGGTTCGCCCGGACGTGACCGACAATCAAAACGACCATCAAAATAGCCGCAACGATCATGGCGATCAGATTCGCTGTCCTGTTTCTCTCCATGCTTTCCTCCCTCTCCAAACGATTGGACGGAATATTAACGCTTAAACTGGTAACTTATATTTTACATGAATTCCTGAACGATTGCAACAGATTCTTTCCTTTTTCAAAGCGGTATGCTATAGTAAAAATCAGAAAACCGGGATGAAGGAGAAGCGAAATGATAAAAGGGATCGGATTGGATATGTGCAGCATTTCGCGTGTACAGAGCATCCTCGACCGCGAGGGGCCGGACGGGGCATTTTTCCGGCGGGCATTTTCGGATGCCGAGCGGGAAGAAGCGTCCCTCCGTCATGATCTGGCCGCTTTCTATGCGGCGCGCTTTGCCGTCAAGGAGGCCGTTTTCAAGGCGGTCGCCCCGCTGACGGAAAAGGGCTTTGACCTGCGGATCGTGGAGAGCGTCCACCGTCCCGACGGCAGCCCGGCCGTCCGGGTCACGGAAAAGCTTGCGCCTTACCTGAAGGAAGCAGACATTGGGACGCTGCATCTTTCCATCACCACGGAGGGTGACTACGCCGCCGCCATGGTGGTCGCCGAGTAGTCAGGCGGTCCTTAAGCCCGATTACAGGTTACTATCACAGACTGGATCCGTTTTATTGGCTGGGTGACAGCGCAGAATAAGTCGTCTTATTTCCATTTTGGTTCTGAATCAGACGCCCTTCAGCGCAGAGCAGCTTCAACAGCTTGTATGCCTTTGTGGAGCCCACTCTGAATTCTTCCTGGACCTCTTTCCTTGAAGCCTCGCCTTTTTCCCTCACAAACGCATATACTCTCTCCGCAGCGGAGGAAGCATCGCCTGCCTGCAGCACCCTGCCCGGGTCTGAGGGTCCCGCTTCGGCGTCCTTCCATTCATTGCGATTCCACATTTCCACAGTGAATGCGCCTTCTGCGCTTCTGAACAGCGGTGCGGGCTCAAAGTCCTTATAGAGCCTCATGATCTTCCTTATGCCGGTCCCGTAACTCTCCACGAGGCCAAGCCGGTAGAATACAGCCGCAAGATTCGGATTCCTGGACTGCGAAGCCCCTAAGAATATGGCTTCCATAGATATTCCCGTTACCAGACCGCCTAACGATATGAATTCCACATGATCGTCGAAGAGATTGATGATGGTGCTGCCGGAAAACAGGTAATCCCTGTGTATGATGCTGTTAAGCAAAGCTTCACGGATGGCCTCTTCCGGGTAATCCCGCCGGTCTGTCCTTCTTAACCCTTCAAAAACCGCTTCTGTCTTATTGTAGAAATCAAGGAATCCGTACACATCCTCAAGCTGCTTAAGAAGCGATCCGGAGAATTCTTTTCTGTCACGAAACACCGCGTTATCAACGCCCTGAAAAACGGCCGCCTTGATCGTGTGGGGACATTGATCGGAAAGAAGCATAGCGAGATTCGTATAAAGCCCATCTTCACCAATGAGCTTCAGCGTTTTCATCTGTTCCTGTCCAAACTCCAGATTCCTTGAAGTCAGCTCGGCCTGAAGCGTATTGAAAGACAGCTCCTGATAAAGGCTCCGGCTTTCCTCATAAGATTTACCTGAGCTCTCCATGATCATCTGCCGGATTCCGGCTTCATTCAGAGGAATGCAGGCCGATCCTCTCCTCACGTACACGCCTGACGGTTTCAGGCCCTTTGAAGCAAGGTAATAAGGCCTCTCTGTCCCTACCGAGACAGTCGCCCTGATCACATCCTTCCCGTCCTTCTCTATGGAGCGGATCTGAAGAAACGGCATGATGTCGGGAAGAATCGTGTCATGGACAATATTGGACAGCCTGGTCATGACATCCTCCGGCGCCGCTACTCCAACAACCGTTCCATCATCCTGAATTCCAATATAGAGTTCACCGCCCTCGGTGTTTGCGAAGGCTACGATCTCTTTGGGTATGCTGTCCGGGAGCTTCCCAGTCTTTCGATCCAATTCCTTAAATTCAACATCCAGGTTCTCTCTCACGCTTCTTTCTCTCCTTTCTCACCTTTCTCGCTTTCATATTAGCGAGTGAGAAATGAAAAGTCAAGTAAAATTCGTCTGCCTGTTTATTTCTCATCGACCCCTACCACCCCGCGATAGCCGAAGGCTGCGGAGAAACCGGGTGATTCCGGTTCTTCGCAGCCTTTCCAATGTGGTTATGATTATTACGATCCCCGCTGTAAACCGTCATGATTGCTCCTGCACCGCCTGCAGCTCACCGGCCGTCTTTTCGTATTCCCCGGCCGCACCCTTCTCCTGAAGATGCCCGTGTGAGCATGCAGACATAAGCGGCATTTCCGGAGCTATAAAAAAAGTATGGCAAAATCTGTGGCGCCGAATCATACGCGCAAAGGATGCGCAGCACAGGTCAGCCGCGGCTTATCTTTTCCAAGGTGTCGGAGAGGACGGTTTTTCGCAGCTCGGTAAGCCAGTCGGAGAACGCGACGGTGTCAAAGGCGTAGGTCTGATTGAGGGAGTACTCGTTTTCGGACCAGGTGTCGAGGGGCGATTCGTTGTGCTGGATCAGCGCCTCCAGCTTGTCCAGCGCTTTATAGAGCTTCGCCTCAGGGGTCTCCTGGCGGTCCATCTCGTTATAGAGGGCCATCAGGTCGTTACTGAGCTCGGGAGGCAGGGACCGGACCCATGTGTGGAGGAGAGAATCCTCGGTGTCACGGTCGCTGTCGGTTTTGCGGAAGGTCGGAATGTCGCCGGTAAAGCACTCGCCCAGATCGTGGATCAGGCACATGTCCGTCACCCGGTCGATGTTGAGCCCGGGAAACTCCCGGCGCAGGAGCATGGCCATCAGGGAGACGCGCCAGCTGTGTTCGGCAACGCTCTCTGTGCGGCGCTTTGACGTGGTGCAGTGGCGCGGGGTGTCCTTCAGGCGCTCGGCCACATGCAGGATTTCAAGGTATTCACGTGCGGTCATTGAACATTCCTCCCCTATTCGAGTTCGAAGGCGCCGGTGTAGAGGCGGTAGTAGGTACCGCGCTCAGCGATGAGCTGGGCATGGCTGCCGCGCTCGATGATGCGGCCGTGGTCAAGGACCATGATGACATCGGCGTCGCGCACGGTGGAAAGCCGGTGCGCAATGACGAAGACCGTGCGGCCTTCCATCAGCTTGTCCATGCCTTTCTGAACAATGGCCTCGGTGTGCGTGTCGATGGAGCTGGTCGCCTCGTCGAGGATCATGACCGGCGGGTCGGCGACCGCCGCACGGGCAATGGCAATCAGCTGGCGCTGGCCCTGGGAAAGGTTGGCGCCGTTGTTATGCAGCTCGGTCTGATAGCCATGGGGCAGGCGCATGATGAAATCATCGGCACCGGCTAGGCGGGCGGCACGGATGCACTCGTCATCCGTGGCATCGAGGCGGCCGTAGCGGATGTTCTCGAGGACGGTGTCGGTGAAGAGATGGGTCTCCTGCAGGACCAGGCCGAGAGAACGGCGCAGGTCGGCCTTTTTGATCTTATTGACGTTGATGCCGTCGTAGCGGATCTTGCCGTCTGCGATGTCATAGAAGCGGTTGATGAGGTTCGTGATGGTGGTCTTGCCGGCACCCGTGGCGCCGACGAAGGCGACCTTCTGGCCAGGTTCGGCATAGACCGAAATGTCATGGAGAACCGGCTTGCCCTCTTCATAGGCAAAGTCGACATCGACCATGCGCACGTCACCGCGCAGCGGCGTATAGGTGACGCTGCCGTCGGCAGTATGGGGATGGCGCCAGGCCCAGCGGCCGGTACGCTCGGCAGTCTCGGTGAGAACACCGTTCTCCTCTCTGGCGTTGACGAGGGTGACATAGCCCTCGTCGGTTTCGGGTTCTTCGTCAATGAGGGAGAAGACGCGGGCGGCGCCCGCACCGGCCATGACGATGGCGTTGAACTGCTGGGAGAGGTTGTTCACGTTGCCGGTAAACTGCTTGGCCATGTTCAGGAAGGGCACCAGAATGGAAATGCTGAAGGGCAGGCCGGAAATGCTGATATTCTGCAGGCCGGAAAGCAGGAAAAGACCGCCGGCAAGTGCCAGGACAACATAAAGAAGATTGCCGATGTTGGCCATGATGGGGCCGAGGAGGCTGGCATAGGTGTTGGCCTTGCGGCTGACCTCATAAAGCTCGTTATTGGCAGCGTTGAAATCGGCGATGCTGGCCGCTTCATGGTTGAAGACCTTGATGACCTTCTGGCCGCTCATCAGCTCCTCCGCCAGGCCCTCCATGGCGCCGGTGGCCTGCTGCTGGCGCATAAAGTAACGGGCGCTGCCGCCGCCGACCACCTTGGTGGTATAGAACATGGCGACAATGCCAAGGACGAGGACAAGGGTCAGCCAGAGGCTGAACCAGAGCATGACGGCGAAGACGGCCAGGACGACGGCGCCGGACTGGATCAGATTCGGAAGAGCCTGTGACACCAGCTGGCGGAGGGTATCGATGTCGTTGGTGTAATGCGACATGATATCGCCGTGTGCGTGGGTATCGAAGTAGCGGAGAGGCAGCCCCTGCATGCCGTCAAACATCTCGCGGCGGAGCTTGTCCAGAAAGCCCTGGGTCATATAGGCCATGATCTGGGTATAAACGGTCACGGCAATCAGGGACAGCAGGTAGAGAGCGGCAAGAATGACGAGATAGCGAACGATCTCGGGGCGTGCGGCGGCCCAGTCGCGGGTGAGATAGAGGTTCTCGACAACCGCCAGGACCCTCTGTACGAAGACGGAGGGAATGGCCGAAACAACGGCGGAGAAGAGAATGCAGAAAACCGTCAGCGGGGCCAGACGCGGATAATATGAGAAGAGCTTTCGGATCACACGGCCGAGAGAAGAAAAGTTCTTTTTCAGGTCTGCAGAGGACCCGGGAGCGGAACGCCTGCGTGTTTCAGACATCTTCTTCGCCTCCCTTCGTCTGCTGCTGCACAATTTCGCGGTAAATATCGCAGTCCTTCAGCAGCGTTTCGTTTGTGCCGGAGGCGACGATCCGGCCGTTATCCATGACGAGGATCAGGTCGGCGTCCTGTACCGAGGCAACACGCTGGGCAATGATGATCTTGGTGGTGTCGGGAAGATAGCTGCGGAAGCCCTGGCGGATCAGGGCATCGGTGTGGGTATCGACCGCACTGGTAGAATCGTCAAGTATGAGAATCTTCGGCTTTTTGAGCAGGGCACGGGCGATGCAGAGGCGCTGACGCTGGCCGCCGGAGACATTGGTGCCCCCCTGCTCGATGCGGGTGTCATAGCCGTCGGGAAAGGCGCGGATAAACTCATCCGCCTGCGCGAGCCGGCAGGCCTCTTCGATCTCTGCGTCGGTGGCATCCTCATCCCCCCAGCGCAGATTCGAGCGGATCGTGCCGGAAAAGAGCATGTTCTTCTGCAGGACAACCGAAACGGCATCCCGGAGGGTCTTCAGGTCATAGCTGCGCACATCGATGCCGCCGACGAGGACCCGGCCTTCGGTGACATCGTACAGACGCGGAATCAGCTGGATCAGCGTGGATTTGCCGGTGCCGGTGCCGCCCAGAATGCCCACGACGGCACCGGAGGGAATATGGAGATTGATCCCCTCGACAGCGCAGCGGGGAGCGTCGGCAGAGTATTTGAAGCTGACATTCTCAAAGTCGACGGAGCCGTCGGGGACCTCGGTCAGCGGATCCGGAGGATTCTTCAGACCGGGCTCGGTGGAGAGCACCTCGGCAATGCGGTGCATGGACTCAAGCGAGATGGTGAGCATGACATAGATCATCGAGATCATCATCAGGCTCATCAGGATCTGGACGCCGTAGGTCATCATGGCGGCTATCTGACCGACATCGATGACGGCGCCGCCGGAGGAGATGATCATGCGCGAGCCGACATAGAGAATAAAGAGCATGTTGAAGTACATGCACAGCTGCATCAGGGGGTGGTTCAGGGCGACAACACGCTCGGCATAGGTAAAGTCACGGCGGATATTGTCAGAGGCAGCGGCGAACTTTTCCTTTTCAAAAGGCTCGCGCGCAAAACCCTTGACCACGCGCATGGCACGGACGTTTTCCTCGACCGACTCGTTCATGCGGTCATACTTGCGGAATACCGCACGAAAGGCCGGCATGGCCTTCCGTGCGATGAGAACCAGACCGAAGAGGAGGACGGGAATGACGATGACGAAGGTCATGGCAAGCCTGCCGCCCATGATATAGGCCATGATGACAGAAAACAGAAACATCAGCGGCGCACGCACCGCGAGGCGGATGGACATCATGTAAGCCATCATGACATACTGGATATCCGTCGTGAGGCGCGTCACCAGAGACGGCGGGGAGAAGCGGTCGATGTTCTCAAAAGAGAAGGTCTGAATCCGAGAGAAGAGGTCAGCCCGGAGATTCCGCGCAAAGCCCGCCGAGGCGCGCGATCCGGTAACGCCGGCGGCGCCGCCGCATACGAGCGACAGGAGCGCCATCACGACAAGCATCAGCCCCGGGACAAGCACCTCGTTCATCGGCACGCCGGCTTTGACACGGTTGACAAGGTCCGCCGTATAGAAAGGGATCAGAACATCGATCAGGACCTCGGCAACCATGAGCGCAAGCGTCAGAAAGGTAGGCTTCTTGAACTCGCGGAGGCTTTTCAGCATGGTTTTGATCATTTTTTATTCGTCCAGTATTTTTGTAATTGTTGTAACGTTGCGGCCCTCGCTGTATTCATAGGTAAAGTCATCCATGGACTGCTTGACCATATAAATGCCCAGACCGCCGATTTTCCGCTTTTCGGCGGGAAGCGTGACATCCGGATCCTGTTTGAGCAGCGGGTTATAGGGAATGCCGCTGTCGGAAAGGGTAACGGAGACCCTCTTGGGGTCGGTTTCGGTGGTTACCCGAATGGTAGCTGTGCCGCCCTCAGGGCCGTAGGCATAGTTGGCAATGTTCACGAAGAGTTCTTCCACGGCCACATCGATCTGCATCATCTTGCGCATCGGGCAGTCGATCAGTTCAAGGTGTTCATCCACATAGGCAAGCACCTTATCGAGGTTATCGACTTTTGCGTCCACAGTCAGCATGTCATTTGCCTCCTTATCAGGTCCCATATAGTCCATGCAAAGCATCGTAATGTCGTCAAACTGAGGGGCATCGCCCACAAAGGTGTCAATGGTTTCCTTGATATGGCGCAGCCGCGCTTCCGGACTCTGGTCACGCACCTCGTTGATGGCATCCAGCATTCTCTGATTCCCGAACAGTTCGTTCTCGGCATTGGTCGCCTCGGGAACGCCGTCGGTATAGACGAAGAGGCTGTCACCGGGATTCAGCTGGAACTCGTGCTCGCGGAAGCGAAGCCCTTCCAGCGTAGCCACCGCAGGTGAATGCCGGTAGATGACCAGCTCATACTCGCCGTCCTTGCGGCGGATCACCGGATGTTCGTGGCCGGCATTCACGGCGATGCCGCGGCCGGTGGAAATCTCGATAATCGCCATCCAGACCGTCACGAAGAGCTCGGCATCATTGCCCTCGCAGAGCTGTTCGTTGGTATAAGCCAGCACCTCGCCGGGAGAAACCCCCATCTGGGCACGGTTTTTGATCAGGGTCTTGGCGATGACCATAAACAGTGCCGCAGGAACCCCCTTTCCGGAGACATCCGCCATCACAACGGCCAGATGATCCGGATCGATCAGGAAGAAGTCGTAGAAGTCACCGCCGACCTCTTTGGCCGGGTCCATGGTGGCAAAGAGGTCAAACTCGTTGCGTCCGGGGAAGGCCGGGAAGATCCGCGGCAGCATGTCAGCCTGGATCTGGGTGGCAACCGAAAGCTCGGCACCGATGCGTTCCTTCTCGGCCGTGACCTTCTGCAGGTCATTCATATAGACATCCAGAGAGCCGATCATATCGGCAAAACGATCGGCAAGAGAACCGAGCTCGTCGTTGGGCCCCTTTTTCTTTCGGATGGTGACAGCGGTCTGGGGATCCTTCGTCTCGGAATAGGTCACAACCTCGTGTTCCAGCCGGACAATGCGCCGCAGGATCCCATTCTGGAGGTTTGCGAACAGCAGCACCGTGCCGACGAGCAAAATACCGGCGGAGATCAGCGACAGATGCTGAACCGCGGTGCGGGTCTCAGCCGTTACACGGTCGACACTGGCATCGGCGCAGAGCAGGCCGATCTTCTCGCCGTTGATGATGAGGGGCTGGCAGTAGGTATAATTGTAGCCGTACTCGTTGTCAACGGAGTCGACGGTGTTCTGGTCCTCCCCGGTCTCCCAGGTACGCCACATGACCGCATGCTCGGCAGGATCTTCATAGGCCTGATCGCCGAACACAAGGATTTCGCTGCCGTCAGTATCCGTCGTCGTCATCATGGAGGGGTCAAACATATAGGTCATGGTGTACTCTTTGCCCTCGGTCGGGTAAATGAAGTAAACATAACTGAAATGGAACTCCTCCGCCGCGTCAACCAGGACAGAGAACCAGTATTCAAAGCGCCAGGTCATGTAAAGGCGCTGCGCGGTCTCATCAAGCTGCGGAAAGGGGACGCCGCCGTCCGGCATATCGCTGCCGTAATGCTGCCTCATGTAGTTCAGGAAGGCGGTACGGGAAACCTCCATATCCGAACGGAAGTCAACGGGAACCTTCAGCTGGTCCGGATGACTCTCGAACCAGGCTTTCAGGAGAGCCACGTCATTGCCGTCCTTCTGCATCAGACCGGTCACGTGGGTCGTAAACTTTTTCAGGTCGTTTACGCACTCCCGGTGATAGGTTTCCGTCATTTCGCGATAGATCACATACCCGCTGATTATGGTTGTCAGCAGCGCAAAGAGCAGAAACAGAACCCCAAACTGTCTGGCGAGGCTTATTTTCCTTTCTGTCTTATCCATTGTTTTTCTCCTTCCGGTTACAAAACAGAATCAGCACAACGGCGACGAGCACATAGAGCACCGCGCCGAGAAGCATCGGAGAGAAATCGCCGCGGCCGGGCAGAAGCATCAGCTCGGCCACCATGGGGGCAAAGGTCAGCAGCACATAGGAAAGCACCACCGAAAAGATCAGCGCGGTAGACTCGTCCACAGCCGTGCGCACCACCCGCAGACTCATGAAGCGGTCCGTCGTCAGAGGCGTCGCAAAGCCGTCGAGGAAGCCCAGGATCATGCTGGTAATCACGATCATGACCGCAACGGGCGGAATGCGCAGGATGAAGATGCCGACCCCCGTCAGGGCAAAGGCAAAGGCGATGCAGGGTATGATCCCGAAGCGCTTTTTCGCCCTGGCAACCAGCATCGGGCCGATGTAGATGCCTGCAAGGCCGTTTGCGATATAACAATAGCTCAGCATGACGGAGGAAATGCCCGTAACCTGGCAGATGGCCGGTATCAGTGTCACACAGAGCATGACGCCGATGTTGAGCGGGATGCCCACAGTGAGAATGAAAAAGATCATCTCTCGCGAGAAGAGCATCTTTGCCAGTTCGCGGGGCCGAACCGGTGCGGCATCGGCGGTTTCCTCCGCACGCCGGGAGAGCGCTTTCCACGGGGTTACGGAGAGCGTGAGCAGAAGGTAAAGGCCGAAGAGAACCGCCGAGCAGAGGAAGGTCACCGCATAGCCGGCATTGGCAGACAGAATCGCACCGAGACCGGCACCGCAGGTAGCACCGGCAAGAAGGCCCGCGTTGTCCTGGGCGATGTTCTCACTGCGGCCGAGCTCGGTCTCATAGCCGCGGGTGATCAGGAAATTGGAGACCTGCTTGAAGCCGGCATAGGCAAAGCCGGCCAGCCCGCGGCAGATCACGACGGTCAGCGCGCCGCGCAGAGAAAAGGCGGCCAGATTGCAGAGAATCATCATCAGCGACGAGAAGATCAGCACCGTACGGGTGTTGAACTTCCGCACATAACGGGGCAGCGTGAGCATGCCGACCATCTGCGTCAAGCCCTCCAGAGTCAGCGGCAGCGCAGCCGTCATGCCGACGGAAAGGCCGAAAAGCGTCTCGCCGCTGGCACGGATCATCATGGCGGCGTAGGGCACGCACATATATTCGGCTGTCGAACACAGGAAGCCCGTAAAGCGGAGGGCCATACTGACCTGCTTTTCGGGGACGTGCCCTCCCCCGCCGGGGTCCTGCACGCGCAGAGCAAGCAGGTCGACCAGACGGTTCATCTCGAACACGAAGATCAGAAGGATGATACCGGTGGAGATCAGCACCAGAACGATGCTGCGCATCTCGGCGGCGATGGCAGCGTCCGAGATCTCGGCCTCCAGGAACATCTGTTCCTTCGCTTCCCTGCCCTCGCCGAAAGTAAAGGTGATCAGATTGGACTCTTCCTCGGTGCGAAGCACCTCGGAAATATGGGAAGAAACGCGCACGGCACGCAGCATCTCGAGGCTTTGGATGCGCTCGTCAATATACTCTTTCAGACCGGATACCTCGCGGAGACTGACCCCCTGGTCGCTGACTCTGCTGATCTGCTTTTCAAGACTCTGCAGGGCAACACGGACGGAGTCCTCGGTCCGCTCGCGATAATCGCGCTGATAGATGACAATGGAGGAAGCGGAAAGCAGCACAATGCCCGTGGTCATAATCAGGATGGTCAGGGTGTGCTCGATGCTGCGGAAGACCGGGTCCTCCAGCCCGCGGAGCCAGTTCTCACCGCGCAGCAGCTTGAAGGCAATCACGAGCGCCAGGCATTCGAGCACAGCTGTCAGAACGACCATCCTGCCGATGCGCAGGGCAAGGTCCCAGAAGCTTTCCCGGAAGATGCTGTCCTGATACAGGCATCCGAAATAGCCGACAATGTCATCCCCCTGATCAACATTGGCAAAAATGGCACGCTGGGAGCCCGATTCAAGCACCTGGCCTTCCATCGCGGTCAGTACGGGAAGGCTGCGCCGGAACTCGCCGGAGGCCAGGAAGCGGCGCACGGACTCTTCGCTTTCGGCCACCTTCTGGTCGGAGCAGTAGAGCAGGTTCCCTTCCCGGTCGACGACAAAGGGAAGCGGACCGGGGTACTGTTCGCTGAAGCTGCGGAAGACATCATCCATGCCGTAGTAATTTTCAAAGCTCTTGCCGAATTCGATGGCCGTCTCTACGCCGGAGACTGCGTCCATCTCGACGCGGGCAATCACCTGTTCCTCCAGATCGATGGCCGTGGTGCGATAGTTCAGAAAACCCATCGCCGAGACGAAGCAGACGGCAAAAACAGCCAGAAGGATCAGGCTTGTCAGATAGATTCTGTTTTCTTTCCTGGTATCCGGCATGTCAGGCTCCCTTGGTGAAAATCTGGTCACAGATGGTCAGAAACTCAAAGTCCAGCGGATAATAGATTTCTTTTGCCACGTCATAGTTCAGATAGATGCCGGGGGCGCTGCTGTAGACGCAGGGAAGCGACCCGGCCTCGGCGCCGTTGAGCGTCTTGGCGATGACCTCGGCGATAAAACGGCCGACGTTTTCCGCGTCGTTGGCAGAGATCAGCATCAGCCCGCCGTTTCGGACCGACTCGACATCATCCATCAGATAGACGGGGATGTTTCTGTCGTAGAAGGGCTTCAGCATGTCTTTCAGACGCGTCAGGTCGTTAATGAGGTCAACGGTCAGATAGAAGGCGTTAATGCCCTGAGAAGCCATTTTGGATATCCGCTCTGCCACCAGGCGATAGTAGGCATCCAGCTGTTCGTCCGTCTCACGGGGCTGTTCTTCGATGTTGTCCTTGCAGAGCGTAAAACCGAGGTTTTCCGCGGCGTACACAATGTCCGGCACACCGGAGATGGTCTCGTCGCCGTAGACAATGACACCCAGTTTGCGAAAGGGGCACATGGAGTAATAATACTTCAGCTGACGGAAGACCGGCAGCGGTTCCACCTGAGCCCAGACCATCGGATTGCCGCTGCCCTCGGTGGCCGAGGCGATGATGCCGGACGCCACGGGGTCGGTGGCGGAAAAGTCGAACATGGGGACGGGCAGGTTCAGCCGGCTGACGAAAACACCGGCGCTGGTCCCGAAGGTGATAATCAGGTCGATGTCCTTCCCCGCCCGCGTAGTCAGCGTATCTGCGACAAGGTCGGCGTCGTCATAGCCCAGATAGAAGAAGGCCTGATCCGCGAAGGAAAGGTAGGGGCCGAGATCGGTTTTGGTCAACATATCCACCATTTTTTCGGTGGTCAGGCCCCGGGTGTCAACGTCCTCGGCGGAAAAGGGCAGGCGTCCCGGATAGATCCAGCCGAGTTCCTCCAGGCCCTTGAGAATATAGTAGAACTGGCGGCTGGCGACCAGGTATTCGTCATAGTCGACATAGGCGGCGCGGTATGGTCCACCGTCCGGCCGGGTATGCGGGGTGATGCCGATCTCCGCTTCCGCAGCGGACAGAGCCTCCTGCCCGTCGGCCAGCGCGGACGACATCAGGAAAGAGACCATCAGCAGCACGCAGAGCAGCAGGGCCAGCGTACTTTTCATCCGGCTTCGTCCTGTCATAGAATCACCTTCTCCAATCTCCCGGCGGTCATACAGAGCCACTCACTGCGCGCGACGGAAATACCGGTCCTCTCCATCGTGTCCCTGAGGCTGACGGCCCCCTCGCCCAGAAGCACCGCCTCGTCCCCTATCGCGATGTCCTCGGCGCCCGTCACGTCCACGGCAAGATTATCCATGCAGATATCGTCCGCCAGGGGAAAGAGACGGCCCCGGATCAGGATCCGGATTTCTTTCTGCGTCAGCAGGAGCGGGCAGTCCCAATAGCCCAGCATGATGCGGGCAATCCGCCGGTAGCCATCGTGCGGTTTGTCCATATGGGACTCGTAGCAGAGCGGTGCCTCATCACTGATCTCACGCACATCGAAGACATGGGCGCAGATCCGCAGAATCGGACGCAGCCGGCCGCCGTCAAAGCTTGGCAGGCCGTACATGGCCGTACCTGTCCGGACCATGTCATAGGCATATTGGGGAAAGAGGAACACAAGCGCGGAATTCAGGATATGCACGGTCAACTGCGCACGATGCTCCGGCCGGATCCGGCAAAGAAAGGCGTCAAAACGCTCGAGTTCGCCGTGAATTCCCTCCAGGTCCTCGGAATACGAGGTATACAGATGGCTGTATAAGCCCCGGACATGCAGGCCGCGGGCAGAGAGCAGACGGTCTTCGTTCCGGAGAAATTCCTCATAGGAGAGGCCCATCCCCGAATCCCAGCCGTCCACCCGGATATGGACGGTCAGCCACAGGGACAGCTTTTCCGCCAGCGCCTCGAGCTCGTCAAACTGACGCATGCTGTAGACGGAGAAGACTGTCCTGTCCGGTTTGACAGTGCCCTCTCTCAGGCAGGTCTCCAGCTCATCGCTCTCCGTCGGGCCGAGGAGCAGCAGCGGCAGACCACCGGATTCGGACAGTGCCGTCAGGGTCATCAGTTCCTTCATCTTCCCGACGGCAGCCATGTCAGCCAGACGGTTTGCCGACAGAAAGCGGTACAGTCCTTTCATGCCATGACCGTAAGCATCGGCCTTCAGCACCGCGCAGACAGCGGTACCGGCGGGAAGCTTACTGCGGATGACAGCGAGATTGTTTCTCAGGGCATCGGTTCGAACCTCCGCCCAGGCAGATTTGTGCACATTTTTCATTTCAGAAAGTTCTCCGGGAACATAGAGTATAGTTCTTCCGCAACGCTGCGGTACCAGCCGTCCGGCCTCTCGTCGCGGGAGGTCAGATCGGGAAGCATCCAGGAGAGCCCGATAAGGTGGGCATCCCAGAGACCGGTCCGCGCCATCTGCTCACAGAGTGAACGGAAGGAAGGTCGGGTCATCCACAGCTCGGCAGGTCCGGCCGGGGCGGCAAAGCCGTCGCCGGCGAAAAGCGCAAACATCGGCCCGCACAGATAGCCGCTGCCGTCATAGGGGCGAATCCGGTCCGCCTCGTCAGAGAGGCCGAGGGATTCCAGCAGGCGAACCGTCAGCCGCTGCCACTGCGGCAGATACTGCGACTGAAAGACACCGCCCATCCAGGTAAAGCCGCGCTCGAAGGCAAGAAGCAGGGCCAGCGCATAGAGCCCCGGGAACAGGGTCCGGCTCTCCAGCAGCCCGATCAGCGAATCGCAGTCGGCCGGGAAGCACAGACTCTCGCCTTCCAGGGTGGTTCCGGTCAGGGTTCCGTCCTCCCCGAGGAGCAGGAAAACCTTTCTCCCCTTCTCATCCGCGCAGCCAAACAGATGCCCGGCCAGAGGGATGCCTTCCTCGGTGCGCACGGTGCAGAGCGCCTTTCTCAGCTGCGCATTGCCGAGCAGACGGGCAAAGAGCGAGGTCCCCTCCCGGAGTTCCCGGAGCAGCAGGGGCAGGGCAAGCTCCTCCGCCTCCAGATAGGTCAGAAGCGGCGTATCCGCATCGGAAAACAGATGTTCGGAAAGACCCGCCCCGATGACCGTGGTCTGGGCCGAGAAGGATTCGGCCGCCAGCACCGCATCCGATTCGTAGACGGTGCCGATCAGTTCTTCCAGCGCGCTGCGCATCTCCGGACGCATGACCGTCCGAAGGCTTTTGCGGAATTCCACGATCATGTCCCTGTCGACAGGCGGCACCTGGGAGGTCATCCGGTTGCGGTACTTCCGGCGGAACAACGGCAGAAGCTGTACTTCTTCCGGGTCAGTGGCAATACAGATGCCCCTCGCGAAGGTGGAACTGCTGAGTTCAACCTGGGCAGCGCCCAAGATGGGAACCGTCCGCCCGGTATAGCCCAGCTTTCGCAGCAGGGCGGCATAAAACAGATCGCCCTGAAAGGTCTGGGCACAGTAGATGCCGCCGTGATGGTCGGCCGTACAGAGGACCCCGAAGCCAAGCGCCTCGCGAACCCCCTCGGCGAATGCCGGACCGAGGCGCCGGCCGGCAAGGCCGGAAGCCGCAGCAATCAGATCTGCAGGGTCACAGAGAGGAGGAATTCGGCGGTTTCGGCGCACTTTCTCAGCCTGCAGCGCGAGGAAGGCATCCAGTGTCATATCGCCCGTCTCTCGGCAGGCGCGCACCGTAAAGTTCCGTTCGGCGCACAGGTCCGCCAGTTCCCTCAGGCCGGGCTTCGGCATTGCCTGTGCGGAGCTCGATTCAGTCATGTCCGGCCATCCTCAGCGATAGATGATATTCAGGCTGTCGCAGCCCTCAAAGGCATTCAGATTGATGTTGGTCGCGGTGGCAGGCAGGCTCAGGGTCCGAAGACCGGTGCACTGGGAAAAGGCCTTCGCCCCGATGTTCCGCAGGCCGTCCGGCAGCACGAGCTCGGTCAGGCAGCGGCAGCGGGTAAAGGCATTGGGGCCGACGGTGAGGACACCCCGCGGGATCTCAATCTCCTCCAGTGCGGCAAAGTCCAGGAACTGGCTGTCGGGTATGGTGCTGACCCCCGAAGGCCAGTGGACCTTTCGCAGGGTGGTGCGCATAATATCGTTATTCCTTTTCGTGCTGAACGCCGTCGCCGAAAGCGTGGTCACGCTGTCGGGGAAAAGCAGCTCCGTAATCGGGCAGTTGGTAAAGGCGTTGCTGGCAACCGATTCCAGGCCATGCCGGAAGTTGACGGTTTCCAGGTTGGTGCAGCTGTCGAAGGCAGAGGTCCCGATGGTCTTCAGGCCGGAGCCGAAGCTGACGGTCGCGAGCCGGTCGCAGCAGCTGAAGACGGCGGAGCCGAGCGTGGTCACGCTGTCGGGAAACACGACGGCGATGAGCCGGTCACAGTCATAGAAGGCATTGTCGCCGATGGTCCTGAGCCGGTTCGGGAAGGTCACCGCCGTCAGGTTTTCACAGTGATAATAAGCACGCGCCTGAATCTCGGTCAGCGTAGAGGGAAACTCCACCACCCGCAGGGAGGGGCATTCGCCGAAGGCGCCCGCGCCGATGGCGGTCACACCCTCGGGCAGGACGACCTTTTCCAGCGCCGCCATGCCGTAAAACTGTTTATCGGTAACCTTCGGCAGGCCGGTGGGCCACCAGACCTTTTTCAGGGTATTCCGCAGCGGGTCATCTACCTTGTTGGAGTTGATGGCAGAGCTCTCCATCCGGGTCACGCTGTCGGGAATACGGAGCTCCCGCAGGGCGGTATAGGTAAAGGCGTTGGCCTCGATGGCCTTCAGGCCCTCGCTGAGGACGACATCGTCCAGTGCCGGACAGCCGGAGAAGGCGGATATGCCGATCTTCTGGACGCCGGAGGTCACCGTCACGCTCTGCAGCCGGTCGCAGTACATGAAGGCGCGGTCGCCGATTTCCCGCACGCGGTCGGGGATATAGACCGTCGTCAGGGCGTCGCAGTCGGAAAACGCAAGTTCACCGAGTTCCCTCAGCTGGCCGGGGAGAGAGATGTCCCGAAGGCTTTTGCAGTCACGGAAGGCCTGGTAGCCGATGGAAAAAAGACTCTGCGGCAGCGAGAGCGAGCTGAGCGATTCACAGCCCTGAAATGCGCTGCCCTTGATCTCAGTCACGCCCTCGGGCAGAACGACGGTCTCCAGAGCCCGGAAGCCGTTGAACTGGCTGATGGGCACCGTCGGAATGGAAGCGGGCCAGTGCAGCTTTTTCAGGGAGGTTCGCAGAACGTCGGAGGTGTTGTTGGAATTGACGGCGCTGACATCCATTTTCCGGACGCTGTCCGGAATATCCAGCTCGATGATGGGGCTGTAGGAGAAGGCGTTGGCACCGATCTCCTCCAGGCCGTCGTTGAGCGAAATGTCCGTCAGGCTGATGCAGCGGGTGAAGGCGCCGTTTCCGAGCTTCCGCACGCCGCGGCCAAGCGTCACCTCGCAGAGCCGGCTGCAGGAGGAGAAGGCCGTCTTGTCGATGGTATGGACGCTGTCGGGGATCACGAGTTCGGTCAGGGCGCCGCAGTCCGAGAAAGCACCCTCGCCGATCGTGCGCAGCGAGCCCGGAAGGGAGATCTCGTACAGCGCATCGTTGTTGTAGAAGGCCTGATAGCCGATCTCGGTCAGCGACTCGGGCAGATCCACCCAGCGCAGACCGGTGCAGCCGTAGAAGGCCTTGGTGTCAATCTTTGTGACGCCGTCCGGAATCGTCACAGAGGTAATGCCCTGCTTTCCGGCGAAGACACCCGGACCGATCACCCGGACGTTATCAGGAATGACGATGTCCCTGTCGGTCCCCTTGAAGCCCGTCAGGACCCCTGCACGGTCAACCGTAAACTGGCTGTCGGCAAAGGCGTTTGCCCCCAGCAGGGAAAAAACAAGAACAAGCAGAAGGAGGCAAAGACTCTCCCGCCAGACAAAGCGAATCGTTTTTCCGTTTTTCATGACAACCTCTCTTTCCCGCAGGCATCCTGTAAACCCACTTTCCCTATCATAATAAAATACCATAATTTCAGCGCATCTGCAACAGTTTCCCTTAAAAAGTACCCCGTACCGTTTTGGCAGCACGGGGTGTGTTCATTTCAGTGAGAATACGCCTCCTTCAGGACAGCGGAATCAGATAAGCACGGCAGGGCGCGCCCTCGCAACCGCCGAGATTCAGCGGCGCCGCGCTCAGGAAGTATCGCCCCTCCTCAACCCCGTCGAGAACGATGCCCTCCAGCAGCACGCATTCGGCGCCGAGCAGAATCAGATGCACCTGTCGGGGAGCGTCTTCCGGCCCGACGGTCTGGCTTTCATTTCCGAGCAGGAGGAGTTTGGCGGATGCAAAAACCCCCGCAGCCTCTTCCGTCACCGTCGCCTTCCCGGCGATCAGGATCCTCTGCGCAGCGCCGGCATCGGCGGCACCGACGAAGGGTTCCAGCCCCATCTGATCAAGGGTCTTCCCGTTCGGCACAAAATGGCAGGGCGCATCCGCATGGGTGCCGTTGTGGGCACACATCCTGAAGCCTGTCAGGCTGCAGGAATCGCCGTTTTCCAGACTCTGAAGCCGGATTCTTTCCGGCTGGGGATCTCCCGGATACACCCGGCAGTGAAACAGCTCCTGCGTAATGTCAATCAACATTTTTCTCTCCCCCGTTTTCTATGATTTCCATGGCCTTTCTGAGGATCGGAAGCTCTCGGGCAGCAATCAGCCTGCCAAGCGCGGACACTCTGCACCTTTCGTATTCTCTGACAGCCCCGTCAAAGCTCAGCCTCAGGGTGGACAGATGGAATGCC
>ONGJ01000155.1 GCA_900317375.1 uncultured Eubacteriales bacterium
CCGCGGCATCCTGCGTGGGATCGACCTCAAGCTTTGCGCCGCACTGGGTGCAGACGGCCGGTACCAGCCTGGTTTTCAGATCGTTTTCTTCGCTCATTCCCATGTTCCTCCGTGAACAGAGCAAAACTCTCTGTTTCAAGTATTAACAACATACTTTATCACAGAAAATTCTGGCTGGCAATAACTATTCTTCATTTCGGTGCAGGCTTGAAGCGCCCGACTGATGGGTTCTGCCATTGCGCGGAAGCGGAGATGCTACCTCGCCTTCAGCTTTGCGCGCCGCGCTGTATCGGCTGGGAGAATTCAGGCTCTGCAGGATCGGTGCAAAGCTCCCGGTGCCTGCGGTTTTCGCGTGATTTGTTGGAAGTTGGTTGGATAAATTGTGATAAAATAAAGATGTCTAATTCTATTGTTTTTCTGGAAGGAGAAAACAGATGAAAAAAATCATCAGCGTTCTGATGGCAGTATTGCTGCTGGCATCCCTAGGGAGCTTTGCCTTTGCGGACGAGGGCACGGGCTGGGACGATTCGGACGAATATGTCACGATCGACCTGCCGCAGGTCGGCCTGGTCTTCCACTTCCCCTACGATTTGCTCGCAGGATCCCAGGGGCATATCGATGTGGAGTACGGCGATGAGCTCGGCTACGGCGCAGGCGCCTATTACACGGAAATCGGCTACATGGCAATGACCGAGGATGAGTTCAACAACCTGGAAGAGTTTGACGAATCGCGGTATGCGCCGCTGGTCGGCTTCGCCTGCATCCGCAACGGCTGCGATCTCTCGGCCTTCAATGACGCCGGCATCTTCATCAACTGGGACAACTCCTGGAGGATGGCAACGACGGGCGACTATACCCACTATATGATCATCGGCGGAACGGCACAGGGCGATGAGCTCCCCTACGGCTTCACGGAGCCGTACAGCAGCGAATACTTCGAGCTGGTGCATACCTTCGTCGATCTGAGTTACAGCAATGTGGAATACGGCATCCCGAAGAATCCGTTTTCCGAGCAGTCCGGCAAGCAGGTCAGCTTCACAACGACGGACCTGAACGGCAACCCCGTCAGCAGCGAGGAGCTCTTCTCGGGCAACGAGGTCACGATGCTGAACTTCTGGGCCACCTGGTGCGGCTACTGCGTGGGCGAGCTGCCCGAGCTGGAGCAGATCAACGGTGAACTGCAGAGCATGGGCTGCGGCGTTGTGGGCGTGCTTACCGACGGGCAGGATGCCGACGATGTGGAAGCGGCAAAGCAGGATGTCATGGATGCGGGCGTCACCTATCCGGTCATCCTTGCCCCGGAGAATATCAATGAGCTGTTCGACTTGGGCAACGGGCTTCCGATCACCTATTTTGTCGACCGCAGCGGGACCATCGTCGGCGTACCGGTCAACGGCGCACAGGTTGACGCCTATATGAAGGCCGTGGAGGACATCCTCGCCGGCAACGCCGCTGCGTAAGGGGTTCTGCGCCCGACTGAAGGGCTCTGCCGCTGCTGTGCAAGCAGCCTGAAATAATTCTAACAAGGAGATCAAGCATGAAAAAACTGACAGCAATCCTTCTTATGATATGCCTGCTGGCTTCGCTGTCCTGTGCGGCTTTTGCCGACGGAGACGACGGGACGCAGGGCAGAGAGGCACGCTATCTGAGCTGGCTGACGGCCAGAAGAGTGATCCAGAGAGACAGCCTGAAGGGCGAATTTGTGAAGCTCGGCGATTACGACCTGAGAATGTGGGTGCCCGAAGCTCTGGCTCCGCTGGATAAGGACAAGCTGCCCAGCGATGATTACATCACCTATTTCATGGATGCGGACAAGAGCATGGAGGTAGGCGTGCAGGTCATCGAGATGGGCGAAGGATTCACCCTGCAGGCGCTGGAGCAGCAGCTGGGAGAAATGGGCCTGGAGGACGGCGGCATCTATGTCATCAACGGCTTTTACGGTCTGATGGCCAAGAGCGAGGAGAAGGACAACCTGACGGTCATCCTGTCCTCCGGCGAGACCGAGGCCATTGCCATCAGCTTTTATCCCGTTTCCGACGAGAAGGTCTTTGAGATGACCAAGGTCATGCTCGCCTCGCTGCAGCCGGACACCCCCGCGCTCTACAACCTGGCCGACATGATCGACACCGACCTGCTGCTGACCGTCTGGGGCGAGAACCGCAAGGTGAACTTCAACGAGGCCGACAGCAGCATCCATATCGTCATGTGGGATGAGGGCGTCAACACCGACGACATCCAGCGCGTGAACAACTGGAGCGTGATGAAG
>ONGJ01000029.1 GCA_900317375.1 uncultured Eubacteriales bacterium
AGACATGTCACGGCTTCGGGAGCCGGAGGATCCGCTTCATAATGTCGGGATCCGGGTGGTGTTCAATATCGCGAAAGACATCCGGTATCAGTATGTGCTCGGGCTGAATGTCCTGACGCTGACGATCTGAGCATCCGGCGGCCGCTTTCCTTTGGAGGAACAGAAGAAAGACAGCAAAATGATGCTTGACTCTCACACTGTGGCAGGCATTATGCTTGATGCGAGCTCAACAAGACAGCACAGGAGGTACCGCCATGCTGAAGATCGGAGAATTTTCGAAACTGTCCAGAGTCAGCGTCAGAATGCTTCGCCACTACGATGAGATCGGCCTTTTGAAACCGGCAGAAACAGACCGCTTCACGGATTACCGATATTACAGAGAGGATCAGCTCCCGACAGCAGGCCGCATAGCCGCCCTGAAGGATATGGGCTTTTCCCTTGCGGATATCGTCAGGATCCTTGAAGTCTATGATGACCGGGAGAAAATGGAGCAGTTTTTCTCAGCCCGGCAGAAAGAACTGGAGGCCTTATCACAGGATACGGCGTATAAGCTGACGCTTCTGGACGCAGCCCGGAAAAGGCTGAGAAAGGAAGAAGACATGAGTTATAACGTCACCCTCAAAACCATTCCCGAGCGCTATGCCGCTACCGTTCATATGACCATTCCCCGCTATGAAGACGAAGGCATGATCTGGGGCAGGATGACAGAAGAAACCTGCCGGATGAATCTCACGGAGGACGACCCCTGTCTGTGCGCGGTGACCTACCTCGACGGAGAATACAAGGAAGAAAACGTCGAGATGATGGCCTGGAAGACGGTCAAAGGAAGCTATCCGGATACGGAGCATGTGAAGTTCCGGACGCTTCCGGAGGTTACGGTTGCAAGCTGCACGTACAAGGGAAGCTATACGCAGATCACGGAGGTCTATGCCGCGGTCATCGCGTGGATGGAAGCAAACGGATACGAACCGGCGGCACCGATGTTCAACATCTATCACGTCAGCCCGCACGAGACGCAGAATCCGGACGAGTTCGTGACCGAGATCTGCTACCCGGTGAAGAAGAAATAAGCGTTTTCTGAAGAACCTCTGCCCCGGCCTGTATCAGACCGGGGCAGTCACCGATCCTGACAAAGCCGTCAGAGAATAGAACAATACCTTGTCCACAAAAGTCCGCCGTGCTAGAATGAACGAAGCCGGAAACGCGAAAACGGACCGGCCGAAGCGGCAGATAAGTATGCAGAACCGGGAGGAGATCAGGATGATGAACACGACAGCGGCAGGGAAAACGGCCTTTGACCCCCTTTGCCAGAAATACCCCTCTCAGCGTTTTCCGATCTATGCACGGGGCGGCATGGTGAACTGCTCGAGCCCGCTTGCCGCGGCTGCGGGGCTCTCGGTGCTTCGGAAAGGCGGCAGTGCGGCCGATGCCGCGGTTGCCGCGGCGGCCGCCCTCACGGTCGTCGAGCCGACTGCCAACGGGATCGGCTCGGACAGCTTTGCGCTGGTCTGGTCGGAAAAGGACCGGCGCCTGTTCGGCCTCAACAGCAGCGGCCCCGCTCCCCTGGGCATCAGCGCCGAAAAGGTCCTTGCGGAAGGGCTGGACCGGGACGGGAGAATGCCGTCGCACGGCTGGACGCCGGTGACGGTCCCCGGTGCGCCGAAGGCCTGGGCGGAGATGGTCCGCCGTTTCGGAAGGCTGACGCTCTCTGAGGATCTGGCCCCGGCGGTGCAGTATGCCCGGGACGGATATCCCTGCGCACCGAATCTGGCACTGATGTGGAACCGGGCGATCAGGGAATACCGGAAGCGCTTGAAGGGACCGGCGTTTGAGGCCTGGTTTCGGACCTTTGCACCGGCAGGGAACAGCCTGCAGGCCGGGGATCTGATTTGCCTGCCGGACCATGCCGCGACGCTGGAGGCCATCGGTGAGAGCGGGGCCGAGTGCTTTTACCGGGGCGAAATCGCCCGGAAAATCGACGCGGAGAGCAGAAAGTACGGCGGCTTTCTGCGCTATGAAGACCTGGCAGGCTTCGAGGCGCGCTGGGTGGACCCGATCCGTGTCAGCTACCGGGGCTGTGAGGTCTGCGAGATCCCGCCCAACGGCCAGGGCATTGTCGCTTTGATGGCCCTGAACATCCTGAAGGAATTTGATTTTGCCGGGATGGAACCGGCAGAGATCTGCCATCGCCAGCTGGAAGCTGTCAAAATGGCTTTTGCCGACGCGCTGCACTGGGTGACGGATCCTGCAGAGATGCAGATCGACTGGAACAGGCTTCTGGACCCGGACTGCGGGGCCCGGCGCGCCCGTGAGATGACGGACCGCGCGCAGGTGTGGAGCCATGCCGTCCCCCCGAAGAGCGGTACGGTATACCTCTGCTGCGCCGACGGCGAGGGCAATATGGTTTCCTTCATCCAGTCCAACTATATGGGCTTCGGCTCGGGCATCGTGGTGGACGGCACGGGCATCGCCCTGCAGAACCGGGGGGCGGATTTCTCGCTGAATCAGGCGGATGCCAACGTCCTGAAGCCGGGCAAGCGCAGTTATCATACCATCATTCCGGGCTTTCTGATGAAGGACGGCCTGCCTGTCGGCCCCTTCGGGGTGATGGGCGCGTACATGCAGCCCCAGGGACATGTACAGGTCGTCATGAATACGCTGGACTTTCATATGGACCCCCAGCAGGCCCTGGATGCACCCCGCTGGCAGTGGATGCGCGACGGCAGCGTGACGGTTGAAAAGCGCTTTGACCGCGGTATCGCCGAAAGCCTGCGGCAACGGGGCCACGATCTGCGCTATGAGGAGGATGTCTCGCTCTTCGGCAGAGGCCAGATGATTGTCCGCCTGCCCAACGGCGTGCTGGTCGGCGGTACGGAATCCCGCACGGACAGCAATATCGCCTGTTTCTGAGCATTCCCATGTACAGAAAAGCCCTCCGGCAGAGTTCCGATCTGCCGGAGGGCTTCGCTGTACAAAGCGCGGGGGCGGCTTCTCAGCCCGGGCTGCTTTCGAAAAGACTGAGCAGGAGGGCAAAGACATCTCGCAGGTCCCGCCCTTTGATTCTTTCCGCATAGCTGCGGATGAGCGCCTTCGCCCGGGTCATGGCACCCGCAATGTCCTCTTTGGCATAGTGTGCAAGTCTCCCGCCGGGGCGGAAGGCCGTGCCCTCAATGCCGAGGAAGGTTTCGGCAAGGCCGGTGTCATAGCTGCCGAATGCCTGGATAAGCCCGATCATATCCGCTACGACCTCGTCACGGATCTCGTCGATATCCTTCGGATACTTCGTGCGGCAGACAAAATGCGTCAGTTCGTGGTATTTCCGGATGGTGAGCGATTTTGCCTTCCATTCCTGCTCGCCGAGTCCGACCGCAGCAGCGGGAATGTCACTGTAGCTGCCGGTGCTGAGCAGGATAAAGCTGTCCCGGTAGTTGGCGTTCACCGATGTGAAACGTCGGAATTCTTCGTCCCAGTCACTGCCGCCTTCAGCAAGATAGGCGTCCCTGTGCCGGCGTATTTTTTCCCAGTTGATCAGGCCCTGCACGGTAACAGCGCCGACGGAATCCGGAATCACCTCCGGCTCACAGCGGCAGGCCAGCGCACGGTAGGCATGGACAAAGTCCTCCCGATCTGCCAGAACCAGGACCGGGACTTCGCCGACCGGCGTACTCACAAAACTGAATTCGTCCTCCTCCGAGAAAGCAAATTCAGGGGCTCTGCGCACGGGCTCGCCCATGAGCACGCATGCCCGATACTCTTCGGTCTCTCTCTCATTCGGCATGATGGGCAGGCAGAGCTGAGGGTACTGCCGGGCAAGCATGCGGATCGGATGCGTATCATTCATCGCTTTTTCTCCCTTCCCGATATGGCAACAGCATAGCACAGCTTTTCTTTGAACGCAATCGAAAAAACCGTCTGCATCTGTTGTGCTCCTGCCGGTTCTGTGTTAGAATCAGACAATATGATGTTCTCAGAAAAACGGCAGCCGTCTTTCCGGACGACTGCGAAGGAGGAACACGATGAGTAAGCGGAAGAGACGCCTTCGGGCGGCGGAAATACTGCTTGTTGCCGTATTTATCCTTGTGCTGTTTGCTGTCGAGGGAGCGGTTGTTGCAGACTGGTTCAGCAGCAGCATGAAAAGTGCCCTGAACAAAGTCATGAGCTCCATCAATGAGAGTATAAGCAAGAGTCTCGATGACTTCGATCAGCAGCTCTGGGCAGAAGAGAGGCTGGTTACGCTGGCTGCCTATTATCTGGAGAATGATGCGCTGGAAGCGGATACGGAGGATTCACTCAGCCATCTCTGCGAGCTGTTCAACGCAGACGGAGCGTATCTGATTCATAAAAACGGAAAGATGATTGTCGGATACGGTGCCTGTTCACAGGGAAATGTTTTTCAGCAAGAGCGTTATGAGGCAATCAGGTCGGTGTCAAAAGAATCGCCGTATTCCGGGCCCATTCTTCTTGAGGAGAATACGGAAAATGCTTCGGAGGATGAAGAGGATGACACCCTGCCGTTTTTCCAGTCCTACTGTTTGGACAGCGGAAAGATTTTTGTTCTGCAGCGAAGAGTTGCGGCTTCGTCTTATGACCCGGATTCGCATCTGGCAATGGAATGGAGCGGATTTGCATCGAACCGCGTCTTCGGCAGCAACAGTTTTTGCTTCGTTACATCAGAGGATGACTCCGAGATTCTGTTTCTGTCGCAGGAGGATGAAGACAATCATTCGGAACTGGCAGATGCCAAAGTGCCGGAGGAAGCAAGAAAAGCCGGTTTTACAGGCCTTATCGAACTGGAGGGAACGGATTATTTCTGCTGTACGATGTACAGCCCGGCTCTGAATCTGTACGCTTACTGCGTGGTGCCGGCCGTCTCCTTTTATCTCGCGGTTCTGTTTGTATCTGCCAGCGTTCTGATCGTCACGTTTTTCTTCCTTCTCCTGATGCGCATGTATACCCGCCTGCTCCTTCCGGATGCCATCAGAAATCTCAAAAAGAAGGAGCCGGATAAGAGCTATCGCAGGAATCTGCTGATCCTTCTGCTGGCAGCGGCTGTCGCAACCGTGACAGTCAACATTTTCACGAGTACCTTGTATTTATATACAGAGCGCGTCCAGACAAATTCGGATCAGTCCGAACAGCTGGCGGATATCCTCGACGGGTTCGAAGCAAAACAGCAGGCAAGCAGCACCAGATATAATGCTTTCATTGCGACCATTACGCAGGCCTCGGCCGAGCTCATCCCCCAGAGCCCTGAGTTCATGAAGGCCCCGAAACTGCAGGAGCTCGCCGATGTCATGGGTGCTGCCCGCATTCTGGTATACGACAACAGCGGGTCCGTGACGGCATCCAGCCGAAATTACAGCAATCTGTCGCTTTCAACGGATCCCGGAAGCATGTCCTATGAATTCCGCTGGGTGCTTCAGGGAGAACCGCTGCTGATTCAGGACAAACCGGATGCGAATTATCTGAAAAATCCGTATCGCTTCAGCGGTGCTGCGATGACGGATCCGGAGGGCAATTTCACCGGCATGGTACAGATTGCGATGCACCCGTCGGTGTTTGAGAAAATGGAGTCGTCGATTTCCATGAATACGGTACTGGCCGCGTTTGAAACGGAAAAGAAGGATGTGGCCCTTGCTGTCGATGCCGATACCAAAGAGGTGCTCAGCCCGGATGAGATGTATTCGGATGAGACGGCGGAAAAACTGGGAATCGCGGAAGAAGTCCTTCAGGATGATTTTACGGGCTTTTTCACGATCAGAAAAGATGAAATGATCGGGAGCTGCCACAGCTGCGATGAGTATTATGCCATTGTTGCCTCACCTACAGAGCAGATTCCCTCTGCCGGATTCCGGTCCGGTTTGCTGACGGCGCTTCCGGGCATCCTTACGGAAGCAGCGTACGTCCTGATCCTGATCATCTATGTCAGAAACTGCAGCATGATGACGGAAGACGAAATCCGCGCCCTGGAAAAAGGCAGAAAAAAAGAGGAGAACATGCTCCGAGAACAGATGCATGACTTTGCCTACCGGTTTTTATTTGTTCTCTGCGCCGTTGTCAGCCTGTTGTATTTCTTCCGTTATTCCCTGTTTCCGAAGGGGTCGATTGAATACTACATCTTTGCCAATGAGTGGGCCAGAGGATTCCATATCTTTTCGTTCACACGCTGCCTGATCTATATCGCGGTTGCCGTTTTTGTACTGGCGACGGTATCCAGGCTGGGTACCGCGGTTGCATCGCTGCTGATGTCCCGGCAGGAGACCTTTGTCCGGATGGGGCTCAGCTTCCTCAAGTACGGTGTCGGCATCGCGACCGTGTTTGTCTGTGCGAGCCTGCTTGGCGCGCCGACCGCATCGCTTCTGGCCTCTGCCGGCGTTCTGTCTGTCGTGCTGTCATTCGGCGCCCAGAATATTGTGGCGGATATCATCGCCGGCCTCTTTATTGTCTTTGAAGGGACCTTTAAGGTCGGTGACATGATTACCGTGGACGACTGGCACGGCCAGGTACAGGAGATCGGCATCCGCAACACGACGATCCGGGATCTGATCCTGGAAGACGTGAAGATCATGAACAACAGCACGATCCGGTCGATCATCAACTACTCCGAACGGCCGTGCTGGAGCCCCATCACGGTCGGGGTGGACTATGACACGGATATCCCGGCGCTGGAGGCCGCCTTTGAACGCGAAAAAGCCGGCATGAAGAAAAATATCCCGCTCGGCATCGGAGAGATTGTCTATCTCGGCATCGACGAGCTGTCCGGCTCCCAGATGACGCTCAAATTCCAGATCCTGTGCCGGAACCAGGATCAGCTGAAGGTGAAGAGAGCGCTGAACAGAGAGGTCCGTTTGATGCTGGCCCGCAACGGCTTCATCATCCCGTTCCCGCAGGTTACCATAAGCACGCGAAAGAACCGGGAGGAGGACGAGGAAGAGGAAATGGAGAGAGAAAAAGAAGAGGAAATGGAAAGAGAAGAGAATAAGGAGCAGACGGAATGAAAAAGAGTACAAAAATATGGCTGCTGACCGGCGGCGCCCTCGGCACGGCAGGCCTGTCTACGGGCATCGCCTCGCTGGTGCTGTTCCGCAAGACCATGCCGCGCCCCGGGGAACCCAGCCCGGACATTGTTGATGAGTTTGCCGACCGGGAAAAGATGGAAGAATACACCGTCAGAATGGCGCCCGTAGGCGAATGGATGGAGAAGCAGACCCCGGAGGATGTGTTCATCCGCTCCCGGGACGGGCTGCGCCTGCACGCCCTCTATATCCCCGCTCAGAATCCGTCCGATAAACTGGTGATTCTCCACCACGGCTTTACCAGCCAGGCCGTGCACAACGCAAGCCACGCCAAGTTTTTCCATGAACAGGGCTATGAGGTGCTGCTGCTGGATCTGCGCGCGCACGGGGAAAGCGAAGGCAAATACGTGGGCTTCGGAATCCTGGACCGTTTTGACACGCTGGAATGGATCCGCTACGCGCGGGAGCGCTTCGGGAAAGACATCCGGATCGTTCTTCACGGCACCTCCATGGGCGGAACAACCGTGCTGATGGCCCTTGGTCTGCCTGAGGTTCAGGAGGCCGTTTCGGCGGTGATTGCGGACTGTGCCTTCACCTCTCCCGGCGAGATCTTCTCGCATGTGATCCGTAAGGACTATCACCTGCCCCCCGAGCCCATCATCAGGGTCAACGGCCTTTACTCCCGAATTCTTTCGGGCTACCGCTTTGACGAGTATTCTACTTTGGACGCGCTGAAGGACAACCGTGTTCCGGTCCTGTTTGTCCACGGAAAGGAGGATAAATTCGTCCCCACCTGGATGAGTCAGAAAAACTATGACGCCTGCCCCTCCAAAAAGCGTCTTCTGATGGTCGAGAATGCCGGACACGGCTCCAGCATCTTTGAGAACCAGCCGCTTTATGAGCAGACCGAAAAGGAATTTCTTGCCGATGCGCTGGGCGCAGAAGCAGATTAAAAAATACAGCAAGGGAAGTGACACATGAAAGAACTCAATTTTAACGGCGCTGTGGTTCAGACCTATCCGCTCACCGCGGCGCAGCGCGTCCACTGGTACACCGTTTCTGCCTGCCACAGGGAAGAGCTTCTGAACATTGCCACCGGTTTCTATATCGAATATGCCGACGTCGACTTCGATGCTCTGCGCGACTGCATCCGTGACGGCTACCAGAAGTTTGAGGCCATGCGCCTTCGCTTTACAAAGGACGAGGAGGGAAACCTGGTCCAGTATCTGGTCCCCACGGAGGACCGCGAGATCCGGTTTGTGGATTTCTCCTCCTGGCGCGAGGAGGACGCCCATGAGGAGATGAAGCGCTGGAGCCGCGTCCCCATCCACATGGACGGCGGCCCGATGAACGAGATCGTGATGGTCCGGCTTCCCAACCGTTATAACGGCCTGTATATGAAGGTCCATCACATGACGATGGATTCCACTGCCATCATCGGCTTTTACAGCTATGTGCTCAACCTCTACTGCCACCGGAAGTTTGAGAATATCGACCCGCCCAAGCCGCCGAAGAGCTATCTTCAGCAGCTGAAGCTGGACCTGGCCTACGAGCAGAACAGCCCTGCCATGGAGCTGGACAGGAAGTTCTGGATGGAAAAGCTCGAGCAGCCGGAGCCGATTTATACGCCCTTCAGCCCGCGCAACCGCCTTCTGGAGCTCCGTGAGCAGATGGGCAACCCCAATCTGCGCGCCTGCTATCCCACCGGGGACATCGAGGCCGACATCGTGGTTTATGATCTGGAGGACGAACCCTCCAAAGCCCTGGCTGCATTCAGCCGCGAGCATCGCGTTCCCGTGGCCTCCATCCTGTTGCTGGGGCTGCGTACGGTCTTCTCCAAGTTTGCCGGCGGTGAAAAAGACGTGAGCCTGAAGAACGCTGTGGCCCGCCGCGGCACCCTGCTGGAGAGCCAGTCGGGCGGCACGCGCATCCACTTCTGGCCGCTGCGTACCATCATCGAACCGGAGACCAGCTTCCTGGATGCCCTGAAGATTGTACAGGCCGCGGAGAACGACCTCCTGCGTCATGCCAATTACGACCCGATCCGCTATATGGGCGAGGTTGGCGCGCACTACGGGATTCCCCAGGGGACGAGCTACGACAGCACGACCCTGACCTATCAGCCTGTTTCGGCCGCTGCGCTGAAGGGCCGCCAGATCCCCGACATGAATTTCAAGAGCATGTGGTACTCCAACGGCGTTGCCATGCAGCATATCTATATCACCGTCATGCACCGCCCCACGGACAACGGGTTCAGCTTCCACTTTGAGTATCAGAAGAACGTTGTCTCCCAGGATGAGATTCAGAAGCTCTATTACTACCTCTGCCGCACGATTTTCCGCGGTATCGAGGACCCGAACAGAACCATCGGGGAAATCCTCGACTGGATATAAACAAAGGAGGAAATACCATGCTGGAAAAAATCAGAGAAATCATGACCCGCTATGTCGATCTGGAGCCCGAGGAAATCCGGGAGGATTCCAGACTGGTGGAGGATCTCGCGCTGACCTCCTTCGCCATTATGAGCATGATGGGCGACTTTGAAGAGGAGTTCGGCATCACCGTGGACACGTCCGAGCTGACCGACGTCCATACCGTGGGTGATATTGCCGCCTACATCCGCAGCAAGCAGGCATAAGGGGCGGCTCATGGAAACGGCCCAACTGCATACGCTTCAGGATCTGGCGGTTCTCTCTGCCGAAGAGCGGCCCGACAAGGTCTGGCTGCGGGAGAAGGCGGGGAAGGAAATTGCGGAAAAGACCTTCGCCGACTTTCTCGAAGACAGCCGAAGGGTGGCCTCCTTTCTGCGCCGTCAGGGGGATGCTGCGGTCCATGCCGGTCTTGTCGGCACAGCGGGCATTGCCTATATCACCTGCCTGTTCGGCACGGTCATCGACGGCAATGTGGCGGTCCCCATCGATCCCCAGCTCAGCCCGGACGAAATTGCGGACAACCTGAACCGGGCGGACGTGACGGTGCTCTTCTTCGATGCCCGTTTCCGTCCGCTGCTGGAAACCCTTCGCCGCTCCTGCCCGCAGATCGCGGCCTTTGTCTGCCTTTCCCCGACAGAGGATGAGCTTTCTCTGCAGACGATTCTTGCGCAGGAGTCTCCCGCTGAGCTCAGACCCGTGGAGGCACAGAGCTGCGCCTGCATTCTCTACACCTCCGGTACGACGGGCAAAAGCAAGGGCGTGATGCTGTCGCATGCAAACCTTGTTGACAACGCCTGCTGCTGCGATAACGAGGGCAGCGACAGCGATGTGCTGCTCTCCGTCCTGCCGATCCACCATGCTTACTGTCTCACCTGTGATGTGCTGCTTTCCATGCGTTACGGCGCCACGCTGTGCATCAACGATTCACCCATGCGCCTCATGCAGAACATCAAGCTTTTCAGGCCGACGATGCTGCTGCTGGTTCCCCTGATCGCGGAGACCATCTACCGCCGGATCATGGCGGAGAAGAAAAAGAATCCGCTGATTCCTCTGCGCCTTGCGGGGCGTGCGGTATTCGGAAAGGACCTCCGGGTTATCTTCTGCGGCGGGGCCTATCTGTCTCCGGAGCTGCAGAAGGCTTACGCGAAGATGGGCATCCCCCTGCTGCAGGGCTACGGCATGACGGAGTGTTCCCCGCGCATCACCTCTTCCAGCGAGGCCGATCCGAGCACCGGCGAGGATGTAGGCCGTGTGGTCAAAAACTGCCAGGTGAAGATCGAGGACGGTGAAATTCTGACGAAAAGCCCTTCCGTGATGCTGGGCTATTATCACAACGATGAGGCTACCCGTGAGATGTTCACCGACGACGGCTGGCTGAAAACCGGCGATCTCGGCTATGTGAAGGACCAGCGCATCTACATCACCGGCCGGAGAAAAAATCTCATCATCCTCGCCAATGGCGAAAACGTTTCCCCGGAAGAGCTGGAAAACCGCTTTGCGGGCTGCGACTGGCTGGCCGAGGTTCTGGTCTATTCCGAGGATGACCAGATTACGGCCGAGGTTTACCCCTTCCCTGAATATGCCTCCCGGGCGGAGGAGCTTTTCCGCAAAAAGGTGGATGAGATTAACCGCGCGGTGCCGCCGGCCAGGCGGATTGTACGTCTGCGTCTGCGCGATACCGAATTTGAAAAAACCACATCCCGCAAGGTAAAGCGGGCGCAGAGCGGGGAAAAGGGCCGGCTTCTGAACTGACCGGTCTGTTTCAGACCCGTGAAAAACAAACGTACTTGAAGGAGAGAAAACGGATATGGCTTGGTATGATGAAGCTGTTTTTTACCATATTTACCCCCTGGGGCTTACCGGGGCGCCCAGACAGAATGACTACGGCGAGCCGGTGCATCGGCTGAATACCCTGCTGCCGTGGATCGGACATGTGAAAAAGCTGGGCTTCACGGCGATTTATATCGGCCCGCTTTTTCAGTCTGTGGGGCACGGCTACGAGACTACCGATTATTGCCTTCTGGACAGCCGCCTCGGCACCAACGAGGACCTGACGGCCTTTGTCGCGGCCTGCCATGAGGTGGGGCTGAAGGTCATCTTTGACGGGGTTTTCAACCATACCGGGCGCGACTTCTTTGCCTTTAAGGACCTTCTGGCCCGGCGAGAGAACTCCCCCTACTGCGACTGGTACTGCAATGTGAACTTCTGGGGCAACAACGAGTATAACGACGGCTTCTCATACGCCAACTGGGGCGGCTATAACCTGCTGGTGAAGCTCAACCAGCAAAATCCCGACGTCCGCGACTACATCTGTGACGTGATCCGCTTCTGGGTTTCCGAGTTCGACGTGGACGGCATCCGCCTGGACGCTGCCGATGTGCTGGACTTCGAGTTTATGAAGGCTCTGCGCCGCACTGCGGATGAGGTCAAACCGGATTTCTGGCTCATGGGCGAGGTCATCCACGGCGACTATTCCCGCTGGGCAAACGAGAATACCCTTCACAGCGTGACCAACTACACCCTCCACAAGGCGCTTTACAGCGGGCACAACGACCATAACTATTTTGAGATCGCCCACACCGTCCAGCGCACCAACGGCATGGTGCCGGCAAGAATCAAGCTCTACAATTTTGTGGACAACCACGATGTTGAGCGCATCCACACCAAGCTCATGAACAAGGAACACATCCTGCCGGTGCACATCCTGCTCTACACCCTTCCCGGGATTCCTTCGGTATATTACGGCAGCGAGTTCGGCATCGACGGCCGCAAGGAGCACGGCTCCGACGATTCCCTGCGCCCGTATATCGACCTGGACGATCACCTGGAGGATGACAGGGACAATCCCTGTACCCGGCTCATCGCCGACCTGGGGCGGATTCACCGCGAGTGGAAACAGGATCTGGTCCATGGTGATTTCCGTCAGCTGTGCCTGACAAACCAGCAGTATGCCTATGCCAGAGGAAGGCTCATCGTGGCCGTGAACAACTCGGACGGCGAGGCCTGGATCAATACCGAGGCATCTGCCCCCGCCTATGTCGGCCTGCTCAGCGGCCGGAGGATCGAGAGCGGCGGCGGAAGGCTGAATGTCTGTCTGCCCGGCTGCGGCGGCGATATCTTTGCTCCCGATGACGGCAGTGCAGAGGCCGTCGTCCCCGAAGCGCCGAAAGCCGCCTGTGCAGCCCCGAAGCCGGAAAAGAACGAGCCGCCGAAGCCCCCGCGGAAAGAGACGGTCCGGGAGAAAAAACCGGCCCCGTCCGGGCATGCTGAAGCCCGTCCGAAGCCGAACGAAGCGGAACCCGAACCCGAGAGGGCTGAGATTCCCGATATTCCCTATGATCTTATGACGGTCGAACAGCTTCAGGCCGTGATCCTGGCCAAAATGGCAAAGAACGGGCCTGTTACCGAGCAGATGCGCCGCGACGTGATTGAGAATGTCTGGCACAACTCCCTGGTCAACTGGGCTAACAGCTTCCGCTGAGGTCCTCCGCGTCCGTGTAATCCTGCTGCTCCGGGCCGGGTGCGGGGGATCCGTCTGAGACCCGCGTGCCTTTGATCTTGTATCGATAAAGGAGCAGTGCAAATGCGATCAGAGTCAGCTCGGCGGCGATGGCGCCGAGAAATACCGGCGAACGGAAATCGGCGGCGCTGCTTCCCATGAGAGTATAGGGGATCATTCTCGGTATGAGGCCGAGCACCGAGCCCAGCAGATACGGCAGAAACCGGCATTTCCGTGCACCCATGTACATGCCGACCAGGTTGTAGGGCAGCCCGACACAGCGCAGGAGCAGCGCAAGGAGAAAGACGTTGTCACCGCTTTTCTTCTCAACCTCCTGAAACTTCGGGTATTTTGCCTCGATGCGTTTCAGGATCGGACTGCCCAGACTCTTCCCGACGAAGTACGGGACCGTGGATATGATCACAATCCCGACCAGGTTGACAAACAGGGCAGCCGGAAGGGGAAAAAGGATCCCGTCGATTGCGTACAGCAGTCCGGAATAGATTACAAAATCAACGCTTTTCAGCAGAAAGAGGCCCCACATGGCAAACGCGGCCAGGACCTTGTTCTCCGGCTGATACCGCAGCAGTTCCTGCACGCTGAGATGTCCGTTTGCCCGGACAAACAGCGCAATGGCGCATCCCCACAGAATCACGAGGCAGATGCCCCAGAACCAGCGCAATCGATTTTCGCGTTTTTGTTCTGCTTCCATGCCCTCTCCTTCCTCCCGCCGCCGGGACAAACGAGCTGTATTATAAACCCGGCCGGCCGGGAAAGAATGAATAAACTATGAACGCACAGAAAGGGGAGAGATCCTCGATGGCAATCACAAAGACGGATTTCATGCGGGGCATGCAGTGCCCGAAAATGCTGTGGCTGGACAAGCACAGGCCGGATCTGAAGGTCATCCCTCCCGAGATTCAGGCAAAGCTGGACGCGGGCAATGACTTCGGCGACCTTGCCATGGGCATGTTCGGGCCCTTTGAGGAAATGACCGTTTACCGGCCGGGCACCCATGTCCCGGACAAAAAGGCGATGATTGCCAATACCCTGGACGCCATCGGGCGCGGGGTCAAAGTAATCTGCGAGGCGGCATTCAGCAATTACAACAACTACTGTGCCGTGGATATCCTGCGCAGAACCGAAACCGGCTATGACATGTATGAGGTCAAAAACGCCCCGGAGCTGCAGGAACAGTTCGTCCGGGACGCCGGCTTTCAGTATTACATTCTGAAGCGCTGTAAGCTGCCGGTGGGGAAAATCTTCATCGTTCTTCACGGACAGGACGGTGACAGTCCTTTCCTTCCGGTCGACGTGACGGACCGGGCGAAGAAGTATTACAGCTGGATCAACGATCATATCTGGGATCTGAACCGCATGCAGAAAGAGCCGGCAGAGCCGGATATCACGCCGGGCGACCAGTGCAGCGAACCGTATGCCTGCTGGTACTGCGGATACTGCCGGGGAGCGGAAGAGGGCTGAACGGCTGCCGAAAAATGCATCCCTGTATGCAAAAAGCTGAAGGAGTTCCTTCAGCTTTTTTGTATGCCATTCAGGCGGAAATCAGGTCTCGGGGCGTTTGCCGAGAACCTCCTCTTCAAACACCGACCGGTCCCAGACACCGTAGGCGACCCATTTGCGGACAGAGTCGGGCATATAGTCGGCAGAGTAGTCCGGATACAGGCGAACAAGATCTTCTTTCTGAATATCGCTGCAGGATTTTCCGTCTTTGAAGTAGCCGTTTTTAACGACGAGCGAATATACGATAAAGGAATAGAGATATTTCTCCATATACGGGATATGATTCTGGTCGAGATGGACATAGACGCGGAAAAACTGTTTCAGGGCAAAGATCAGGCTGCGGATGTTATGGGATTTGGTCAAACCCTCAGCACCGGCAGGCGGCTCCCCGGCGAAAGCCTCGAGAATCCTCTGCTCGTTTTCAAGAAGAAAAGCGGTATACGGCTCCGACTGCCAGGTTCGTTCGGTGAGGACCGCATGGACGATTTCGGCATACTCGGGATCATAGAGCACCGTATGGGCAATTACCTTTTCCTTTAAAACCTGGAAAGTCAGGTCGTCTTTATGCGCAGCGGTGAGCAGGTAATCTTCGTTGGCGATAATGATGCTGTTGAAATCCTGGTTCTCGCAGTAATCATTGATGCAGCCGAGAATTTCCAGACTGTCGAGGCGGGAACGCTCCAGATCATCAAAAACCAGAACGACTCTCTTCCTCACGCCGGAGGCAAGATCATCGGCCTCCGGGCTGATGGGGATCAGGTCAATGGGGTCGACGGCCACCATCGCCGAGGCGACACCGCCGGCGACGGGATTCACAGCCCGCAGAGCATTCCCGACGGCGGCGAAAAAGCCGCTGTCCTTCTTCAGCTTTTCGCGCTGCTGCTTCAGTTTGCCCAGAAAGGGCGTGCAGACATAAAGCCACTGTCTGTGGACCGCTTCGTTCAGCGCATCAATGCTGTTGATGCCGAAGAGGGAAACGCGGACGATCATATGGCTGTTGCTGAGCGCCTTCGCGAGGGTGGTTTCAACCAGATAGGTTTTTCCGCAGCCCCATTCGCCGGTCAGAAGGACGGCGCCCATGGGATCCTCTTCGCTGCAGTAATAGATCAGTTCGTGGAGTGTACTCATGGCAAAATCTCCTTGGAAAAGCTGTCTTCTTTTTTATATGATTTTATTTTAACATGAGAAGGGGAGCCTGACAAGACACAAAACGAGACCGCACTGCTGCAGGCAGACTGTGGCATACATGGCATATCGGGCACCGGCATACCTGCCGGACCGTCCATCTGTGTTTATGCGCGCGGCGGGGGCGCCGTTGTCCCCTGGTCGAAGATCCGGACCGGGAGAACGATGTTTCGCGGGGGAAGCATCGGATCCTCGATCCGCTCCAGCAGCAGCCGGACACTGATCTCGGCGATATTTTCGTCCGCCGCATAGATGCTGGTCAGGAAGGGTCTGGACGGATCTTCCGCGTGGAGGTTGTCGAAGCTGATGATCGAGACGTCCTGCGGAATCGAGAGCCCGTGATCCCGCAGGGCGTTCATCACCGGGTAGGCGACCTCGTCACGGAAGGAAACGATCGCCGTGTAGTCACGCGGCAGGATAAAAGAGGCCAGGGTGTTGTGCGCCAGCGCGTCCTCAACATCAGCGCCGGGCACAACGCGCACACAGTCATCCGGAAGTCCGCTGTCCCGAAGGGCACGGCGGAAGCCGCTCAGGCGGTCGATCTGCGAGCTGCTGAGTTCCATGCCGGAGAGAAAGAGGAAGCGTCTGTGCCCGAGCGCAGCCAGGTGCTGCCCCGCGAGATAGCCCCCCTGTTCGTCGTCACACCGGACCGTATCCGCGTCCACCTCATTGACGCGTCTGTCCAGCAGGACAAAGGGCACGCCGCTGTCCGTCATGTACTCAATATAATGCCGCTGTCCGAAATTCGGGAAATACAGGATCCCGTCAACCGAGAGGGATATCGCCGTGTGAATGAGCTCTCCCGCAAGCGTTTCTTCCAGATGCATGCAGAGGATCATCAGGTTGTAATTCTGATCACGCAGGTCCCGGTCCATGCGGTTAAGGAGGTCACAGAAGTGCTGATTGTGAAGGTCGTTGACGATGACTGCGATCATCCTGCTGCGGCCGGAGCGCAGCGAAGACGCCATAGTGTTGGGAATATAGTCCATGCTGCGCGCCGTCTCCTGGATCAGACTGCGTGTCGCCTTTGACAGCCGCTTATCCCCCCGCAGCGCGCGGGATACCGTGTTCACGGAATACCCGCAGGCATTCGCAATATCCTTCAGTGTGGTACGAACCCGTTTCATTTGTTCCATCCCTGTCATGCGTTCCGATTTTTGTCCCTTGCTGCCGCATGCGCCTATTATAGCGCAGTCCGAGCGAAATGCCAACAGCAAAATTGCCTGTTTTCGTCACTCTTCACAAAATAATTTGAAAAGAGAAAAGAAAATCCTTGACTTTTTATTAGATTAACGTTAACATAAGGGCGAACCCGAAAGGGAAAACGTTAATCCGGAAAAGGAGGAAAAACATGAAAAAACTACTGGCAGTCCTTCTGGCAATCGCTCTGATTGCGACGCTCGGCATCACCACGGCGTTCGCAGAGGAAGAGCCGATTCATCTGACCCTGTGGACATTCCAGGAACTTCACACGCAGCTCTATAAAGAGATGCTGGATAAGTGGAATGCCAACCCCGACAACCCCAAGCTGGAGATCGACATGCAGGTTTATCCCTATGAGGATATGCACAACAAGCTGACGATCGCCCTGCAGACCGGCGAAGGTGCACCCGACATCGTTGACATTGAGATCAACATGTTCGCCAACTACCTGAAGGGTGACATCCAGCTGGCAGACCTGAACGACATTGTCGAACCGATGAAGGACCACCTGGTCATGAGCCGCTTCAACAACTATGCCAAGGACGGCAAGTATTACGGCATCGACCACCACATCGGCGCCTGCGTGATGTTCTACAACACCGAGATTCTTGAAGAGGCCGGCATTGATTATAAAGACATCAAGACCTGGGACGATTATCATGAGGCCGGCAAGGTCGTCCTTGAGAAGACCGGAAAGCCCATGTGCACATGGGAGTCCAAGGATTGCTGGAGCATTTACCCGCTGGTGAACCAGCACGGCGGCGACTGGCTGACACCCGATAACGAGGTTCGCATGGACGAGCCGGTTGTCGTGAACACCCTGGCCTTCATGAAGGACATGCTCGATGACGGCACCGCCGTTGCCTGCCCGGGCGGCAACCACCACGCCGAGGAATACTACGGCTGGATGGATCAGGGCAACTGCGCCTCTGTCAGCATGCCGTTCTGGTACCTCAACCGCTTCACCGATTATATGCCCGACCTGTCCGGCAAGATGAAGGTCGCCCCCATGCCGCTGTGGTCTGACGGCGGTCACAAGTCCGCGCAGATGGGCGGCACCGGCACTGCGGTCGTCAAGACCAGCCCCAATATCGACGTTGCCAAAGAGTGGCTTGCCTACGCGACACTGAGCTTTGAAGGCTGCGTGGATACCTGGCTGATCCTCGGCTTCGACCCGATCATGACCGATGTCTACGGCTCGGAAGAGATGAAGGCGCCCAACAAGTTCTTTGACTACTACGGCGACGATATCTTTGACGTGGTCGAGTCGGTCCTGGACGACATCCCCGATACCTGCATCACCGACATGTTCCCGACGGCGGCCGACATCGTCCGCAACCAGATGGCCTATGACCTTGTCATCGGCGGCGGCGATCCGCAGGAAATCGCAGAGAACTGCGCCGAGGCGCTGCGCGACGAAATCATGTAAGCGGCACACGGCTGCTTCCCGGCACGTATTCTTATTTCCTGACAGCAGCCGGGGCGGATTCCTCCGTCCCGGCTTTTTCAATTATCGGTACATGGAGGCGATCGCATGAACGAGTCGTCCCTGAGCAGGCAGACGACCCTCAGAAAGAAACACTGGATCACGGATCCGAAGGTGGTGCCCTATGTTCTCTACCCCTTTATCAGCACCATTATGATGAGCTTTCAGCGAATCGACGGTCCGGATAATGTGGAATGGATCGGCACGGCAAACTATGAGAAGCTGTGGAACCGCAACTTCAAACAGGCTCTTGCCACCACCTTCCGCTATGCCTTCTGGGATGTCGTCGTGCTGACGATTGTCCCGCTGATCTTCGCCGTGATTCTCAATTCCGGCAGTGTGAAGTATCCGAGCTTTTTCAAATCGGTCTATTTCATTCCCGCGCTGACCTCCACCATTGTGGTCGGCATCGTTTTCCGCCTTGCCTTCGGCTCCCTGCCGACGGCACCTGCCAACCGACTGCTGGCGCTTTTCGGTCTGCCGCCCAAAGACTGGCTGATGTTTGCGGATACAGGTAACTTTGTCTTGATTTTGCTGACGCTGTGGAGATGGATGGGCGTGAATATCATCTATTACATCTCCGGCCTGCAGGCAATCCCGACCGAACTCTATGAGGCCGCTAAGATTGACGGGGCCAGTTCTGTTCAGCAGTTTTTCCATATCTCTCTGCCCGGCATCAAACCGGTGCTGATCTATGTGATCACGATCACGGTCCTCGGCGGCTTCGCGATGTTCACCGAGTCTGTGGCGTTGTGGGCACAGAACAACCCGGGCGGCGTCGGCCGGACCATCGTCGGTTATATGTATATGGTGGGCTTCTATAAGAACAACATGGGCATGGCCTCGGCGGTCGGTCTGGTGCTGCTTGGCCTGGTGCTTGTGGTCAATCTGCTCCAGCTCATTGCGATGGGCTTCTTCAAAAAGGAGGACTGACATGAAACATTCCAACCGCATCGACGGAAAACGCCAGCGTACCAAATCGATTCTCGCGACGACCCTGATGTTTATCACGGCGGCGCTTCTGATGATTCCGTTCTATTTCATGTTCCTCAGTTCTCTGAAGCCGGGCACCGAAATGCTCCGCAACGGACTCAGCCTGACCTTTGATCCGGGCGTGTCCTCGTTTAAGAACTATGAAGCGCTGAACACTTACCGCGACGGTATTTACTGGAAATGGTACAAGTCCAGCCTGATCATCATGGTGCTGCAGACCGTGGCCGGCCTGGTGCTGTCGTCCATGGTGGGCTACGGCCTCGCCATGTACCGGTTCAAGGGAAGAAATGCCATCTTTACCCTTGTGCTGATTCTGATGATGGTGCCGTTTGAGATTCTGCTGCTGCCGCTCTACCGGATGCTGATCAAGGCCCATCTCGTCGACACCTATTTCGGCGTTATCCTGCCTTATCTGGTTCCGCCGTTTATGATTTTCTTTTTCCGACAATATGTTCTCGGCCTGCCGAGGGAGATGCTGGAGGCGGCAAGAATCGATGGCTGTACCGACTACGGGGTGTTCTTCAGGATCATGGTGCCGAATATGATCCCGGCCTTCGGCGCGATGACCATCCTCTCCTGTATGAACAGCTGGAATAACCTGCTCTGGCCGCTGATCGTTCTCAATACGAATGAGAAATTCACGATCCCGATCGGCATGGGCACGACCATCACGCCCTACGGCAATGCTTTCGACGTGCTGATGCCCGGCGCCGTGATGGCGGTTGTGCCGATCATCATTGTTTACCTCTTTGCTCAGAAGACCGGATGATACTATGAAGCAAGCAAGCATGATTCTGGATCGCGACTATAAAATCGCGCGGGTGGACGAGCGGCTGTTCGGCTCCTTCATCGAGCATCTCGGCCGTGCGGTCTACGGCGGTATTTATGAACCCGGACACCCGCTGGCCGATGAGCTGGGCTTCCGCACCGATGTGATGGAGGCCGTGAAAAAACTCGGGGTGCCGCTGGTGCGCTATCCCGGCGGAAACTTCGTTTCCGGATTTCGCTGGGAGGACAGCGTCGGCCCGGCGGAACAGCGGCCGAAGCGGCTGGACCTCGCCTGGTTCACGACCGAGACCAACGAGGTCGGCCTCCACGAGTTTGCCCGCTGGGCCGAGAAAGCCGGAAGCGAGATCATGTATGCCGTGAATCTCGGCACGCGCGGACCCGAGCAGGCCAGGGACATCGTGGAATATGCCAACCATCCCGGCAACAGCAGACTTTCCGATCAGCGCATCGCAAACGGAAGAAAAGAGCCCTTCGGCATCAAACTCTGGTGCCTTGGCAACGAGATGGACGGGCCCTGGCAGATGGGCCAGAAGACCGCCTATGAATACGGCCGTGTCGCGAACGAGGCTGCCAAGATGATGAAATGGGTCGATCCGTCCATCGAGCTGGTGGCCTGCGGCTCCTCCAGCTCCGAGATGCCGAGCTTCGGCGACTGGGAGCTGACGATGCTGAACGAGTGCTATGAGAACATCGATTATGTCTCTCTCCACCGCTATTATTCCAACCCGACAGGCGACACGGCGGGCTTCCTTGCCCGGACGATGGACATGGACGACTTCATACGCAGCGTCGCTGCGATCTGCGACGCGGTCAAGGGAAAGAAGCACAGCAAAAAGCAGGTGAATCTCTCCTTCGACGAGTGGAACGTGTGGTATCACTCCCGCGAGCAGGACGAGGAGATCTGGAAGCAGGATAAGTGGAACCGTGCCCTGCCGCTGCTGGAGGATATCTATAACTTTGAGGATGCGCTGCTGGTCGGCTCCATGCTCATCACGCTCCTTCGCAATGCTGACCGGGTAAAGGTCGCCTGCCTTGCCCAGCTCGTCAATGTGATAGCACCGATCATGACCCGCAACGGCGGGGGATGCTGGGCCCAGACGATCTATTATCCCTTCATGCATGCGTCAAAATACGGCCGCGGGACGGCCCTTCGGGTCATCGTGGATTCGCCGGTCTATGACTGCCGGGATTATGAAGGCGTCCCGACACTGGACGCCATGGCCGTGCAGGGGGACGACGGAAGCCTTACGGTCTTCTGCGTCAACCGCGATCTGAAGGAGGACTGCCTGCTGACGCTCGACCTGCGTTCCTTCGGGGTGCTCCGGATGAGCGAGCACCTGGTCCTGCACCACGACGACGTTCACGCCGTCAACACCGAGGACAGGCCGGATGAGGTGGTCCCGGTGCAGATCCCGGTCACGCAGGTCGACGGGGGAAGGGCAGAGATCCGCCTCTCCCCGCTGAGCTGGAATGTCCTCCGGTTCTGCTGACCGGCGGGACAGACGGCAGACAGGAATACCGCGCCGGCGGAAACAGAATAAAAAAAAGAGGCTGACTCGATCCGGGTCGGCCTTTTGGCTGATTGTTCGAAAAAAAAGAGCAAAAAAAAGAAGTAAGCCCCAATTGCAGCATCAAACGCTCATCACAATCGGGACTTACTTCTTTAAATTCTTGATATCTAACATCTTTTAACCTCTCTTTCGTCAGATTCAAACACCACCGCCAGACAACCATAGGAATCATCTCACATGCACATTATCTGCGGCTCGCGCAACCCCAGTCAGGCGGGGCATCCTGAATGATGGAGGCTTTCCTGTGATTGGAAACGGTACTTGCCTGATCCCACTTTTCAGACAAGCTTCAGAAGTACTCTTGACTTCTGTCTCTTCTTGACTATAAAATACACCAAAACAGCACAAAACGCAAGACGGAAAACTGTACAAAATACACAACACAAATTTGTGTAGAACATCCAAACGGCTCAAATGGGAACGGAGGTGTTTTCCCCGGCCTGTTCGCGGCTGCAGTGTTGGGGACAGGGGCAGAGCCTTTCCCTTGCCGCGAAACAGTACTGCCTCCGTGGGCGTGCCCGAATTCTGCGGTAAAGGTGTTGACAGGAAGGCGGTTTGTGAGTATGATTAGTTATACAAATCATACTTCACGGGAGGCGGAGCAGGATGACAGCACCGGAACACAGATATGCCTGGACAGCGACAGTCGGCGAAAAAGGACAGATTGTGATTCCCAAACAGGCGCGTGAGGTTTTTCAGATCAGGCCGGGGGACACCCTGCTGCTCCTCGGTGATGAGAAGCGCGGCATTGCGATCCCTGCCAAAGGATCATTCTCAGACCTGTTTGCTGCCGCCTTTCATGAAAAGGAGGATGAAAAAGCATGAAGATTGCCTGGTTCTGCATTCCTGCGCACGGTCATACGAATCCGACCCTCGGCGTCGTGAGGGAACTGACTGCTGCCGGGCATCAGGTCTTCTATTTCTCCTTTGAGGCTTTTCGGGAGAAGATTGAGCAGGCCGGGGCTGAATTTATCGGGTGTGACGGATATGACTTCGACATGGAGGATAAGGAAAACGCCGACCGGGTCGGAAAGGACAAGGCCTTTGCAACCGAGCTGCTCGTTTCCTCAACGCTGGCGCTTGACGAAATGACAACCGAGAAAATCGAAGCGATCAGGCCGGATCTCATCGTCTCGGATTCCGTTGCCTTCTGGGGCAAGCTGGTGGCCATGAAGCATCGTATTCCGTATGTTTCATCGACGACCACTTTTGCCTTTAACCGCTACTCGGCGAAGTATATGAGAGAGACGCCGCGGGATATCGCGAAAATGCTCTTTACCATGCCCAGAATCAACAGACAGATCAGACGCCTGCGGGAGAAAGGCTATCCCGTCAGGGGGCTTCTTGAGATCGTTCAGAATGACAATGAAACCAATACCATCGTCTATACCTCGAAGCTTTTCCAGCCGTGTTCCGATACCTTCTCTGACTGCTATCGTTTTATCGGGCCTTCCATCCGCCCGATCACGGCGCCGTACCCCAAGACCGCGGAAAAGACGGTGTATATCTCCATGGGCACGGTGAATCAGAACAGGGAGTTTTATCGCAACTGCATCCGCGTTCTTGGTGAGACCGACTGGCAGGTGATCATCTCCATGGGGACCAATACCGAGCATTTTGATCATCTGCCGGCGAATATCCAGGTCCATGAGTCGGTGGATCAAATGGCCGTGCTGTCCATTTCAGATGCCTTCATCACGCACTGCGGCATGAATTCCGCTTCCGAGGGCCTGTATTTCCGGGTGCCGCTGGTGCTCTTCCCGCAGACGCCGGAACAGGGGGCTGTGGCCGCGAGAACAGAGGAACTCGGTGCCGGAATTCGCCTGCGGTCCATTTCGGAGGCAGACGTCCTGGATGCGCTGAAGCAAGTCCTGTACGAGCCGAAATATAAGGAAAACGCCGTCCGGATCTCGGACAGCTTTCATGCCTGCGGCGGGGCGGCTGAAGCCAGAGCCTTCCTGGAAGGGCTTGCTTCTGCGGTATCGTGACAGGCGCAGCCCGATCAATCAGCATGACGAATCTGACAGAACAGCGTGAACGGGACATCTGTGCCCTGATCTGCCGCAGCGGCGGAATCAGGGCGAAAGAAATCGCCGGGAAACTGAATCTGGACCGCCGTGTGGTCAATCACATCCTTTACAGTTCGCCCCTGATGAAAGAGCTCTGCTGGCAGGACAGAGAGTTCCGCTGGCACGGGATCATGAAGCAGAGCCGGCCTCATATCGGCCTCCAGGAGTTTGCCGGCTACTATGACACGGCAGAGAACTTCCTTTCCCTTTCCGAGACGGAGTGGATGGAAAAACTCACCGAAGGCTGCGGCAACATCGGCCGGAACCTGAACGATACGAGAGGGCTGCTGCATTCCTTCCGGGACAGCAGGGAACAGATCCTCGGTCTCTTTCAGGACCTGAAGAGCATGGTCGGCGGCAGATGCCTGACCTGGGAGCTCGCATTTGAACTGCGGCTGAAGCGCTCCCGCCATGTCCGAATCTATGCGGACGTCCTGGTGATCACGGAGAGCCGGGTTTTCTCGCTGGAGTTTAAAATGAAGGACCGCATCGATCCCGATGAGGTCCTTCAGGCGGCAAAATACTGCCCGTTCCTTGAAATCATGTTCGGCCCAGACTATGAGGTGATCCCGACTCTGGTACTGACGGGCAAGCGCGATTTCTTCGATTTTGCCCGGATCGGAAACACGGATGCCGTGCTTCCGGTCTGCTCGGGCAACATGCTGTTCAATGTGTTTGATGAATACATGGGCTTTCTGAAGAGATAAGAGAAAACCCCTTGCTCAGAGAGCTTACGGGTTTTCATCGACCCTGAGCAGCGGCTGCGTGCTGCAGTGCACCGAACCGGCGCTCATGCGCGTCACATGGAAATCCAGATATTCCACCTTGATCCCGCGCGCTTCCAGTTCTTTTCCGATGGTATCCCGGAATGCGATGTCCGTGATGTAGACCTCGGGGTTGATGGCCATCCCGTTGACGGCCAGCTGCTCCGCATCCTCCTCCGGAACGAGGATTTTATCCCAGTCGCGGAAGGTCTCGGGGATTCCGTCTGCAAAGGACTCCTCACAGACGATCATCAGACCCTCCCGGACCAGACTCATGACGCAGTCCAGATGCAGGATTTTTCCCTGTAGCCTGACCTCCTCCACCTCATAGCCGTAGGGCGCAAGATAATCCCTCAGCCACCGGATGCCGGCGGAGTTGCTTCCGTATCCGGAGTTCCCGACAAATATCTTCCGGTGATAGACGATCACGTCACCGCCCTCCAGAAACGGGCCGGCTTCTGCGTCTGTGAAATCCGGCATCGGCAGACCGACGTAGCTGGCACAGCCCTGAAACAGATCTCTTGCAGTCAGTGCTTCATAGCGCCGGTATTCCTTCCGGAAGTTGGCCTCGATCACATGATCGCCGACGACGATGAACGGGTCCCGGACGAAGAAATTGCTCAGACCGCGTCCGTGGGTCGGCCCCTCGGGAAGCGCAGCAAGGGCAAGCTCTTCTTCCGTCAGCATGCGCGGCCTCAGCACCTCGACGCCGTAGCGCTCCAGAATTGCGGTGAGGTCTTCCCGCTCCTGCACCCGCTGCTCGGTCAGCGCCCTGTTCGCGTGAAAGGTAATCGTATCATCCTCTACTTCCGCATAGGGAGGCACAAGGTTTTCCAGAGGAAGATAATACTGGCTGACCGGCAATGTGCTGTCGGTAACCTCCGACTGCGATACGATCACCCGTTTCAGCGGGGCGAACTCGCTCTCCACGTAAACAGCGGGGACCTCTGCCGCGTCCTCAGCGGCATAAGCGCCGGCGGCCGGGCCCAGGCATGCCAGCGCGGTCAGAAGAATGGCGATGAGCTGCTTTTTCATACTGCTTCCTCAAAATACTGGTTTTCTGCAGGAAAGATCCTTTTCATACTCTTTTCCCCAACTTTATCATACAACATTGATCAGCCTTCTTCAAGCTGAAATCAGAACCGCAACACAAGGAGGACACCGCATATGAGAAAAACTGTTATTCCTGCTTTCCTGCTGCTCACGTTCCTGTTCTCTGTCCTGCTCCCGTTTTCCGCCTGTGCGGAAGCATCTCCCCGGCCGATTCTTTATACGTATTACCTGCAGATGGGCTGGGGCGATCGCCTCGAAATCGCCTATCTGGATTCCGACGGAAATCTGTGGGCTTTGGACGGATATGAAAGCACTCTCCATTGGCCGTATAAGACGGAAGAACAGCTGCAGTTCCTTGCGGAGAACAGCTTCGAAAACATCGGCCGGCTGAAGTTCGACGATCTGTTTGACCTGAAAAGCCTTGTCAATGCCGTGCAGGAATCGGACGAACCGTCTTATCCTGCTGCCTGCGATGCCGGAACCGAGGAGACCTATGCGGTCCGATATGACCGGGACGGCAATGCGGAAGCCATCCTGCTCGGCATGTCCGGCGACGATGTGTTTGAAAATACGGACCCGAACGCCCAGGGTCTGTATCTCGCTGCACGCAGGCTGTTCCCGGGCGTCATCGCTTACGGAGGCTCGATGGGACCGGCAGGCTTCGTCCCGAAAGATCTGGTGGGCTTCTGCGGCCTGGGCAGCCTCAGCGGCGCCACGGTCAGGGCCAGCTATAACGACTGTGAATCCGGACCGAGCGAGATCCCCCTGAGCAGGGAACAGCAGAAGCAGATCCTGGATACCGTCCGCAGCACGGTTGTCACCGGAAAGGTCAGCACCTGCGTCACAACCGGCGGCTTTCGATCCTACGACTTTTTCCGGGGGGATCAGTACCTTGGCTGCATCAACATCTATAACGACCTGCTGTATTGCTCTGACGGGATGTATTCCATCGAACGGAAGAATTGACTGAAAACGCAGACAGAAACAGACCGCATCTCGGGGATGTCCCGGATGCGGTCTTTTCTGGAACGGTATGCTGCGCTCCGGCGCGCGGACGGCTGCTTATGCTTCTGTCTCAGCACCCCGGTACTGTGCCTTGCTCACGCCGAGGATCAATCTGCCGATGTTTTGGAACAGCGCCAGCAGGATGCCGATCCCCGTGCCTTTGCCGAAAGCTTTCGAAAGCTTGATGCTCTCCATAAACCGGAAAACGAAGTATCCGATGCTGCAGGCCCCGGTAAGCAGCACCGACCAGTTGGCTTGCCCGGCGAGCTTTCCGATCACACCGCCAGCGACCGGCAAAAGCAAGGCGAGAATGCCAATCCAGCCCTTCCAGCAGAGGTCATATTCCTGATAGGTGCTCAAAAACGGGATCAGACTGTGCCAGCCCGGTTTCCCGGCCTTGCGGAAGAGACACCATCTGCCGATTACGAGAAACAGCAACATGACAAGGATGCCGATCAGGATCTGCAGTGTGTACGAGTGGGCGACCTCGCTGGGGAGAGGCAGCCCGTTGTAATTGTCGGAGAGGATAGTGCCGACCTTGTCCTCAAAATCCTTCCCGGAGGTAAACGCGCCGACCTTGATAAAGCCAACCTTGCCGTCCTTTGCAATGAAGACGGTGGTCGGAAAGGCGCTGACCTTGAGAAAGCCCAGCGCGTCCCCGGCCAGGCCCATCGGAAAGCTGAGCCCGTGAGAGGCCTTATAGTCGGCGATCATCTCCATGGTATCCGATGGGTCGCCGGAGACCGACAGGATGACCATCCGGTCGCTGTGCGCCTGATAACTTTTCTCCATCTCCGGAAACTCCATCTCGCATGGCCCGCACCAACTGGCAAAGACATTGAGGACGACCAGGTCCTTCTCCTTCAGAAGCTCGGAGAGTGTGGCGGTTGTGCCGTCGGTCAGGGAAACCGTAAAGTCCGGAAAAGCCTGACCGGGTTCGATGCCGAGCCCGCTGGAATCCGCATAAGCGGTTCCCATCAGCGCTGTCAGCATCAGTACGGCCAGCAGAATTCCGATTATTCTTTTCATACTTGATCAGTCCTTTCGTTTGTTGTTATCCTTTGACAGATTGAGTATAGCACCCGGCCTGTCACAGAATCATCACACGCCGGGGTCACAAAGCTGCCCTCAGGCATTTTCCATGCGTATCATATACCATACCACGCCAAACACGGCAAAACAAGCACAAAACGCGGCGCCGCGTGCTTTTCTGCCGCCGCTCTTGCGAAAATGGGTGCTGCCGTGATACAATACTTTCATTCTGACCCGGGACGATCCGCTGCCATGAACAGAAATCAGCTGAAATACATCGCCGTCTTTGCTATGCTCATCGACCATATCGCCTGGGCTTTTGTCCCGGTGGCGAGCCCGGCCGGGCAGGCCATGCACTTTGTCGGCAGACTGACCGACCCCATGATGGCCTTTTTTGTGGCGGAGGGCTATCTTCATACCCGCAGCATACGGAAATACGTGCTCCGTCTTTTCCTGTTCGCGCTGATCTCGCAGCCGCCCTTCTCTCTCTACCTGAGCGGCACCTGGTTTTCCCTGCCCCTGAACGTGATGTTCACGCTGCTTCTCGGTCTCCTTGCCATCTGGCTCTGGGACCGGGGCGGCCTGCCGCAGGGCCTCAGGCTCCTTGCGGTTCTCGTCCTGTGCATCCTTGCCATCCCGGGGGACTGGTCCTTCATGAACGTGCTCTGGCCGTTCTGTTTTTTCCTTTTCAGGCAGGATGAACAGAAAAAATGGCTGAGCTATCTGGTTCTCGCGCTGCTTTATATCGGGTATTGCTTTGTTCAGATGGGACCGCAGGCCGCCTTCAATTTCGGCCTGCTGTGTGCCCCTCTTCTGCTGCGCTGCTGCAGCGGAGAGCCGGGCAGCAGGGCGCCCTTTCACAAATGGTTTTTCTACCTTTTCTATCCCTGCCATCTGCTTCTGCTCTGGCTGCTGAAGCTGTAGGAAAAACTCAGCAATGACCATCCATGCACTTGACATCATACAGCGGCAAATCAAAACGCCTGTGTCACGAGACCGACGCCCGGCAGATCCGCTGTCTTTTCCGGGATAAGTACAGCATGCTGAACAAGCCCTGAACCGACTGCCGCCGAGGGAGCGCGGACGGGGTTTACGGATGACAGAGAAAGGAATGGAAATGCTTACAAGGATAAAAGAAGAGTTTTCAGATCTGGATTCCCTCCTGAAAGCGGCGGACCAGAGAATGTATGAGCAAAAGAACAGGTATTATCAATCTACCGGGAAACAAAGACGGGTAAGATAAAAGCGCAAGATATTCCGGAAGAATGTTTCTGCCTGTGCTGTACTGTTCCGGAGTATAAAGCTGAAAAACAGGAAGTCGGGGTTTACACCGGATTCCTGTTTTGCGGCTCTGCCAATCAGGCAAAGTGTCCTTGTTTTCTTTCAATGCTGCAGGATCTCATGCAGATCATCCAGACCTTTCCGGATGATCAGTTCCCGAAGGACGGGGTCGCTGCCTCTTCTCGCAAAATCGAGAATCCGAAGAATACCCAGAATCTGGATCTTTCTGTCCGCTTCCGCCTTCTCTTGCCCGGACAGGTCCGGGTCCGGACGCAAGAGCGCCAGCGAGCGCTCCCAGATATACGCCGCATCTTCAACGGAGATCCCCAGATGGACGGTTGCCGCTTCCGGGTTCATCCGCGGAAAAATCCGGTAAGAGTTGGACATCGTGGCCAGGTCAAAAACGGGATCCCCGAAGCTGAGGGTGTCCATATCGATCAGCATCGGTTCTCCGCGGCAGATAATGATGTTTTTCATGTGAAAGTCTCCATGGAGAAGCTTTCTCGAATCGGGAACCTCCAGTACGGTATCCCGGATCTCTTCTGCGGCATCTGCCCCGATGAGATCCGCCACATTGCCGATCCATTTCAGATGGTCCGCTTTCATATCGGCCAGATCGTCGGTGCTGACATCGATGGCATGGATGACCTTCAGCAGCTCTGTGCTCATCTCGATGAACCGTTCAAGATGATCCCGGCTGCTGTTGATGTATTTCTCCGTTGACTCGGCGTCCAACAGTTCATAGACCGCGCCGTAAAGGTTCCCGACCTTCACGATGTCGAACGAGATGGCTGTGGGCACCCCGAGGATCAGGGCTCTTCGGGCCCTGTTTTTTTCGGCCTTGATCCTCTCGAGCGGAACGTCCTCTCTGTACACTTTTACGACCTCGTCCGGGGCAATCTTGTATACGATGCCGTGTGCGCCTCTTCCTACGATCTCGCAGCCGTCAACACGGATTTGTCTGAATTCTTCTCTGCTCATTTTGTTGCGCGCTCCACCTCCCGGCATGAAAGCCGTGCATACCGGCCGCTGTCACAGTTTTCCCTGCCGAATGCCTTCTTCTTTCCACATGGATCCGAATGTGCCCATATGCTTTTGCCCAACGCTGTCGTGAGCTGTCCCGCTGTGTGTGCCCGGCAGGGGGCGTTCACGCCGCGATATCCAATGGAAGCTCGACCATGCTGACGCCGTCCGGATAAAGCATCTCAAATTCATCCCGCTCCGAGACGGTGTAGAAGCCGTTGGCGTCGCATTTTGCCTTGAAGGCTGCCGCAGCCTCAGGGTCTCCGTAGTCTCGCTCCGTGTCATCGCAGAGCAGCATATACGCCCTGCCGCCGTACCGCTCGTTCTGCAGCGTATAGGTCGCCATCGAGAAGTCACCGGTAGAATTGCCGAAGGCGAGCACGGGAACCTTTCCGATTTCCCGCTGAATCGCGGTTACCTTATTGGTCTTCTGATCCTTCAGAAACAGTCTGCCGGCAATCTTCAGATCATCATCGGGCGTCAGCTCATAGAACATGCTGTTCTCGTTCTTGTCTCCGGATGCCACGTACAGAAGATCCGTGCCGATGACATGATCTGACGGGATGTATTCATCGAGAACGCCTTCTGTCATGACCCGCACAGCATCGCGGTAAGTGGCACTGACGATATACACGGTGTAATCATTCTCGTACAGGTATTTCACCAGGGCCACCATGGGCTGGAAATAGGCATCCGCATAGGTCATGCCCTCGAAGCCCCAGGCCGGCAGCTCCTTAAAGCTGCGGACGACATCTGCGTATGCCTCCGGTGTCAGTCCTTCATACAGCTTCGGCCCCAGCTCCCGTTCCAGCGCGTCGAAATTGTCAATGGGGATTCCGCTCAGCACCTTGTCTTCCCACATTTCTGCAAAGGCCTGCAGATATGCCGGCGCCTCATAGCTGTCGTCATACAAGGCCCGCTGGATGAACAGCCAGTCGTTAAAGTAGGTCGGGAAGCGTTCTCCGTACAGGGTGCCGTCCATATCGAACACGGCAATCCTGTCTGCCTTCGGGATGAAACCGTCCGAGTTCTCGTCCACCGATTTGGAAACAAACTCCACGATGGACTGCATGGCGGGAGAGGTCGGCGCCCAGTAAGCAATCTTTTCCGCTGCATCATTTTTCGCGGCCTCGCTGAAGGGAATGATATTGTCCCGGGACTCCGCCGGTTCCTGCTGCGCGTATTTTTCCGCCAGTTCATCATATTCTGCAAGGGTGCGGTCGAACATGGCAAAAAGATCGGCTTCCGAGATCAGCCCGTCCGCATTGGTCTCAACGCCCTCGAAGCGAAGATCGTACCGCATGGGCGGGTTGTCCGGCGTCAGCACGTCTGCATTGCGGATCTGCTCTGCGCTGCGATAGACCAGGCTGACCCGATACCACGCCTGCCCTGCCTCGTCGCGCCAGCGCTCGAACAGAAGCTTCACGCCGATGGGCGTCCTTGTCTCGATGCTCTCCGGCAGGGAATAGGGCTCCACGCCCAGGGCGGCGAGCGTACCCACGACCGTGACGTCGTGTGCGCAGAAGAAGCTGAACTTCCGGGTTTCGTTTTTCAGCTCGCTCTCCAGCTCCTGAATCAGCGGGTGCGTGATATTCACCGCCACCAGCGGCGCACCGTGTTTCAGCACCTGGTATTCGGTCAGGAACCCGGCGATCTTTGCCCAGTCCGCTTGTGTCAGGTCATGGCCGAAAGCGGCCTTGGCCGCGTCCGGTTCTTCATAGTACTGCAAAACCAGTGCGTCGGCCACCTGACTTGCCGTTTTGACGGCCCCTGTCAGATCCGGTTCACCGTCTGCCTTCATCGCATAGCCGGTTCCGTCGGTCAGCAGGTCGCCGTATTTGCCGCTCTGATAGATTTCACTGTCCTGCATGTCGACGGTGTCCATGATCAGCCGGACGGCATCTCTTGTATCCTCCGCAAGGGCTTCAAAACCCCTGTCCCCGTGCATGGCTGCAACCTGTGCCGTGGCGTCGGCAGCATATGCATCCGAATAGAATTTCAGATGCGGACTCATGAAGTCCTGCAGGCCGCTGCCATCGGAGGGATACTCGACCGTGACGTCTGCCAGAGGAAGCATGCCCGCCGCGAAATACCTGGCCGTAGCCCGGCAGCGCTGTTTATCCCGGGCGTTGAACCGGATCTCGCCCTCCCCGGGAATGCTGTTTTCCGGGATCAGACCTTCCTGATCCAGCCACTTCCGGAAGTACTGGCCCATGTTCGTCTCCTCGATGCCGCCCTTGATGGTCAGCTCGCTGGATTTTGCCGTCCACGGGGTCCAGGTATGGGGTGTCAGCTCCTGCGGGACGGACCCGTTGCTGGACAGGGGTGCCCGCAGATTGTGCCGGCTGAGTATGACGACCTGTTCGAGCGTATAGTTGTCTGCAGGCTTCGCCTGCTCCTCTGCGCCGGCAAAGACCGCTGCACCGGTCAGCAGCAGGGCTGCCGCAAGCAGCACCGAAAAGATTCTTTTCATGTTCTGTCTCCATCATCGTATTTCAATTGTTGAATTTCCGAGCCAACTATATCATATAATCGCGGTTCAGACAAGTATGCCTGACGTACTCCGCCTGCTGCAATGCCGCAGATACGATATCGTGCTGGCGCATGCAATTCTGCTTCAGATATCTGGTATTTCCCGCATGAATATGCTATAATCAGGCACAGCGGTGTATTATTACTCTGACAGAAGCCGGCTGACCGAACCGGAAGACGGTAGAATCCAGTGAGGAGAGCAGGATGGATTGGAAGAACTTTGCGGATCGTTTTGAACCGATGACCTGTGTGCTGTCCGTTGAGAAGAAGGCGGACGGCGGGTACGGGACGGTCCGGATCGTAACCGGGAATGAAAAATATATCGACTCTCTGGCCCTTGCCGCCGGCGGTGTGGAGATGGACAGCGACAAGAAGGCGGAGTTTGTCCCGAACAGCGAGTACACCCGCTACATCCCGAAGGACCTGAACTTCGAAGACGTCTGTTACCGCTGCGCCGTCCTGAAGCAGCCGATCCACAATGTGGTGCGCGCCAGCCGCTATCCCTTCGACATCATTGTCTTCATGGTGCCCATGGAGAGCGACGATGAAAACCTCGGCTACTGCACCTTTACCCAGGTGCTTCTTCCAAAGGACGACGATAACCTGACGGAGCAGAGCATCTCCCAGGAAACTGCCAGGGAGGTGATCAGCACCTGCATCAAGCTGCGCGAGGATAAACCCTTTCCCGAAATCATGCAGGAGGTGATCGAGGATATCCGCAGCATCTGCGGGGCGGATTACTGCAGTGTGCTTCTGATGGATGAAAACAGGCGCACATGCTCCTCCCTGGGCCAGTCCAAAGATCCCGGATCTCCGCTGGTGTTTGAGCCGGAGGAACTGAAAGAGGACGATTTTTACGGGATTGTGGAATCCTGGCAGGACACCATGGCCGGCAGCTTCTGCCTCATTGTCCGCGACAGGAATGACATGGCGTTCATCCGGGAAAAGAATCCCCGCTGGTATCAGACGCTGCAGAGAGCGGGCGTGGAGCGCCTGGTGCTCTACCCGCTGAACTCGCACGGGCGTTTTCTCGGCTATATCATGGCCATCAACTTTGACACCGAGGCCACCGAGCACATCCGCGAGACCCTGGAACTGACCAGCTTCTTTATCGCGTCCGAGATCGCAAACAATCAGTTTATTGATCAGCTGAAAATGCTGAACCGAACGGATCTTCTGACCGGCGTGCTGAACCGCAACGCCATGAATGCCCGGGTTTCCGAACTCAGTGAGGCGCCCTGTGACAGCCCGTGCCGTATGGGCGTCGTATTCGCGGATATGAACGGCCTGAAGCAGGTCAACGACCTTCAGGGCCATTCGGCGGGAGACCTGATGCTGAAGAATGCGGCGATGATTCTGCAGAGCACCTTTGTCGGGGACGAGATTTACCGTGCCGGAGGCGACGAATTCATGATCCTCCTGCAGGAGACCGACCCCGAGGATATGCGGCAGAGGATTGCCGAGATCAAGAAGAAATCCGTTCTCTTTGACAATGTCAGCTTTGCCGCCGGCTGCAGTCCCCTCAACAGCCGCCGTGAGATTCGGAAAGCGCTGGCGGAGGCCGATGCCGACATGTACGGGGACAAGCAGAACTGCTATGCCCTGCATCCGGAGCTTCAGCGCCGCCGGTAACCCCGCCCGGAAACAGAGAATCCCGCTGAAAGAGCGCTCACAGCGCTCCCTCAGCGGGATTCTCCACATGGGTCCGGTCTGCAGTCAGTCAGAAGCTGAAGCCAGCCTCAAACGCTGCCGTAACGGCATCGCCGTATTCTCTCTTGGCGGTCGGGTAAGAGATCCAGAAAGTCTTCAGTCCGCTGTCGGTCGTACTCTCTTTGGAATAGAAAATCTCTTCCCCGTTGTTGTTGTAGCCGCTCTGGACAAACCAGTTTTTGCCCTCGTTGAAATACGTTACATCCGGGTTGCTTTTTGCAATCTGATAGTCCGTCTCATACGCACCCTCCGGAATATAGCCCGGTGCGATCTCATAAACCACGATCCGGATTTCATGCTCCGGATGCCAGAATGTGTATTGATATCCGATATTCGGGCTTTCATCCAGTTGGATAAAGCCCTCCGGGACAAGAAACTCCGATCCCATCACGCCGGTAAACCGTTCGCCGGCAGCGCCCTGATTTGCAGCGGGGGTCTGCACCGGTGCGCTTGATGCCGCCGGGGCAGGCTGTACGGTCACCTGTGTATCCGGTGTAACCGCCGGAGCAGGCGGAGCTGACACGGGCGCGGCGGTCTGAGATGCCGGAGCAGGCGGAGCTGACACGGGCGCAGCGGTCTGAGCGGCCGGAACAGGTGTTTCCTGGGGAGCGGCGGGCTGCTGCTCGTCTGCGATCGCCGCTTCCGGCGAAGCGGCAGGCTCAGCCGCACCGGCGGGGGCGGGGGCCGCGGTCGGCGCTGCGGTCACTTCCGCGCTGCCGCTTCTGCCGCATCCGACCAGCATCGTCATTGACAGTGCCAGCGCGATCAATATGGTATGAATCCGATTGTTCTTCATTTCCTGTTTACAGTCTCCTTACAGAATTATCGCACGGCTGCATCCCGCTGCCGTGCAGGGCAGAATTATAGCACGCGGAATTGATGAAAGCAAGGCATAGAAAAACAATATGCCTGCTGACCAGAAAACGTGCCCCGAAGAGGGAAAGATAAAAACATGGCATGTGAAAGAAAAGTAACCTTCGTCGATAAAGACTGCTCCGACACGGGGGGTGAGGCGATGACATTCAGGCATACGAACCGGCCGGGTTTTCTGCTCGGGCTGATTGATTTTTGCACTGCGGGGCTTTTCTTCCTGATCTACATGCCATTCGGCGGCCTGCAGGATGAGATCGAGACCGTCCTCGGTCATCCGGTGATGCCCTACTGGAAGGCATATGTCCTGGGGATACCGACCGCATTCGTCTATACGCTTGTGTGGATGGCCCGAATAGCGGAGGAACTGAAGGAAAAGGCGGAAGAACTCGGGATTGAGGGACCGCACACATCCTGGCGGCATATGTTCGGCTGGAATACGGCTGGGCTCCTGCTGTTCGGCCCGGCCGTTGCAACACATCGCTTCTTCAGGACACTGAACAGAATAGAACGGAAGCTGAACACACTCTGATTCCCGACGGATTCGGCTGCTGTTCCCGGCTGATCGGGAATCCGATTCCCGATCAGCCGGAGCGGCAGTGTGAGAAGGTTGGGCAGCAGATGCTCGATATACAAGGCAGAAAGCTGGCGGGAAAAATCCGACAGCTTTTTGTTTGCAGTCTTTTTCTTGAACTTTGCCGTGAAAAAGCGTATAATGCATCAGTTAAACAATTCACTGTAAAGGATCCGTGGTGTATGCAGGAAAACATTATTGTCCGGGGGGCACGGGAAAACAACCTGAAGAATATCGACGTCGTCATTCCGCGGGACAAACTCACCGTCGTCACGGGGCTTTCCGGCAGCGGAAAGTCCAGCCTGGCCTTTGACACCATCTATGCTGAGGGGCAGCGGCGCTATGTCGAGAGTCTCAGCTCGTATGCGCGCATGTTTCTCGGACAGATGGACAAGCCCGATGTCGATTCCATCGAGGGGCTGTCCCCGGCAATTTCGATCGATCAGAAGACCACATCGAAAAACCCGCGCTCGACGGTCGGGACCGTCACGGAGATCTATGACTATCTCCGCCTGCTGTACGCCCGGATCGGCATCCCGCACTGCCCGCAGTGCGGCAGAGAGATCCGGCAGCAGACCGTGGACCAGATCATCGACCGTCTGATGCAGCTGCCCGAGGATACCGGCATTTCGCTGATGGCGCCTGTGGTGCGCGGGAAAAAGGGCGAACACCGCAAGATCCTGGAGGATGCGAAGCGCGCCGGCTATATCCGCGTACGGGCGGACGGGATCATCTATGATCTGGCGGAAGCGATTCCCCTGGACAAGAACAAAAAGCATACGGTCGAGGTCATCGTCGACCGGATTCGGATCAAGGAGAGCGCGCGGCGCCGCCTGACCGACTCGACGGAGACCGCCCTCGGCCTCTCCGGCGGCCTGATGACGGCGGTGCTGAAGGACAGCGGGGAAGAGCTCAGCTTTTCCCAGAACTATGCCTGCCCCGACTGCGGCATCTCGCTGGAGGAGATTACGCCGCGGCTCTTTTCCTTCAACAACCCCCACGGCGCCTGCCCGACCTGCTCGGGCCTCGGCATTCAGCTGCTCATCGACCCCGAGATGGTGATCCCGAACAAAAAGCTCAGCATCGATAACGGCGGTCTGAACGCCTCGGGATGGGGCAATGTCAAGGCCGACGGCATTTCGCGCATGTACTTTGAGGCGCTTGCAAAACGCTACCGTTTCAAGCTTTCCGATCCCATCGAGAATCTGTCGGCGGAAGCCATTGACGCCATTCTCTACGGCACGAAGGGCGAGGCGCTGCAGCTTCACTATGAACGGGCCGAGGGCTACGGCACCATCAAGCGTGAGTTTGAGGGGATCATCCCGAATCTCGAACGCCGCTACCGCGAGACCCAGAGTCCGGCCATGCGGGCGGAGATCGAAGCCTGCATGTCCGAAACCCCCTGTCCCGACTGCGGCGGTCAGCGCCTGAAAAAAACAGCCCTGGCCGTGACCGTGGGCGGCATCAACATTGCAGAGCTGACCGCCCTTTCCGTGCAGAAGGCCGCGGCCTTTCTGGAAGGCCTGGCACTTACCGACCGGGAAAAGCTGATTGCCGGTCAGATCATCAAGGAGATCCGCAGCCGTCTGGACTTCCTGAACAGCGTGGGCCTCGGCTATCTGACCCTGGCGCGTTCGGCGGGGACCCTCTCGGGCGGAGAGAGCCAGCGGATCCGCCTGGCCACGCAGATCGGCTCGCAGCTGATGGGTGTGCTGTACATTCTGGACGAGCCGAGCATCGGCCTGCACCAGCGGGACAATGCCAGGCTGCTGCAGACGCTGTACCGCCTGCGCGACCTCGGCAACACGCTGGTCGTGGTCGAACACGATGAAGAGACCATGACGGCCGCAGACCATATCATCGACATCGGCCCCGGGGCCGGCATCAACGGCGGACGGGTCGTCTGCACCGGAACGGCGGAGGAAATCATGGCCTGCCCCGAGTCCGTGACGGGACAGTATCTGAGCGGAAAAAAGCGCATCCCGGTCCCCTGCACACGCCGGGAGGGCAACGGCCGCGAACTGGTTATCTACGGAGCGTGCGAAAACAATCTCAAGAACCTGACGGTGCGCTTCCCGCTGGGGAAGCTGATCTGCGTGACCGGGGTATCGGGCAGCGGGAAATCGTCGCTGGTGCAGGAGATCCTGTACAAGATTCTGGCCTCCGAGAAGAACCGGGCCAAGGTCAGACCCGGAAAATACGACCGGATCGAGGGCCTTGAATACGTGGATAAGGTGATCGCGCTTGACCAGAGCCCCATCGGCCGTACGCCGCGCTCGAATCCGGCGACCTATACCGGCGTTTTCGACGATATCCGCAGCCTGTTTGCCTCTACCCAGGACGCCAGGATGCGCGGCTATCAGCAGGGCCGTTTCTCCTTCAACACAAAGGGCGGACGCTGCGAGGCCTGCAGCGGCGACGGCCTGGTACGCATTGAGATGCACTTCCTTCCGGATGTATATGTTCCCTGCGAGGTCTGCGGCGGGCGCCGGTATAACCGCGAGACGCTGGAGGTCCGGTACAAGGGGAAAAACATCGCGGAAGTGCTGGATATGACGGTCGAGGAGGCCTGCAGCTTCTTTGCCAACCAGGAAAAAATCCATGACCGGCTTCAGACCCTGTTCGATGTGGGTCTCGGCTATATCAAGCTCGGACAGTCAAGCACGACGCTTTCGGGCGGCGAGGCCCAGCGCGTGAAGCTGGCCACGGAGCTGTCCAAGCGGGCGACCGGCCGGACGGTATACATTCTGGACGAGCCGACCACGGGCCTGCATGTGGCGGATGTCCACCGGCTGACGGACATCCTGTCGCGGCTGACGGACGCAGGGAACACGGTGATCGTGATCGAGCATAATCTGGACGTGATCAAGGTGGCGGACACCGTCATCGACCTGGGTCCGGAGGGCGGCGATGCCGGAGGCGAGCTGGTGTTTGAGGGTACGCCGGAGGAATGCGCGGCGTGCGAGAGCAGTTTTACGGGAAATTATCTGAAAAAGGTGTTGGCAGTTGGACAGCGCGGAAGAGATTGAGGTTTTAAGCTGTACCGTCAGCGGCGTGATCTATAAGAATGACGAAAACGGATACGCGGTTCTGAAGGTTCAGGACGAGGACGGAGCGGACCGGACGATTACCGGGACGATTCCCTATGCCTGGCCGGGCGAGACCCTGACAGCCTACGGGCACTGGGTGAACCGTGCCGGCCACGGACGGCAGTTTGAGGTCGAATCGACCGTCCGGGAAGAGCCGGAAGGAAGCAGGGCTGCTTTTCTCTATCTGTCCTCCGGCGCCGTGAAGGGGATCGGACCGGCCCTGGCCGGCCAGATTGTCACGAAATTCGGAGACAGGGCGCTTTTCGTCATCGAAGAAGAGCCGGAACGGCTGGCCGAGATCAAGGGAATCGGCAGCGGCAGGGCGAAGACGATCTCGGAGGAGTACTGCCGCCAGGTCAACCTGAAGAAGCTGGTTCTGCTTTTGAATGAAAGCGGTGTGCTGCCGGAATATGCGATCCGGTTCTACCGCTTCTTCGGCGACCGGTCGATCGACATGCTGAAGGAAAACCCCTATCTGCTGACCATGGACGGGGTTCAGGCACCCTTTGCCGCTGCGGACCGTCTGGCGGAAGAACTGGGCATCACAGACTCGGATCCGAATCGCATCCGGGCGGGCATCCGCTTTGTCCTGCAGCACAACGAAAAGAACGGCCACTGCTTTATCCCGTACGGAAAACTGCTGCCCGCGGCGGCGAAGCAGCTGGGCATCGACCCGGAAGAGATCGGCACGGTCATTGAGGACATGACGGCCGAGCAGAGCCTGATCCGCGAGGCAATCGCAGGCGAGGACGCGTGCTATCTGCCCGATATGTACAGGGCGGAATGCACGGCGGCTTCCCATCTCGCCCGCCTGGCTGGTCAGCCGCAGCGGACCCTGCCGAATCTGGAAGAGCTTGTGGACGCCTGCGAGAGGGAACAGGGCATTCACTATGCCGAGCAGCAGCGTGAGATTCTGCGTGCAGCGGCCGGCCATGCCGTTCTCGCCGTGACCGGCGGGCCGGGGACCGGTAAGACCACGTCGCTGCGCGGCGTGCTGAAGCTCTACGGGCGGATGGGCCTCCGGACCCTGCTGGCGGCGCCGACCGGACGTGCGGCCAAGCGCATGAGCGAGCTGACCGGCGCAGAGGCAGCGACGATCCACAGACTGCTGGGGGCAAAACTGTCCGAGACGGGCATGGAGGTCGTGTTTTCCAGGAACCGGGACAACCCGCTTTCCTGCGATGCGGTGATCGTGGATGAATGCTCGATGGTGGATATCCGCCTGATGGCCTCCCTGCTGGAGGCACTGCCGAAGAAAGTGCGGCTGGTGCTTGTCGGGGATGCTGCACAGCTGCCTTCGGTGGGGCCAGGGAATGTTTTTTCGGCGATTTTACGAAGCGGAGTGGTGCCGACTGTGCGCCTGACGGCGATTTTTCGCCAACAGGATGGCAGCCGGATCGTCCGCAACGCGCATATGATCAACAAGGGCGAGCATCCGGACCTCTCCGAAAACACCGGTGACTTTTTCCGGCTCCGCCGCCTGCAGGCGGCCTCGGTTCAGGAGACGGTCGTCGATCTGTTCAAAACCCGCCTGCCCGAAAAGATGAACATCCCGCCGGAGGAGATCCAGGTGCTGTCGCCCACCCGAAAGGGCGAGTGCGGCACGGCAGAGCTGAACAGACTACTGCAGGAGGCCCTGAACCCGCCGGGCCCCGAGAAAGCGGAAAAACTCAGCGGCAGAACGGTGCTGCGCGTGGGCGACAGACTGATTCAGACACGCAACGACTATGACGTCCTGTGGGAGGACGCGGACGGGCAGAGCGGCGTCGGCATCTATAACGGCGAGATCGGCACCCTGACGGCGATCGATGCGGATGCGAAGACCCTGACCGTCGACTTTGACGGACGCAGGGCGACCTACGATTTTGAGTCACTCACGGATCTGGAGCACGCCTGGGCTCTGACGGTCCACAAGGCCCAGGGCTGTGAGTATCGGGCGGTCATTCTCGCGCTGGCAGATGCGTCGAGACGGCTGATGACCCGGACGGTGCTGTACACCGCGGTGACCCGGGCAAGGGAACTCCTGATCCTGGTTGGAAACGAGGCCTCGGCCTTTCAGATGATTGACAACGAGGCGCCGACGCGCCGTTACAACGCACTGCGGATCCGGCTGCTGGAGGCCTGCGGAGGATGAGCGGGATGCTGCGCTCTCTGACAGATCAGCTTCTGGACCTGCTCTACCCGCCCAAATGTGCCTTCTGCCAAAAACTGACCCAGGACGGCAGAATGCTGTGCCCGGCCTGCGGGAAGACGATTGCGCGTACCGGCGCGGATGCCGCACGGCGGGATATTCCCAATCTTGCACTTTGCCTTTCGCCGCTGTATTATACAGGGGCGGTGAGGCGGTCTCTCCAGAGATACAAATTCCGCGGCGCTGCGGCGTATTACAGAATCTATGCCGAACTGATGGCGTCGTGCCTGCGCGAACAGGGCGGGGAGTATGACCGGGTAAGCTGGGTGCCGCTCAGCCGGAGAAGACTGCATGAGCGGGGATATGACCAGGCCAGGCTCCTGGCGGAGGAAGTCGCGAGGCAGATGGACCTGCCCTGTGAGAGGCTTCTGTACAAGACAAAGAACAACCGGCGGCAGTCGAATACCCGGAGCATGCGGGAACGGTTTGACAATGTAAAGGGCGTATATGCCTGCTGTGGAGCACCGGCAGGAAAACGCATTCTTCTGATCGACGACATCGTGACTGCCGGGGCCACGCTGAGCGAGGCTGCGGGCGTCCTCCTGGATGCCGGCGCGAAAAGCGTCACCGGGCTGACGGTGGCCAGGACCCCGACAAACGGGGAAGCAAGAACAGACGGAAACGGAGACAGCGGATATGCAGATTTTTGAAAAAGACATCGCCATCGACATGGGGACCTCCACGACCCTGCTGTTTGAGGCCGGCAAGGGCATCGTTGCCAGAGAGCCGACCGTAGTGGCCATCGACAAGTTCAACGGCAAGATTCAGAAGGTGGGCCAGGATGCGCAGAAGATGCTGGGCCGCACGCCGGCGAACATTGTTGCGATTCACCCCATCAGCGCGGGCGTCATTTCGGACTATGAGATGGCGGCGCAGATGCAGCGAGAGCTTGTCAGCCGGATCACCTCCTTCAGCCTGTTCAAGCCCTGCATGCTCTGCTGCGTCCCGAGCAGCATCAGCGGCGTGGAAGAACGCGCCGTCATCGACGCGGCGATCGAGGCCGGTGCGAGAAAGGTCTATCTTCTGGAGACCGGCGTTGCCACCGCACTCGGTGCGGGCGTCGATATCAGCAAGCCGGACGGCCACATGGTCGTCGATATCGGCGGCGGCACCACCGAGATCGCCATGATTTCGGCAGGCGGTGTCGTGGAGTGCGAGTCCATCAAGTGCGCCGGCGGGAGCTTTGACGAGTCCATCGTGAAGTACATCCGGAAAAAGCACAACATGCTGATCGGCCTGACCGCGGCCGAGGAGCTGAAGAAAAGCATCGGCTGTGTCATGCAGCGCCCGGACATGGGTGTGGAGGAGGTCAAAGGCCGGAATCTGGCAAACGGCCTTCCGAAGACGGTCAGGGTCAGCTCCAACGAGCTGATCGAGGCCTTCGTAGAACCGATGAACGATATTCTCGAGGCCATACACCAGGTGCTCGAGCGGACCCCGCCCCAGCTGGTGGGCGATCTGGACCAGAACGGCATCATCATCTCCGGCGGCGGCAGCCTGGTTTACGGTATGGACCGCCTGATTGAGCGCAGCACCGGCATCCGGACCATTCCGGTTGACGATCCGGTTTCCTGCGCAACCTACGGCGCGGGAAAGATGCTGAAGCATCTGGACGAGATGAAGGACGGCATGATGAATTTCTATCGGATGCGTCAGCTCCGGTGAGAAAAGGGCGGAGGAGAGAGAATGGGGCTGTTTGATCTGTGTTGGAATAAGAAGCCGGAACCGATGCGCTCCTGCGGTGCTGTCGTGCTGGCGGCAGGCAGCGCGCAGCGGATGGGCTTTGACAAGATGACGGTGATGCTGGACGGCATACCGGTGCTGATCCGGGCGATTTCCGCCTTCGAGCGCTCGCCGCTCATCAACGAGATTGTCGTCGTGACCCGTGAAGACCGCCTGGCCGAAATCGCCGATCTGTGCCAGCAGTACCAGCTGAAAAAAGTCACGGCCGTGGTCAGCGGCGGCAAAACGCGCACCGAATCTGCCCTTGCCGGTGTGATGGCCCAGAAGCACGACAGCGCGCTGACGGCCATTCACGACGGTGCACGTCCCTTTGTGTCGCAGGAGCTGATTGCACGCGCTGTCGAGCGGGCCAGCATCCAGTACGGTGCGGTGCCGGTCATCAAGAGCACCGACACCCTGCGCGAAGTAAACGATGAGGGAACCCTGACAGGCACCCTTGATCGCGACCGTGTCGTGCGTGTTCAGACCCCGCAGATCTTCCTGACGGACCTGGTGAAGGGCGCGCTCAGCGATGCGGTGAGGCGTGGGATGAACTTTACGGACGATGCGGCGGCGGTCGAGCGCATGGGCCTTGCGATCAAAAGCGTCCCCGGCGATGAGGACAATATCAAGCTGACCACTCCGCAGGATCTGGTGATTGCGGAAGAGATTCTGAGACGCAGGAGGGAAGCGGGATGATGAGAATCGGGCACGGATATGATGTCCACCGTCTGACCGAGGGCAGAAAGCTGATTCTCGGCGGGGTGGAGATCCCGTACGAGAAGGGCCTGCTCGGCCATTCGGATGCGGATGTCCTGACGCATGCGGTCATGGACGCCCTGCTGGGCGCGGCGGGTCTGGGCGATATCGGCCGGCATTTCCAGGACAATGACGACCGTTTTCTGGGCGCCGACAGCCTGCTGCTGCTGAAGGAGGTCTGCCGGCTTTTGAGCGTGAAGGGATACCGCATCGGAAATGTGGATGTGACCGTGATCGCGCAGAGGCCGAAGCTGATGCATTTCATACCGGAAATGCGCCGGAACCTGGCCGAGGTGATGAACGTGGACGAAGATGCCGTGAACGTCAAGGCCACGACGGAGGAGAAACTGGGCTTTACCGGCGAGGGTCTGGGCATCGCCGCCCACGCAGTGGCGCTGATAGAGTGAAGAGCCGAGAACGGGGGAGAGAATATGGATATTGAAGGAATCAGAAAATTGAATGACTGGGTGCAGGAGAGCGACAACATCGTTTTCTTCGGCGGGGCCGGTGTGAGCACCGAGAGCGGCATTCCCGATTTCCGCAGCGTGGACGGTCTGTATCACCAGAAATGGAAGTATCCGCCCGAGCAGATTCTCAGCCACAGCTTTTTTGAGAGAAACCCTGAGGAGTACTACCGCTTCCACCGGGAAAAGCTGGTGATCGAGGGCGTTAAGCCGAACCAGGCGCACCGCAAGCTGGCTGAGCTGGAGCAGGCCGGCAAGCTGCGCGCCGTCATCACGCAGAATATCGACGGTCTGCATCAGGCGGCGGGAAGCAAAAAGGTTCTGGAACTGCACGGCAGCATTCTTCGCGCCTACTGCTCGCGCTGCCGCAAGCCCTATCCGCAGGAGGTCATGAATTACGGTGAAGGCGTGCCGCGCTGCAGCTGCGGCGGGGTAATCCGTCCGGATATCGTCCTGTACGAAGAACCGCTGGATCAGGACATCATGGAGGAGGCCGTGCACTATATCCGAAACGCTGACGTGCTGATCATCGGCGGGACCAGCCTGAATGTCTATCCTGCGGCCGGACTGGTCCGCTACTACAAGGGGAACCGGCTTGCCCTGGTCAATCTGAGCGAAACGCCATATGACAGCTATGCCGATCTGGTGATTCACGAGAAGATCGGCGAGGTGTTTTCGCAGATCCGTGCTGAAAGCTGAGGGCTGACAGCGGACATTTCCGCGGCAGGAGGTGAAGCCGTGTCGAAGGACAGCGAAAAAATCGACGAGATTTTTCAGATTCATGAAAATGAGACGAAAACGGGCACCCGCTCGCAGAGCTTCAGCAAGATCCACATGAAAACGGGGCTGCTGAATTCCGAGGAGCAGGAATGGGCGGATGAGGAGGCCGCAGAGGAACAGGAGATTCCTCAGGAGCGTTACCATCCGATCCGCCGGCGCGAGGAAACCGGGACAGGCTGCCTCGGCGGGGTCCTGTTTGCGGTTTTCGTGCTTTGCGTGAGCATCGTGCTGGCCTGCCTGGCTTGGATGGCGGCGAGTGACATGCTGGCCCTCAACAAGGATAGCTTTACCGCAACGGTGGTGCTGCCGGAGAGCATCTTCAAGAGCGAAATTGTGGATGTGAAGGATGAAGACGGCAATGTGACCGGGCAGAAATCGGTCAGCCATGCGGACATCACGTATCTCAGCAACACACTGAAACAGGCGGGCCTGATCGAGTACCGCTGGCTGTTTGAACAGTACTGCAAAATCGCCCATGCCGATACCAAGGTGCGCCCCGGTGAATACAAGCTGCAGTCTACCTACGACTACCGCGCACTGATCCAGAACATGCGTCCCAATGCGGGCTCTGCCGTGACGGTCAATGTTACGCTCATCGAAGGCATGACCATGCACGAGATGTTTGTCCTGCTGGAACGCAGCGGCGTCAGCAGCTATGAGGACCTGATGGCGGCTGCCAAAGACTACAGCTTCAACTACGCTTTCATAGCGGAACCCGGAGAGGAAGGCGCCGGCCGGCTGGAGGGATATCTGTTCCCCGAGACCTATAACTTCTATGCCAATATGCAGGCGTCCAGCGCCATCAACAAGTTCCTGGATGAATTCAACAGCCACCTGACGGAGGAGATGCTGCAGCGGCTTGAGGAAGAGGGGCGCAGCCTGCGCGATGTGGTGACGGTGGCGTCCATGATCGAGAAGGAAGCAGCGGACGATGAGGAACGTGCCGATATTGCCTCGGTGATCTATAACCGCCTGAACGCGGGCATGGTTCTGGGGATCGACTCGACCATCCTCTATCTCCATCCGGAACACGAGGGGGCACCGACGGCCGAGATGCTTGCAGAGAACAGCCCCTACAACACCCGCCGAAGTGCCGGCCTCCCGCCGACGCCGATCTGCAATCCCGGCCTTCCCAGCCTGGAGGCTGCTCTGCGGCCGTCAACGACCGATTATCTGTACTACGCGCTGGATACGGAGACCGGACGGCATCGCTTCTTTAACAATCAGGAAGAGTTCGACGCCTTTGTCGCCACACAGGATTACGCATAATCCGCAGAGGCCAATCCGGCGCGGACCGACAGCAATCTGTATTAACAAAAAACGAAGAGGATCAGAGGACAAAAGATGAAAAACTACGGACTGAATGAACTGCGTGAGATGTTTCTGCGCTTCTTTGAAACCAAAGGCCATCTGCGCCTGCCCAGCTTCTCGCTGATACCGCAGAACGATGCGAGCCTCCTGCTCATCAATTCGGGCATGGCCCCGATGAAGCCCTGGTTCAAGGGCGAGCAGGAGCCGCCCCGCCGTCGGGTCTGCACCTGCCAGAAATGCATCCGCACCGGCGACATCGAGAACATCGGCAAGACGGCACGGCACGGTACCTTCTTTGAGATGCTGGGGAATTTCTCCTTCGGTGATTATTTCAAGAAGGAAGCCATTGCCTGGAGCTGGGAGTTCCTGACCTCCCCGGAGTGGGTCGGCCTGGACCCCGAGCGCCTGTATCCCTCGGTGTATCTTGAGGACGATGAGGCGGCCGGCATCTGGGAGCACGACATCGGCATTCCGCCCGAACGGATTTTCCGCTTCGGGAAAGAGGATAACTTCTGGGAACACGGCGCGGGACCCTGCGGCCCCTGCTCCGAGATCTATTACGACCGGGGCGAGAAGTACGGCTGCGGCAAGCCGGGCTGTACGGTCGGCTGTGACTGCGACCGCTATATTGAAGTGTGGAACAACGTGTTCAGTCAGTTCGACAACGACGGCAACAACCACTATACCGAGCTGAAGCAGAAGAACATCGACACCGGTATGGGCCTGGAGCGCCTGGCGGTCGTCTGCCAGGGGGTGGATTCGCTCTTTGACGTCGACACGGTCATGCATGTGACGCACAGGGTCAGCGAGCTGACCGGTGCCTACTACGGAGAAAGCCACAAAAAGGACGTGTCGCTGCGCGTGATCACGGACCATATCCGCAGCGCCGTCTTCATGATCTGTGACGGTGTGCTGCCCTCCAACGAAGGCCGCGGCTACGTGCTGCGCCGCCTGCTGCGCCGCGCTGCGCGCCACGGCAGGCTGCTGGGCATGAATCGGGCCTTCCTGTACGAGATCGTCGAGACGGTCGTGGGCATCAGCGAATGCCAGTATCCGGAACTCCGCGAGAAGCAGTCCTATATCACAGCCGTTGTCCGCAGCGAGGAAGAAAAATTCGGCGCCACCATCGATGCCGGCCTGCGTATTTTCGCCGAGCTGATGGAGGCGCATCGGGCCAAGGCCGAGACGGTGTTCTCCGGCTCGGATGCCTTCAAACTGTATGATACCTACGGCTTCCCGCCCGACCTGACGGAGGAGATGTGCGAGGACGCCGGATACACCGTGGATGAAGACGGCTTCCGCGCCCTGATGCAGCAGCAGCGTCTGCGTGCCCGCGAAGCCCGCAAGGCACTGGGCGATCTGGGCTGGTCCGGCATCAGCTTCGGAAAGGACATCCCCGAGACGGAATTTCTCGGTTATGATCTCGATACCTGTGAGGCAAAGATCCTCGCCATTGTCAGCGGCGACGAGGCCTGCGAATTTGCTTCGGAAGGTGCCGAAGCCATTCTGGTCCTTGACCGCAGCGTGCTGTATGCCGAGATGGGCGGACAGCTGTCCGACACGGGAACCATCGCGAAGGACGGTTTCCTTTTCCAGGTCCGCAGCGTACAGAAAAACAAGGGCGGCAAATTCATGCACAACGGTATCGTGCTCAGCGGTGCGGCTGCGGTAGGCGACAGTGTTACTGTGACGCGTGATGCCGAGCGCCGCATGGCCCTCTGCCGCGCGCACAGCGCGACCCATCTGCTGCACCGCGCTCTCCGCGATGTGCTGGGCGAGCATGTGCATCAGGCGGGCTCGCTGGTGGATGCCGACCTCCTGCGTTTTGACTTTACCCACTTCTCCGCCCCGACGGAAGAAGAGCTGGATGCCGTGAGGATGGCCGTGAACCAGGCGATTCTGGCTGACTATCCGGTCGTGACAAAGCAGATGCCCCTGGAAGAGGCAAAAAAGACCCATGCTGCCGCCCTGTTTGGCGAAAAGTACGGGGATGTTGTCCGTGTGGTGGATATGGGCGGATACAGTCTTGAGCTCTGCGGCGGCACGCATGTGGCGAACACTGCGAAGATCGGTTCCTTCGTGCTGGTTTCCGAGGGGTCCGTGGCATCCGGCGTCAGAAGGATCGAGGCGCTGACCGGTCTGGGCGCTCTGGCCTTCCGGCGCGCACAGGAAAAGTTCCTGCTTGAGTCGGCTGCACGCTTCAAGGTGATCCCGGCTGAACTGCCGAAAAAGCTGGACCAGCAGGCTTCGGAGCTGAAGGAACTCCGGCGCGCGCTGCAGCAGCTGCAGGACAAAGAGTCAGCCAAGGGCGCCGGCGATATCCTGGCCTCGGCCGAAACGGTCGGACCGGTTAAGGTGGTTGCCGCCAGGGCGGAGGGCGATGCCAACGCCCTGCGGAAACAGGGCGACTCGCTGCGTGATAAGGAGCCTGCGGTCGTCGCGCTTCTTGCTGCCGTAAACGGGGAGAAGCTCAGCTTCCTCTGCGTCTGCGGCAAGGACGCCGTGGCGGCGGGGCTGAAGGCGGGCGACCTGGTCCGTGCGGTGGCTGCGGTTGCAGGCGGCAAGGGCGGCGGCAAGCCGGATTCCGCCATGGGCGGCGGCACGGACGTCAGCAAGCTGGACGAGGCGCTCAGCAGTTTCCTTCCGCTGGTAAAAAAGACACTGGGATAAAAATCAAATCACGAAAAGGAGAAGACCATGAACGACTGTCTGTTTTGCAGGATTATTGCCGGGGACATCCCCAGCACCAAGGTTTACGAGGACGACAAGGTTTTTGCCTTCCGCGACATCAATCCCCAGGCCCCGGTGCACGTGCTGATTGTGCCGAAGAAGCATCTGGCCTCGGCCAATGAGATCGGTGAAGACAATCTGGGCGACGTGGCTGCCTGCTTTGCCGCCGTGCCGCAGATCGCAGCTTCGGAGGGCCTGAGTGAAGGCTATCGCATCATCAACAACTGCGGGGCTGCCGCAGGCCAGACGGTGATGCACCTGCACTTCCACCTGATCGGCGGACGGACGCTGGGCGAAAAGATCATCTGATGCGGAAGCTCGCCGCAGCGTCGGCCTCGCTGGCGCTTGCAGTCTTCCTGTCCTATTACCTGCTGCCGCGGGAGAGCATTTTGCCTGCGGCAGCAGTCTGCCTGACTGCAGCTGCGGTTTCGGCGCTGTTTCGGAGACAAAGCCGGACGGTAAGAAGAATCTGCCTCTGCCTGCTCGGCGCGTCCGTCGGCTTTGCTGCCTATGCTCTGCATTGGAACAGGACGCTGCGCTATGCCGAAGCATGGGACGGCACCGAGCAGATCCTGAACGTGCAGGTGATGGAGCCGCCGGTGCGGCTCGATTATTCCACACGGATCCACGTACGAAGAACGGAAAAACCCAGGCTGGACATGATGCTCTATGATTATAAAGAACAGGTCGGAGCACTCCAGCCCGGAAATGTGCTGGCGGTTGACGTAAAACTGCGCCGGGCCGATCTGCGCTACGGCGAACGCAGCGACAGCCTGGTGTCGAAGGACATCTACCTGACAGGGACCCTGGTGGGCATCGAAAACCGTCTTCCGGATCAAAACAGCATCCGTACGCTGGCCGCGCGCTGTGCAAAAAAACTCTCGGATTTTGCAGGCAGCTTTTTTTCTCCGGATACGGCGGTCTTCATGCGTTCGCTGATGCTGGGCGACAAGACCGATTTCTATCAGGATACGACGCTGTACGCGCGGATGCGCGGAGCGGGCTTCATGCATGTGGTGGCGGTGTCGGGGATGCACATTGCCTTTCTGGTCGGCATGATTCAGATGCTGTTCGGGGCAAGGCCGCTTTCTTCTGCGGCGGGCATCCTGCTGGTCTGCTTTTTTGTGTTCATGACGGGGGCGTCCCCTTCCGCGGTACGCGCCGGCATCATGCAGACGCTGCTGCTGATGGCCCCGATCTTCCGACGGGAGAATGACGGTCCGACCTCACTGGCTTTTGCGCTGGCGGCGATTTTGCTTATGAATCCCTTCAGCTGTGCCAGCATCAGCCTGCAGCTTTCCTTTTCTGCCATGGCCGGGATGGTTCTGCTGGCGGAACCGATGACCCGGACTCTGATGAAGGCCTGCAGGGCTGACAGGGAGAGCTGGCTGTGGGCGCCGCTGTCTGTGATCGGGGCCTCGCTCGCCGTGCTGATCGTGTCGGCGCCGCTTTCGGTGATCCATTTCGGAAGCCTTGCCGTCTACTCGCCGCTTACCAACCTGCTCGGTCTGTGGGCGGTCTCTCTCTGCTTCTGCGGAGGGTATCTGAGCTGCTTTGCAGCGCTGCTGTTCCTGCCGCTCGGGAAACTGCTTGCCGTGCCGACGCAGCTGCTGGCGCGGTATCTGATCCTGCTGGCCGGCCTGATCTGCAGAATCCCCCATCACCTGCTCCCCATGCAGACAGCCGAGATGAAGGTCTGGCTGGCGCTGTGCTATGCCCTTGGCCTGATTGCCTGGCGCAGCCGCGCGGGCAGCCGCTTTCGCCTGCTGGTCCCGGCTGCGCTCAGCATTCTGACGCTGGCTGCAGTGATTTCTGTGTCAGCCCGGCGCTACCGCAGCGCCGAGGCAGTCCTTGCGGCGCTGGATGTCGGTCAGGGAGAATGCATATGCGCCGTGTCCGCGGATAATACACTCATGTTCGACTGCGGCGGACTCAACACGTTGGACAACGCCGGGGAAACAGCGGGCGCATGGCTGGAGCATGCCGGCCGGAAGCAGCTGGATGCCCTGGTGCTCTCGCACCTGCACGAGGATCATGCAAACGGCGTACCGATGCTGCTGGAGCTGATCCCGGTGCGCGAGATCATTCTATCGCCGAATGCGGACACGGACGAACAGCTTCTGACAAGAATCGTCGACGCAGCAGAGAGAAACGGGACAAAAGTCACCCGGCTTCTCGAAAACACGGAGCGGACATTCGGTAAGATCCGGGTGCGTATGACGGCTCCGCCTGACGCCGGGGATGAGAACGAACGGTGCATCATCAGCCTGGTTTCCATAGGGGACTATGATATGCTCATCACCGGTGATTCACCGGTTGGCGCCGAACAGAGACTGATCGAAAACGAAGAAATCCCGGATACCGAGCTGCTGATTGTAGGGCATCACGGATCAAAAACCTCGTCTGACCGCACATTCCTGTCGGCCATTCAGGCAGAAGATGCGATTATCAGTGTGGGGAAAAACAATTCCTACGGCCACCCGACGAGGGAGACTCTGGTAAGCCTGCAAATCTGCGGATACGGGATCTATCGGACCGATCTGAACGGTACGGTTGAGGTGTGGCTGCAGACTGCTTGAGAAAGTATACAGCATGAAAAAGAAAAGAAAAGAACCCGCTCTGGATTATGGGACAGAGATCCGAAAACTCAAAGAACAGGGACCGCGGCGGCTGTATCTGCTGTGGGGTGAAGAAGATTACCTGCGCGACGATTATTTGAAGACGCTGCGGGAGATCTGTGCATCGGGCGCAGGAGACAGCTTTCAGAGCCGCATTTTCAAGAGCGCCCAGCCCGACCCGGTGGATCTGCGCTTTGCCATCGACACCCTTCCGTTTTTCAGTGAGCGCAGCCTCATTGAAATCCGGGAGATGGATTACCTGAAGCCCGGTGATGCAGATGCGCTGATCAGCGTTCTGGAGGATATCCCGGAGTACTGCACGGTGGTTTTTCTGCCGGAACAGGGAGAAGAGCCGAACGGGAAAAGCAAGATCGTCAAGTACCTGCGTGAGCACGGAACAGAAATCCGCTTTACCGTGCAGGATCAGAATATGCTGATCCGCTGGATTACGAGGCGCTTTGCCTATTATGGGAAAAGCCTCGAGATCGAGGCGGCGCAGAGGCTGATCTGGCTGAGCGGCGACCAGATGAAACGCCTGATTCCCGAGATCGAGAAAATCGCGGCTTATACAAAAGGGGAAAAGGTTACCGTTTCGGATGTCAACGCGGTGGCAAACCGGATTCCGGAGGCGGATATTTTCGAACTGACCGATGCCATTGCCGAGCGGCGCTTCAATACCGCCGCGGGGATTCTGGCGGATCTGCTTGAGCAGCGTGACAACAGCGTACCTGCGATTCTGTCCATGCTGTCCAATCAGTTTCGGCGGCTGTATCTGGCAACGCAGACCAGGAACACGGCCGAACTGATGGAACTGAGCGGGATCAAGTATGACTTCATGGCAAGACGGCTGCTGCAGTCAGCCAGAAGCTTTCAGCCGAAGCAGCTGCAGCAGGCGGTGTCTCTCTGTGCAAGAGCAGACTATCGGCTGAAATCGGAAGGAACGGACGAAAAGCAGCTGCTGAAGGAGACACTGATGCGGATTGCCCTTGAGGTGTCGGATGGCTGAGAAAAAGCTTAGAATCCGGGAGGTCATTGTCGTCGAGGGGCGCTATGACCGCAACACCCTGAGTCAGGTGGTCGATGCTCTGATTTTCGAAACCAATGGGTTTGCTGTTTTCAATGACCGCGAGAAACTGGAAGCACTGCGTATGCTGGCAGAGGAGAGGGGCCTGATCCTGCTGACGGACTCGGATTCCGCCGGTTTTGTGATCCGAAACCGTCTGAAGAGTCTGATCCCGCCGGAGAAGATCAAGCAGGCCTTCGTGCCGGCCGTACCGGGCAGGGAGAAACGAAAAAACAGACCTTCAAAGGAAGGTCTGCTCGGTGTTGAGGGCATGCGGCCCGAAGAACTGATTCGGGCGCTGAAAAACGCCGGCGCGAGCGAAGACAGCTGTGCCGAAGAAGAGAGAATCACGGACGCGGATTTCTACCGGCTGGGCCTGAACGGCAGGCCGGGATCTGCTCAGCTGCGGCGCAGACTGGCGCGGGAATTGCATCTTCCTCCGCTGATCAGCCGCACCGACCTGCAGAAGACCGCAGGATTCCTGCTCAGCCGGGAAGAACTGGAAGCGCTGGTAAGCCGGTTGACAAGAGAATGAATCTGCGGTAAAATACTCGAGCATCAAAAAGACATGCCCACGTAGCTCAGCAGGATAGAGCGACCGCCTCCTAAGCGGTAGGTCGGAGGTTCGAATCCCCTCGTGGGTGCCAAACGAAAGCAGCCGCTGCAGGCGGCTGCTTTCATTTGGAAAAATCTTAATGGGATTCGAGGGGAGCGGTGTAAGAAAACGTACCGGGGGCACGTTTTCCCCGCGACCGGGCCCGCCCGCAGGCGGGCGAATCCCCTCGTGGGTGCCATCAGGGAAGCCGGAAAGGGCTTCCCTTTTTTTCCATTTTTTCCCGAATCTCATGAAGCCGACGCTTATCGGAAACAAAGTAATGATGTTCGTTCGTCCAGACGGCATGGCCAAGAATCAAAGCCCGGTCTGCAGAGGAAGCCCAGGTTTTCAGAATAGAAACACCAAAAAAACGCGCTGCCAACTTTTGATAAGCAGCCCGGGAACTCCTGATCTGATTGCAGAGCGGGAGTTCCCGGGCTTTTCTTTTATATGCGGGAAAAAACTGCTCGTGTCTCTGTCCCCGAGTCATTATCATCCGGATTATCGGCCGGAATCATCCCAGATGATGACTTTGGTATAAGGCTTGCGGTGAAGGTTGTATGATGACTTTGGTATAAGGCTTGCGGTGAAGGTTGTCATACAGCCACTTGGCGTTCACGTTTTCGGGCGTCAGGCGGCGCTGTACCCGGATACAGCCGCAGCTGCCTTTCGTCTCCAGTCGGCTCTCACATGTATCATAATCCATGTATGTCTCTCCGGTGGATTCTTCCGTCCGCCGGATCGCAGGCACCTTATGAATCCAGATGCTTTTGTTGATGCACATCCCATATCCGACCAGGCAGTCATCGGCCCAGAAATGATCTACCCGGCTGACAATGAGGAACTCTCCGGCAGGTGTCTCCAGGGAGGAAGCATCCTCTGCGGCAAGACCGGTGGAGACCGAAAGGGCAGAGAAGAGCTTTCCCTCTCTGAATACATACATTTTCTGCAGGAGCTTGTCGACCACCAGACCATAGGTCCGGTCGACTTCTTCCTTTTTTAGAAGGGAGGTCGGAACATAACCTTCAAAACGGCTGCCAAAAACCCTGACATCGGAGGTTTCGTCGGCGGAGGAGTAAGCCTCAATCAGGGTCCAGTCTTTTCCGGACTCCAGCACATGCACACCCTGACTGAAGCAGGTGACGATGCCCGTATAATCCGAACAGCTGCCGTCCGGTCGGGCTCGCACACGGATCTGGTCACGGATACCGCCTTTCAGCACGGTCACAGGCTGAATCAGAACGTTCCAGATCGCGTCCTCGTCCAGCCGTCCCATTTCCAGCTTCCAAAAACAGATTTCATGATTGCACTTCACGGTGCTGAACGCATTGGGTGTGTGAATCGTGTGTTCCTGTCTCATGTCATCGTTCTGCAGTTCATCTGTCGTCATCAGCCCCCTTGAGCAGCCCATGCAGCCTCACGGCTGGAACAGGGATCCGTCAGCTTCCGGCTGCCGTACCTGCTCAGATCCCAATACTTGTGCACGAATACGGAATCAGGCAATGGCAGAAAGCGCTGCTTATTATATCATAGTGCTCACTGTATAGGCAACAGCTTTTGCTGCTCTTCGCCTGTATGCAGGAGCATAAATGTTTTTGCCGTATATTGTCTTTTGCGGCGTTTCATGATAATATCCAGACAGTAGAAGGCGGCATAGATGCTGCAGGGTTCCTGACGCAAGTATCTGCTCCGTTTTCACAGGATCCATGATTGCCGGGGAGGATAGAAAGACTATGAAGAAATTCGCTGCCTGCATGCTCGTCTTATTGCTGCTCTGCACACCTGTCACAGCCGGTGCAGAAGCATCGGACTGGGATCTGTCTGCACCGACAGAGGTCACGGAGGAAGTCCGGGCGATTTTTGATAAAGCAACAGAGGGACTCTTAGGGGTGAGCTATGTTCCGGTCTGCGTCCTTGGCGTTCAGGGGGATACGTACTGTATCCTTTGCAAGGCGACGGTGATTTATCCGAATGCAGAGCCAAATAACGTACTTATGTATGTGAATGAAGACGGCATTCAGAACATCTACGAACTCTGGATCGATAAGCATGATAAAAAAGAAGAGGTCCGTGACGACGGGGAACAGGATAGCGCTGCGTCTGAGACGAATGCGGATATCCAGTATGTCATGTATCTCGGTACAAATGATAAGGACACCAACAAGCCGGTATTCACAGAGGCCGAAGCGCAGGAGCAGGTCAAGGACATCCTGATCAGGCACTTTGGCGGTTACACGATACAGGAAGCAAGCGGCGGCTGGATTGATGAAGGAACCGTGTATCAGGAGTACACGCTGGTCATTTATCTGAGCGACACCACAGAGGAGGCCGTCCACGCCGCGGCAGATGAAATGATCGAGACCTTCCGTCAAAGCTCCGTCCTGATCCAGACCAATCCGACACGGACAGAGTTTTATTCAGGTTCATAACGAGATTTTTTCGGGCAGAAGAGTTCTCAGCAAAAAACGAAACGGGCAACGGGCAGACTGGAATCTGCCGGGCCCGGTGAAAGGACGGAGATAAGAAATGAAAAAGCTTGTTTCTGCGGTCATGGTATTTGTTTTGATTTTTGCGCTCAGCGCCGCCGCCTGTGCGGACTACGGCATCGGAAACTATGGTATTGTCATTACCAGAAATCCTTACAGCGGAACCTGGGCGGAAGGGGAGAGCGCGTGGTTCGAAGCCTGCGCCCAGTATTACAATACAATGGAATGGTCCTTCGTTGATCCGTGCGGGAACGAGCACTCTGTGCAGGAATTCCGCAAACTGTTTCCGGATGTAACGGTGGAAGGCGAAAACACCACAATGCTGACGATTCACAACCTGGACGGTGAGTTGAATGATTGGGCAGTGTTCTGCAGCTTCCACAGCGATATCGACAATTCCAGCACAAAATGGGCTTTTATCAAGGTGGTTGATGCCGTCCCGACATACGGCATGAATCAGGATAACTACAGCACGAATCCATATGCCGGTCAGTATATCGGATACGACAGCATATATAAGATATAGAAAATCAGAAAGACAGTGAAAATCCGGAGCCCGGATGATGGGCCCCGGATTGTTTTATTTGAGAAAGAATTGCCTAAGAAAGCCTTTTTGAACAGGTCAGGATTCATTTGCCAACTGAACGGCCAGATGCTCTGCAATCATCTGATTGCCCAAGGCATTGGGATGCACACCGTCGTCGAACCAGTCCTCATGATTCTGCGTCAGTTCGTGCAGATCGATGACCTCCAGCTTCAGATTCTCTGCCTGTCTCTTGATAATCCCCGTAATGCAGCGGTCTATCGTTTCTGCGTTGATATCGAAGCCGACCTTTCCGGTTTTGGGATCGGCATAGCACTGCGGCGGGGTCATCACGATGACGCGCGGATGGTTCCTCAGATCCCTGTATTCCTTGCAGAAGGAATGGAATTCCCGCTCATATCGTTCCTCGTTCCAGTTGTAGGGCTTTGCATCATTGGTGCCGAGCATGATCAGATAGATTTCGGCAGAGCAGTTTAATGACTCACTGTAGAACTTGTCGGCTCTGTACGGATAATCGCCCTCGTCCTGAAGCGTTCTGCCGCTGATCCCATAGTTGATAACCTGATAATCCTGCCCGAGGATCTGATTCAGATAATACTCCCAGGTCTGCTCTGTCCTGCCTTTTACTCCGGCTCCGTATGTGATGCTGTCTCCGATGCAGGCAATGTGCGTTTTATCCGGCAGGATTTTGGGGCTTTTGGGAACCATAAGATATTTCAGCACAAAATGGGAAAGGATATCGTTAATTATCACGGTGACAGTCCTCCGTGTGGTTATTTCGTATTGGTCGGAACTGCAGGACCTTCCAGCAATTCTTTGCTCCCGGCTTCAGCTTTCTGCAGCTTGGATACGGGCAGGCAAGATGCTGTGATGGATTTTGATCATACCATAAACCGGCAGGAGAATCAATTGCATCCGCTGCAGAAATGAACTTGACAAATGCAGGTGAAAATAGTATATTTCTCATACAATTATTTGCACGCAATTAAATAGAAGACAATAAAAGGAGACGCCTGCTGAAAGGTCGTGCTGTCCGGAGAAACCCTGCGTTTTCCGAAAGACGGCGCGGAGGCAGACAATAGTTATGAAAGAAGACAGATACGCATGCATCAGGTTGGAAAATCAGCTTTGTTTTCCGCTTTATGCCTGTGCAAAGGAAGTCGTTCGGCGGTACAGAGAACCGCTTGAAGAGCTTGGGCTTACTTACACACAGTATATTGTGATGATGGCATTCTGGGAATACGGCGGCATGACGGAAAAAGAACTCGGCTCAATCGTCCGGCTGGACTCCGGCACGCTGACACCGCTTCTGAAGCGGCTGGAGAAACTGGGGCTGGTGACAAGGTCCCGTCAAGAGCAGGACGAGCGGAATCTGTTTGTGTCTCTGACAGAAGCCGGGGAAGCATTGAAGGAAGAAGCGGTAAAGGTTCCGGGAAAAATGGCAGGATGTGTGAATCTGCCCGTCGATGAGCTAATCCAGCTGAAACAGCTTTTGGATAAAGCGTTAAACAGAATGGAGGAAGAAAAATGATTTCCGATTACGTCGAGGTCTGTAAAAACAATCTGTTCTCTAAGCTGATAACGGCATGAAAAAGTTCATTGCCGGCACAGCAGTTGTTCTGCTCTGTGTCATCCTGATTATCGGGGCAGTGCTTCAGCCTGTCAGGCGGGAGTATAAAATCTCGGAAGCAAACAGGGCTCATTTCAGCAGGCTGCTCACCGACCTGCTGAATGCGTATGAAACACCGTCACCGAACGACTCCGAGACCGTCGCGTCTGATCTGGCAGCAATTGCAGAGATCAGCCGGGAAGACGCCGCGGTAGCAAATCGTATTGCCGGCCACTGGAAAGATGTGTACCTGAATCCGGAATACAGGCAGTGCGCATTCCGCGAAGACAGCTATGCAAATGAACTGATCGGAGAGGGCGTCCCGAACAGCAGCAGGCATGCCTTTGTGGTCCTGGGCTATGAGCTGATGAACGGGGAAATGACCGATGAATTAAAGGGCAGATGCAATGCGGCGGCCGCCGCGGCAAGGACATTTCCGGAGACGATTCTCGTGTGTTCGGGCGGAGCAACCGGACCGAACAATCCGGACCGGCATACGGAGGCCGGGATGATGAAGGACTATCTTGTCCATGTCTGCGGGATTGATGCATCGAGGGTTTTTACGGACGAGACCGCCATGACAACGGCGGACAACGCTGTGAATTCGCTGGCTATCATGCAGAATGAAGGCGTCAGGAGTATGACCATCGTGACATCCTCATACCATCAGAGATGGGGACAGGTGCTTTATAATGCCGTTTCCGCGCTCTATGAGCAGGAATTTGGCTACGCGCCGATGATCATCGCAAACTACTGTTATGATACCCCACCCGAAAATGCAGCATATCTGCAGGATGCGCGTATAGCCGTGAGCCAGCTCCGCGGCATCCTTGGCCTGCCCGGATACGCACAGAGGGATGGCTTTTAAAGCGAGAAATACAATGTGGTTGAATGCGCAAATGAGCAGCCTTCCGGACTGCTCATTTGTTATGGATGATGGGATTTTAAACCTCAGGCGGGACGGCTTTTCCGCGGACTGCGGCCGCGGCCGCGGCGTCGGGTCTGGCTGAGCTTGGCCCGATAGAAAGCCTGCATTTCCTCGTCGGCCTCATAGATCAGCCTGCCTGCTGTCCAAAGCTCGTTGTCGGGGTCTTTCTTCAGGCGGATTCTGGCAAGAAAGCTGCCGTGCTCGCTGCAGTCGAAGAGATTCATGTACCGGCCGTCACTCTGGCTGATCCAGCGGCTGCCTTCACAGCTGCCTCCGCAGATCGGGCAGGCCAGGGCATGAAGCTTGGCGTCGGCAAAGGCATCGGCCTTGGTCTCAAAGCTGGTAAGGCTGCTTTCGCGCAGAAGAGCATCCTGCGCAGCAGGGGTATCCTGTGCGGGCTTGTAATTCGGCATGCGCCTTGCGAGAATTTCATCTGCCTCGGGATAGAGACGCAGACCTTCTTCCATGTCCAGATGGGTGGTTACCAAAGCGGTGTTGTAGGCATCCCCGAGTGCATCGTGCGCGATACGGGTCTGCTCAATGCCAAAGTGCTCCATCGCGGAGGCAAGGGATTTCTGGTTTTTATCACCGCCGGTCTGCAGGTTATAAATCATCTGCAGGTTGATCCATCCGGCGATCCAGTCCCAGTCGAGGTCATGGATGATGATGTTCTGTTCAAAGATCCCCTGATCATCCCAACCCCAAGTGAGGAAGGTGACATCATCACCGCACCAGTCGCGCAGGTTCTGCATTGCCTCTGGGAAGGAGAGACCGCGAGAGAGACGATCCTTATCGAAACCGGTGATTTTCTTTACCTTATAGTGCATGCGCCTGAAGTAGACCGGACGGACATCCGCGGTGAACTCGTCACCGATAGAGAGATCGGGGTTGAGCCTGACGGCTCCGATTTCGATAATCTCGCCGCGCAGGTGAATCGGAAGATGGTTAAAGACTTCGGATTTGGAACTCATGGCCTGGTTCCATTCCAAATCCAAAACGACAAGGTTCATAAAAGAACTCCTCTGAAAACAGTTGTAGAAATGCGGAGACAGTATATCACACAGTGGGTATGAATGCACGAACTATTTTCAAAAAGGAGAAAAAGCTTCTTCGGCCCTCGGGAAGGAGAATAAAATGACCCTCTGCCGATTCGGCAGAGGGTTTGCAGATCAGGAAACAAAAGCTTTATACGATGCCCTGGGCCATCATTGCTTCTGCGACTTTCAGGAAGCCTGCAACATTGGCACCGACCATCAGGTCGCCCGGCTTGCCGCACTCGACAGAGGCGTCATAGCAGGCCTTATAGATGTTCTTCATGATGCCGTGCAGCTTCTCATCGACCTCTTCAAAGCTCCAGCTCATGCGGATGGAGTTCTGGCTCATTTCAAGGCCGGAGGTGGCGACACCACCGGCATTGGAGGCCTTGCCCGGGCTGTAGAGAAGGCCGTTGTTCTGGACCACCGCGATGGCCTCCGGCGTCAGAGGCATGTTGGCACCCTCGAAAACAGCCATGCAGCCGTTGTCGACCAGGGCCTGAGCACCCTTCTCGTCCATCTCATTCTGGCTGGCGCAGGGATGGGCAATGTCGCACTTGACGGTCCAGATGTTGCGGCAGCCCTCATGATATTCGGCAGTGGGGACCTCGTCGGCATAGACGCTGATCCGGGCACGCCTCTTCTGCTTGATTTCAAACAGCTTCGGCAGGTTGATGCCGTTCGGGTCAAAGACATAGCCCTGAGAGTCGGACATGGCAACGACCTTGCCGCCCAGCTGGGTGACCTTTTCGGCACAGTACTGCGCAACGTTGCCGGAGCCGGACACAACAACGGTCTTGCCCTCGTAGGTCTCGTTCCTCAGATGCTTGAGAGCCTCGGCAGAGAAATAGCAGAGGCCGTAGCCGGTTGCCTGCGTGCGGGCAAGCGAGCCGCCGAAGGTCAGACCCTTGCCGGTGATGACGCCGCCCTCAAAGCGGTCTACAATGCGTTTATACTGGCCGTACATATAGGCAACCTCACGGCCGCCGACACCGATGTCGCCCGCCGGGGTATCCGTGAACTGACCGATGTGACGGTAGAGCTCGGTCATAAAGCTCTGGCAGAAGCGCATGACCTCCTGCTCGCTCTTGCCTTTGGGATCAAAGTCGGAACCGCCCTTGCCGCCGCCCATGGGAAGGGTGGTGAGCGAGTTCTTCAGGATCTGCTCGAAGCCCAGAAACTTGATAACGGAAAGATTCACGCTGGGATGGAAGCGAAGCCCGCCTTTATAAGGACCGATGGCACTGTTATACTGTACCCGGTAGCCGCGGTTAACATGGACTTCTCCGTTATCGTCAACCCAGGGAACACGGAATTCGACGACGCGCTCGGGCTCAACAAAGCGCTCAAGCAGACCGGCCTTTTCCCATTCGGGATGCTTGTCAATCACCAGTTCGAGAGACTCGAAAACCTCTCTGACAGCCTGCAGAAACTCGGGCTCATGGGCGTCGCGTTTTTCTACCTCGGCATAGACACGCTTGAGATAATCGTTTGTAAGCATAGGTGCCTCCTTGTGAATAATGGATAGATTTTTGTGTCGGCGCATCGGGCGCCTTTATTCAAGTATACCATATTTCGAACAAAGATCAAGGGAAAACGTACTGTCACTGATGAAAATTTCTAATGGATAAGCATAAAAACGGCAGTCTGTCCGATGATGGGAACAGACTGCCGGAACAGTTTATTTCTGAAGCATTTCCAGATCCTGAAGGAACAGTGCATTTTCAGCATCCGAGGGAAGCAGAAAACCGGCGCGCGGCGATACGGAAAAGTCTTCGACTGCAGGACCGTCCATCAGACAGCTGCGCTTGAACTGCTGGCTGAAGAGACGGCGGCAGTAACCGGTCAGCCAGCGAAGCAGCTCTTTGTCCGTGAACTGTTCTCCGTAGGCGGCTTTGGCCAGGCGGAAGGTTTTGGACGGCGTGAAGCCGCAGACCAGGATCTTGTGTGTGAAGAAATCCTGAAGGCTGTACGGGCCGACAGCCTCCTCGCTCTTCTGCTCGATCTGATCGTCGTGAATGGGCAGAAGCTCCGGCGTGACGGGGCAGTCAAGCACATCAAGAAGCGCATCCTTCAGCACCTGATCCTCAGCCGTATCGGCAATATAGCGTACGTTGGCACGGACCTGGGTTTTTGTCAGACCGAGGTTGACGTCGTACATGCTCGTATGATCACCGTTGTAGGTACACCAGCCGTCAATGTACTCGCTGAGATCCTCGGTGCCGACATCCAGACCGTTGGTCTTGTTGGAGATATCCATCAGAATCTGCGTGCGTTCGCGGGCCTGGGCGTTTTCATAGGCGACAGAATAATCATCCTCTGCGTGCCCGATATCCTTAAAATGCTGCAGAACCGATTGGCTGATATCGATGATGCGCACTTCAGCGCCGAGCTGCCTGGCCACAACGACAGCGTTGTTTTTGGTGCGGGAGGACGTTCCGAAACAGGGCATCGTACAGGCAATCACGTTTTCCGGAGGAAGGCCAAGCTTTTTCACGGCCATGGAACTGACCAAAACGGCGAGGGTTGAGTCGACGCCGCCTGAAATGCCGACAACACAGTGATCCAGACCGGCATAGCGCATACGCTTTGCAAGACTGGAAACCTGCATGTCCAGCATACGCCTGCAGTATTCCGGAAGATCTCCTTCAGACTCGGGCAGATGCGGATGCATGCGGACTCTGCGCGTCAGGACGGTATCCTTCAAATCCTCACCCCAGGAAATGCGCAGGTAATCGTCGTCGGAATCGAAACAGCCGGCAGCGCGGCGAAGCGTCACCATATGCTCGACATCAAATTCTGTGACGGCAAAAGCATCGTCGGATTCGCTGACGGCAAGAACACTGCCGTTTTCCGCGGCCAGGCAGAGACCGGACCAGGCATGGTCGGTCGTGCTTTCCCCTGTGCCCGGCGCTGCCAGCAGAAGGCCGCAGCGGAACTGGCGGGACTCATAACGGGCGTTGAGTTCGGCTTCGTCACGGGAGGAAACCGTTTCAGGGAAGGCCGCCATCTGAACAACGACGGTTGCCCCCGCCTCGGCATGACGCGCACACGGAGAGGGGAAACGGTCCAGACCGGCACCGACCTCAACGGCAACGCGCAGATCAGCCAGAGCACCGTGTTCGAACAGAATGCTGTCACAAAGAGGGACCATGCCGTAGCCCGGCACATTTGCCTCAAGGCAGCTGCCGGCCTCCGGAAGATCAAAATGGGCGTCGAAAGCCTGCACCGCGGGAACAAGCGCCCGAATTTCACCGTCGTACAGCACGGCGGCCGCGTTGAAAACCCTGGCACCGTGAGCGAAGGGAAGCCCGACAAAGACAAGCATATCCAGGCCTTCCGTATAGGGCAGTACTTTCAGCAAGGCGCGCACGGCACCGTCAAGAAGAACACGGTGCGCGAAAAGATCACAGCAGCTGCAGCCTGTCAGCGTAAGCGCAGGGAATACCAGCAGGCGGGCATCCTCTTCGGCTGCCCTGCGAATACAGTCTACGACTCTGTCGGCATTATAGTCCGCATCCGCTACCCGAATGACCGGGGATGCGGCAACGGCTTTTACAAACCCGTTTTTCATGCAGAGCCTCCGGATCAAAGACGGACGCGGGCAGCAAGATAGTCGCGGACCTCATCGATCGGGATGCGTACCTGCTGCATGGAATCACGCTCGCGGACGGTAACGCAGTGATCGGCCGGATCGGTATCGGTTCCGACAGTGTTGAAGTCAAAGGTGATGCAGAAGGGGGTGCCGATCTCGTCTTCGCGGCGATAACGCTTGCCGATCGAGCCGGTTTCATCGTAATCACACATGAACTCCTTGGAGAGCTGCCGGTACAGATCCATGGCGGGTCCGGTCAGGATTTCTTTCTTCGAGAGCGGCAGAATGGCGCACTTGAAGGGGGCCAGTGCCGGATGCAGACGCAGGACGGTACGGACATCGTCGTTGCCCTTCTTGTCCTGACCGACAACCTCCTCGTCATAGGCATCGACGAGGACGGAAAGAACCGTGCGTTCAACGCCGAGGGACGGTTCGATGACAAAGGGAATATAATGCTCGTTCTTCTCCTGATCATAATAGGTCAGATCCTGACCGGAGGTCTCCTGATGGCGGGTCAGATCATAATTGGTGCGGTCGGCAACACCCCAAAGCTCGCCCCAGCCGAAGGGGAAGAGAAATTCAAAGTCCGTCGTGGCCTTGGAATAGAAGGAAAGCTCGGCCTTGTCATGATCACGCAGGCGCAGATTCTCCTCCTTCAGACCGATGGTCAGCAGGAATTCGCGGCAGAAGGAACGCCAGTAATCAAACCATTGAAGGTCGGTATCCGGCTCACAGAAGAATTCAAGCTCCATCTGTTCAAATTCGCGGACACGGAAGATGAAGTTGCCCGGGGTGATCTCATTGCGGAAGCTCTTGCCGATCTGGGCGATGCCGAAGGGCAGCTTCCTGCGGGTGGTGCGCTGGACGTTGACGAAGTTCGTAAAGATGCCCTGAGCGGTTTCCGGTCTCAGATATACGGTGTTCTTTGCATCCTCGGTAACACCCTGGAAGGTCTTGAACATCAGGTTGAACTGACGGATATCGGTAAAATTATGCTTGCCGCAGCTGGGGCAGGGAATATTGTGCTCCTCAACAAAGGCTTTCATCTCGGCCTGGGAAAAGGCGTCGATCGGCTTCGAAAGCTCAAAGCCTGTCTGCCCGCACCAGTCTTCGATGACCTTGTCAGCGCGGAAGCGCTCGTGGCACTCACGGCAGTCCATCAGGGGATCCGAGAAGCCGCCCAGATGACCGGAAGCAACCCAGGTCTGGGGATTCATCAGAATGGCAGCGTCCAAACCGACATTGTAAGGATTCTCCTGGACAAACTTCTGCCACCAGGCACGCTTGACATTGTTCTTCAGCTCGACACCGAGAGGGCCGTAGTCCCAGGTGTTGGCAAGGCCGCCGTAGATTTCACTGCCTGCAAAAATGAAGCCGCGATTCTTGCACAGAGCGACAATTTTGTCCATGGTTTTCTCAGAGTTTTTCATGTTTTTCCTCTCCCGCGGCTGGCTGCCGCGTTAAATAAATTCAGCCCGAATACTATAGCATACTTGAGGCGCGGGCGCAACGGTTGACAGAAACTTGACGCACAGCGTATAATATCCGCCGAAGGAGATAGGAAATGGGCCTGAAATACGGAAAACAGAATACCGTGATCAGCCTGCTCTGCGGCCTGATGCTGGTTCTGGCACTGCTGGTGGCAATCGATGCGCGGCATCCGCATTTTTATATGACGGGCGAGCAGGTTATGGAAGCCGAGCAGGGACAGCCCTTCGAGGACCCCGGTGTCTATGCGGTGATGTCAGGCAGAATTTTCGGCGACAGCAGCCGCAGACTCCCGGTCGAGGTTTCCGGATCGGTCAACCCCGACGTTCCGGGTGATTACGTACTGCGTTACCGTACACACTTTTTCTTCCGCGACTATACCTGTACGAGGACTGTCGAGGTGCGCGACCGCACCGCGCCGGTCATTGTTCTGTATCAGAGGGACGGGTATCAGGTCAGCTGGCTCGACGGCTATATGGAAGAGGGCTACCGCGCCGAGGACAACATCGACGGAGATCTTACAGCGCAGGTGCGCAGCGAAGAAACCGCGGACGGCATCGTCTATACCGTCTCTGACCGCGCAGGCAACACGACCGCTGTTCTGCGGCAGCCGAATTATACCATCGCCCGACCGGAGATTTATCTGACCGGCGGGGATGAACTGTACGTCAAAGCCGGATTCCAGTTCGGCGACCCCGGCTATCTGGCCATTGACCGGCTCGGCAACGACATGACCGCATGGGTGCAGTGTGAGGGAAAAGTGATTCCCTACAGGGTCGGGACCTATGAACTCAGCTACAGCATCACCAACGCGCAGGGACAGACGGTGCGTGCCGTGCGAACGGTTACCGTTGAGCCGCAGCAGATCGCCGGAACCATTGAACCGGAAGAAAAAACCATCTATCTGACCTTTGACGACGGGCCCGGCCCTTATACGGAACAGCTCCTCAAAGTACTGGACAGAAACGATGTAAAGGCAACATTCTTTGTAACGGCAGCGGAGCCCCGCTACCTGCCGGTGATTGCCAAGGCGTATCGGGCGGGACACAAGATCGGCGTGCACAGCTACGGTCACGATTATGACAGGATATATGCAAGCGAAGAGGCTTTCTTTGAGGATTTCCTCAAGATACAGGACATCATTCTCCAGCAGACGGGATCGTATACGGATATTCTCCGTTTCCCCGGCGGCAGCTCGAATACCATCAGCAGTGTTTCTCCGGATATTATGACACTGCTGACCGATGAGGTCCGCAGCCTGGGCTATCAGTATTTTGACTGGGACGTGCTGTCCGGCGATGCCGGCGAGACATCGCACACCAGCGAGGTTGTCCGGAATGTCATCGAGGGCATCGAGGGGCTGCCGGAAGGAGAGGCGGCGATCGTACTGCAGCATGACAACAGGCGCTTCAGCGTCGATGCCGTTGAGAAAATCATCCAGTGGGGCAAGGAGAACGGCTATACCTTCCGCAGCCTCGACTGTACCAGCCCTCCGGCACATTTTAACCTTGCAAATTGAACGGACAGGAGGGACAGCGGCATGATACTTGCTGTCGATATCGGAAACACGCATATTGTTCTGGGCGCGATCGAACGGGGAGAGATCGGCACCATCGTCCGCATGCATACCGAACCGAATGAAACGGCAGCGGAATACGGAATCAAAATCCGCCAGCTGCTGGATTTCTGCGGCATTGATGTCAAAGCCTTTGAGGGCGCGATTATTTCTTCGGTTGTACCGCCGGTGACGGACGCGATCCGAACGGCCGTCAACCACCTGACCGGATTGAACAGCATAATCGTCGGCCCCGGCATCAGGACGGGGATGAACGTGCGGATCGATGACCCCGGCACGCTGGCGGCGGACCTCGCGGTCGGCAGCGTTGCGGCAATCGCCTGCTACGGATGCCCGGCGATTATCCTTGACCTGGATACGGCGACCACTATGGTCGTAGTGGATAAAAACGCCTGTTACCGGGGCGGCGCCATCATGCCGGGCGTCAGACTGGGGCTGCAGGCCTTGTCTTCGGGGACCAGCCTGCTGCCGGACATCTCGGTATCCATGCCCGGGCGGGTGATCGCCACGAATACGGTTGATGCCATGCGCTCGGGGGCCGTCTATGCAACGGCGGCCATGATCGACGGCATGATCGAGCGGATGGAAGAGGAGCTCGGATACAGCTGCCGGGTGATTGCAACCGGAGGGCTGGCCTCTGTCATTACCCCCTACTGTAAAAAAGAGATCGTCTGTGATGAAAACCTTCTGATGAAAGGGCTGTGGGCCCTGTATGAAAAAAACAGCAGATAAACGTCTGTTCCCCCGCCGAAGTGAGGCGGGGGAACAGTTCTTCAGAGAGGCTGTTTTTTGATCTGTGAAAAACGCCGCGGATAAACGGAAGGGGTCCTGCCGGTTTTCTCGGTGCGCACAACCCAGCGCCCGGCATCCAGCTCCGGGACGGCACAGGAGACCAGAGAGGCATTCCCGCCGCCGAGAAGACGAAATGCCTGCCGGCATTCTTCAAGCTCTTCCGCCGCCGCGGGGCCTTTCATCGAAAGAAACAGACCGCCGGTCCTGACAAAGGGAAGGCAGAGCTCGGCAAGCATATTCAGGCGCGCCACCGCACGCGAAACAACCACATCAAAGCGCTCACGCATGTCGGGCGGGGCCTCCTCGGCACGCAGAGCAAGACAGGATACACCCTCCAGACCGAGGGCATCACAGACCTGCTGCTGAAACAGGACACGCTTTTTCTGACTGTCAAGCAGAGTGACCGAGAGCTCGGGCCGGAGCAGCTTCAGAATCAGCCCCGGAAATCCGGCGCCGCTCCCCACATCCAGCACGGATAAAGGGCCGGAAGGGAGAAGAGGCAGAAGCGCCGCACAGTCCAGAAAGTGAAGCCGCGCAGTTTCCTCTTCCCCGCTGATGGCGGTGAGGTTCATCTGACGGTTCTTTTCCTCCAGAAGCGTATAATAACGGCGGAACAGGGAAAGCGTGTCTTCCTTAAACGGAATGCCCAGCTCTTTCAGGCCTGCTTCCATGACCCCTTCCAGAACGCGGCTGTCCATCACGGTTCTGCCATCTCGGCTTTCATCTGCTTCAGCGCCTTTGCCAGCTGATCCGGGCAGGAGGTGCTCTTATAACCGCAGCGAATCCCGTCCAGACGCGCGATGACCTCGTCAACCGGCATGCCGATGATCAGGCTGGAAATCCCTTTCAGATTGCCGTCGCAGCCGCCGAGCACTTCCAGGTTCTGTATCCGGTTGTCCTCAACGGTGATATTCATCTGCTGCGAGCAGACACCCTTCGGCCGGAAAGTATAGTTGATCATGTTGCATTCCTCCTCTATTTCCATCATACCACGAGTTTACAGCTTTGTGAAGAGACGCTTGATGTTTTTCAGCGCCTGTGGTATGCTTCGCAGGAAGGATGTGATCGCTTTTGAGAATGCGCAAACGGCATAATCTGGCGCCGAGAATGGAGCAGTGCCGGGAGTATCTGGAGGAAAACCCTGCCGGGAAGCGCGGAGCCTGGCGAACGGAAGGCAGGAAGCTGTTTCTGGAGCTCGGATGCGGGAAAGGAAGCTTTACCTGCGCTCTTTCGGAGCAGCATCAGGACGCAGAGATTATCGCCATTGAGAAGGTCCCGGATGCCATGATCCTTGCCATGGAGAAAGCAAAAGCACGAAACCTGAAGAATGTCCGCTTTCTCGACTTTGACGCATCCGGTCTGCGCGAAATACTTGCACCCTCTGAAGCGGACCGAATCTATATCAATTTCTGCGATCCCTGGCCAAAAAGCCGGGATGCCAAATTTCGGCTGACTGCGCCTTCTTTTCTGCGGATCTATGCCGATCTGCTCCCGGACGGCGGGGAAGTCCGGTTCAAAACAGACAATCTGCCGCTCTTCCTCTGGTCAAAAGAACAGTTTGAAAACGAGGGGTGGATGCTGAAAAATGTCAGCACAGATCTCCATGCGGAAGGAATCCGGGGGATTCTGACAGATTATGAGAAGCGTTTCCTGCAGCAGGGGATCCCGATCAGAAGCCTGACAGCGGTCAAAGGCAGCAGCACCCTGGGGGGCAGCGCCGGTGAACCGCCGAGACTTCGCAACGCGGCACTTTCGGATGCCAGACTGTGCTGAATTGAATATCGAAAAACAAGAAAGATCATTTGGCGTGTGAAAACGCCGCACATTGACCCGTACAGGGCAGTGATGAAAGGAGTTACAGATGAAGAAACGGTTTTTGGCAATCTCTCTTGCAGCGGCACTGATCGCAATGCTCTTCACCGGATGCGGCGGGCAGGGAACGGAACCCGCTTCGGCAAAGCCGGCAGAGACAGCGGCAGCTGAGAGTCCCGCCGTACAGCAGACAGGGCATATGGCGAGCAATGAAGTCGCCATCGGCATCGCCCAGGATTTTGACAGTCTTGACCCCGATTATATGACGGCGGCAGGAACGAAAGAAATCCTGTTCAATGTGTTTGAAGGGCTTGTAAAGCCGGCTTCAAACGGAGAGATCGTTCCGGCTGTTGCCTCGGAGATCACAAAAGCGGACGATGGCCTGAGCTATACATTCACGTTGCGTCAAGGCGTTCGGTTCCACAACGGTGATCCCGTGGAGATGAAGGACGTTGTTTATTCCATCGAAAGGCGCTGGAAGGATGCCGACCCGGCCGCGCAGCTCGCTGCGCTGTCCGTCATCGAAAGCCTTGAGCACGACGACAGCACGCTTACAATCAGACTGTCCGAACCGAGCAATGAGTTCCTTGCGGCAGTGATGAACTGCTACATCCTTCCTGCGGGCTACGACAGCCAGGAAACCGCGCCTGTCGGCACCGGTCCTTTTCGCTTCGTCTCCCGTGCAGTGCAGGATCATATGATCCTCGAACGTTTTGAAGACTACTGGGGCACGCCCGCGAAACTGGACAAAGTCACGTTCAAAATCCTGGAGAATGCGGAAGGGCTGGTGCTCGGCCTGCAAAGCGGCGCGCTGGATCTTGTCGCGCATCTGAGCAGTGACCAGACAGCCCAGCTGAACAAATCGGACTTCGAAATCGCCGAAGGCAGCATGAACCTTGTTCAGGCGCTTTATCTGAACAATGCGGAAAAACCCTTTGACGATGTCCGTGTCCGTCAGGCGCTCTGCTATGCCGTTGACAAGCAGGCTGTGATTGATCTGGCTTTCGACGGATACGGCATCCCCCTTGGGACATCCATGTTTCCGTCTTTCAGCAAATACTACGATGAGTCCCTGACCGATTATTATACCCTCGATGTTGAAAAGGCGAAGGAACTTCTGAAAGAAGCCGGTTATCCGGACGGATTTGAGATGACCATCACCGTTCCCAGCAACTATACCCCGCATGTGAACACTGCCACCGTCCTGGTTGAACTGCTGCGTGAGATCGGGGTCAAAGCGACAGTGCAGCCTGTCGACTGGGGAACCTGGCTGGAAGAAGTCTACGGAAACCGCCATTTCCAGAGTACGGTCACCGGGCTGACCAGCGATAACATGACTGCCCGCAAACTGCTGGAGCGGTTCGGCAGCGATGTCGGCAACAATTTCACCAATTATTCCAACCCCGAATACGACGAAATCCTTGCCCAGGCTCTCCGCACGGCTGATGATGCGCAGCAGACAGCGCTTTATCGGCAGCTTGAGCGCAACCTGACAGAAAACGCGGCAAATGTCTATCTGCAGGATATGGCGGATCTGGTTGCAGTGCGCAAAGGGCTGGAAGGTCTGACTTTCTATCCCGTTTATGTCCTGGATCTGTCGCCGCTGTCCTGGAACGGATAAATGAGCGGCATTCTCCGTTATTCGCTGAAGCGGCTTTGTCTGCTTCTTGTGACCATGCTGCTTGTCTCGTTCCTGACCTTTCTTGCCTTCGAGATGGTTTCCGGCGACCCTGCCAGAACGATGCTCGGCACGGAGGCCACCGAGGCGCAGATTACTGCGCTGCAGCAGGAACTGGGGCTGGACAAACCGTTTTTGGTACGCTATGTACGCTGGTTCTGCGGCTTCTTTTCCGGTGATCTCGGCCTTTCGTATTCTTACCGCCAGCCGGTATGGAATCTGATCGCTCCCAAACTGGAGCTCACTTTGTGGCTGAGCCTTATGAGCTTTGCTCTGACCGTAATCATCTCGATTCCGCTCGGCATTTTCTCCTACCATCTGACCGGCGGAATCTGGGACTGGCCGCGAACGGCATTCAATCAGCTTTGCATGGCGATCCCTCCGTTTTTTACAGGAATTCTGGTTTCCTGGGAATTCGGCATCATCCTCCGACTGTTTACACCGGGGGATTTTCCGAACATTCATACGAATTTTCCCGGAGCGCTCCTTCATCTGTTCTTCGGCGCGGTGTGCCTCAGCATCCCCCGCATTGCAATGACCGTGCGCATGATGCGCGCAACGGTGATTTCAGAGATGAACAAAGCGTATGTCCGGACCGCCATCAGCCGCGGGAATGACCGCCACTCGGTCCTGACCAGGCATGTACTGAAAAATGCCATGGTTTCGGTTGTTCCCTTCCTTGGCCAGACGCTTGCTGAACTGTTCGGCGCCGGAATCGTCGTCGAACAGGTTCTCGGCATTCCCGGATTAGGGCGGTTCCTTGTAACGTCGATCTCACACCGCGATTATCCCGTGGTTCAGGCCATCGTTGTGATCCTGGCCTTCTGGGTTGTGCTGGCCGGAACGGCTGCCGACCTGATCGACCAGGCCATCGACCCGCGCCTGCGTACATCCGGTCCGTCCGGACAATTCGGAGGTGCTGCAGGATGAAAAAGAAAATCAACGGCTATCTCCTCGCAGGTCTGATCATCACCGGGATCATTCTGATCGCTATCCTGGTCGGTGCGTTCTGGACACCCTATTCTCCAACGGCCATGAAATACGGGCGCTTTCAGCCGCCGTCTTTTTCCCACCTTTTCGGCACCGACAATTTCGGACGCGACATCTTCAGCCGCGTTCTGAAAGGGGCCGGCACCACTTTTTCCATTGCTCTTTCTACAGTTGCCATCGGCGCCCTGGCGGGTACGGTGATCGGCGCCGTGACCGGGTACTTCGGCGGCCTGGCAGACGATATCCTGATGCGGATGAACGACGCGCTGACTGCGTTCCCGAGCTTTCTGCTGGCCCTCCTGGTCGTCAGCCTTGTAGGGCCGGGGAATAAGTACAGCGTTGTAATCGCGCTCGGCCTGGTGTTCATCCCGAGCTTTGCCCGCGTGATGCGGACAGAATATGCATCTCTGCGGAACCAGAATTATGTGACCGGTGCGCGTTTGATGGGCGTAGGAAGCATCAGGCTGCTGTCTGTCCATCTGCTCCCGAATACGATTCGCGTTCTTCTGCCGGCTGTTACCATCGGTTTTAACAATGCGGTGCTGGCGGAGGCAAGCATGAGCTTCCTCGGCATCGGCGTTACCCCGCCGGATGCTTCGCTTGGCTATATGCTGTCGGAAGCGCAGGGGATGATCGCAGCCGGACCCTGGTATGCCATCTTTACCGGATCCACCATCGTGCTGCTGGTTTTCGGCGTCGGTCTGATCGGCGAAGGTCTGCAGGCCCGGAACAGGGAGGTGGACTGAATGCTGGAAATCCGAGATCTGCATGTCAGGTTTCACAACAGAGACCGGGAGGCGGTAGGAGGGATCTCCATAACGATCGGTGACGGCGAGATTGTAGGGCTTGTCGGGGAAAGCGGCAGCGGGAAGACCGTGACGGCTATGAGCATCGCCGGTCTGCTTCCGAGAAAGCAGTGCAGCTATTCCGGCGATATCCTGCTGAACGGACGGGACCTTCTGCATGCGCAGCGCAGCGAACTGCGAAAGCTGCACGGCCGGGAAATCGGCGTTGTATTTCAGGAGCCGATGAGCGCCATGGACCC
>ONGJ01000038.1 GCA_900317375.1 uncultured Eubacteriales bacterium
CTGCAGCCATCTTTGCAAAAGTAAGTGCGGGGGAAAAGCTTGCAAAACTTACTTCTAGGCAGCCCTATCGGGGCCTGGAATTAAGTTTTTCAATTCAGGTTCCTTTGTAGGCGGGCGGAAGCCAGACCTGTGTAATCCCGAGGGCGGAAAGGTTATCAGCCTTCGCAGCGCAGCGCTTCCACCACAGCCCGTCGTTCGGCAGATACCATTCGAAATACTGCATCATCGTATCGTTATTTTTCAAAGAATTCCTCCTCTCTCGGTGGATTTTGCGTGTTGTACCACAAAAAAATGAATTTGTCAAATCTTGGCCTGCTTTCAGCTGTGCAAAATGACGAAAAAATGCCCGTTTCTTCTCTCTTCCTGAGACAGGAATTGTGCTTCCCTTCTTACGCCATTGATTTTTGCGGGTGAACGGACTATAGTAAGAAACAGCACAGAGCGACATACTTTGTACGGATAAGGGTAAGGAGAAAATCCATGAAACATCTGCTTTCCGGAAACGAGGCCATTGCCCGCGGCGCTTATGAGGCGGGCGTCAAGGTCTGCTCGGCATATCCGGGCACACCCAGCACCGAAATCTTTGAACAACTGCCGCAGTATCAGGATGAACTGTACTGTGAGTGGGCGCCGAATGAAAAGGTCGCGACAGAAGTGGCGTACGGGGCGGCCATTGCCGGCGTGAGAAGTCTGTGTGCCATGAAGCATGTCGGCCTGAATGTCGCGGCGGATCCGGTCTTTACCGCGTCGTATAACGGCGTTAACGGCGGTTTTGTCGTTGTCACGGCAGACGACCCCAGCATGCATTCTTCGCAGAACGAACAGGATAACCGATATTATGCCCGGTTCGCAAAGATCGCACTGATCGAACCGTCGGATTCACAGGAATGTAAGGACTTCATGCGGACGGCTTATGAAATCTCAGAAAAGTTTGACATGCCGGTTCTTTTCCGCACGACCACCCGGGTTTCGCATTCCAAGAGCCTGGTGGAGTTTGGCAAGCGGACCGAGGTTCCGCCCAGGCCGTATGTGAAAAACGTGGCCAAGAACGACTGTGCCCCCGGCTATGCCTATCAAAAGCACCCAAAGGTGGAGAAGATGCTGAAAGCACTGGAGGAGTACGGGAACACCTGCCCGCTGAACCGGGTAGAGCCGGGCGACGGCGAGGTCGGCGTCATCACGGCATCCATCGCGTATCAGTATGCAAAGGATGTTTTTCCGGAAGGGACCTCGTTTCTGAAGCTGGGGCTGACCAATCCGCTGCCGATGGATCTGATCCGGGACTTTGCCTCAAAGGTCAGAACCCTGTATGTTGTGGAAGAACTGGAAGGCTTTATGGAAGAACAGATCCGCGCGGCGGGGATCCCCTGCATCGGCAAGGAAAAAATCAGCAATCTGTATGAGCTGAACCCTCAGCGCCTGCGTCAGATGCTTTTCGGGATCGAGCCGGAGACAAAACAGCTGAAGGTCAAGGCGGTTTCCCGGCCCCCGGCCCTCTGCCCCGGATGCCCGCATCGAGGCTTCTTCTACACGATGTCCAAACGGAAGGACACCGTCATTGCGGGCGATATCGGGTGCTATACACTGGGCGGAACAGCGCCGCTGAATTCGCTGGACACCTGCATCTGCATGGGTGCCGGCTTCTCGGCGGGTGCCGGCATGGCCAGGGCGTTTGCAATGACCGGTCGGAAAAAGAAGGTATTCGGTGTTGTCGGCGATTCCACCTTTTTCCACAGCGGTATGACCGGCGCGGCGGAGATCATCTATAACAGGGCCAACATGGTGCCGGTTGTTCTGGACAACCATATCACGGGCATGACGGGGCACCAGGACAATCCCGGCAGCGGGTACACGCTGCAGGGGGAGGCGGCTGATGCCATTGCGATCGAAGACGTGCTCCGGGCCTTCGGCTATCAGAAGGTCCTTATCGTCGACCCGCAGGATCTCAGCGCCATGGAAAAGGCGGCAGATGAAGCCGAAGCCTCCGAGGTGCCGGCTGCCATCATCGCGAGGCGTCCATGCCTGCTCATCAAACGCATGAAGCATGACACCGGCAGCTGTGCGGTGGACCCGGACAAATGCATCGGCTGCAGGAGCTGCCTGAAGGTCGGCTGCCCGGCGATCATGATCCGCGGCGGAAAGGCTTTCATCGATGCCGGCCAGTGCGTGGGCTGTACGGTCTGTGCGCAGGTCTGCCCCAAAAAGGCAATTGCCGGGAAGGAGAGCTGAGACGATGAAGAACACGAAGAGTGCGCTTTTGGTGGGCGTCGGCGGTCAGGGTGCCATCCTGACGGCCAGGGTGCTGGTAAACGGCCTGATGCAGGCCGGGTTCGATGTCAAAATGTCCGAGGTGCACGGGATGAGCCAGCGCGGCGGCAGTGTCTCAACCCAGGTGCACTGGGGCGAGAAGGTCTATTCGCCTGTGATCGGAAAAGGAGCGGCGGATATTATCGTGGCCTTTGAGAAGATGGAGGCGGTCCGCTATGCGGACTTTCTCAAGCCGGACGGTATCGCCGTGATCAACGACTACGAACTCCCGTCCTCAACGATCGCGGCCGGGCTGTGCCAATATCCCGAGGGCTGCCTGGAGGCCATGCAGGAAAACTTCAGCTGCCATATCCTGAACGCGGAAGCGATTGCCAAGTCCTTGGGCAGCAGCAAATGCATGAACATTGTCCTCTTCGGAGGCATGGTCAAAGCGCTGAAGATGGATGCAATCGACTGGGAACGTGTGATTGCGGAGACGGTCCCGCCCAAATTCCGAGAGCTGAATCTCAGCGCTTATCGAGCCGGCTATGCGGCAACCTGAGGCCTTTCGGGAAAGATTATCCGGGAGAGAAGAAACTATTGAAAAATCAGCCGATTTCGGATATACTTAATCACAAAGTCAGAAAACTTGAACAGATGGGAAATTATTTTAAATCGGGAGGTCAGTATGGAAACAAAAACATTCAGGAAGGGCCAGGTTATCTTCCATGAGGGAGAGGCCGGAGACAGCATGTGCGATCTCTATATGGGGAGAGTAGGCGTCTATGCAAACTACGGCACAGATGACCAAAGGCTGTTGACGGAGTATTATCCGGACCAGTATTTCGGGGAAATGGGCCTGCTGGATCATGCGCCCCGCTCAGCCACGGCAGTTGCCCTGGAGGATGAGACCTGCATCAGCTTTGTAACGGAAGATTCATTCGGTGAATTCTTTGAGAAGAATCCGGCCCGCGTCCTGATGGTCATGCAGCAGCTGAGCCAGAACCTTCGCAAGAGAACCAAGGACTATGTGGAAGTCTGCCGTACCATTCATGAGCAGGCGGTAAAGGAGGGTAACGCATGAGCAGCAGAAGCTTCAGCAAGAACGAAGTCATTTTCCGGCAGGGTGATGATGCCCAAGAGATGTTTGACATCGTGTCGGGAAGCGTCGGCGTCTATATCAATTACGGACAGGAAAACGAGACCCAGCTGACGGTCCTGAAAGCAGGCAACTTCCTCGGCGAGATGGGCCTGATCGAGAACTATCCCCGCAGCGCGACAGCGGTCGCCATGGAGGACGGAACCAAGCTGCAGGTTATTGACGATGCAGAGTTCTCGGCATTTTTTAAGGATCAGCCCGAACGGCTTCTGGAAATCATGCGCCAGATCAGCGCCCGCATTCGCGAACGCACCGAGGATTATAAAGCGGCCTGCCAGATCCGTGATGAAATGATCGGAACCAATCCGGAGAAGCGCAGCAAAACGCTCCTTGAGAAGATCAAAAACGTGCTGAACGTCTGGAACAATGAGATGAATGAAGTGGATCCCGACGTGCCGTATTTTGCCTTCTTCAACGGCGGGACCTATGTCCCGTACCGCAGCATCCGCCGCTGAATTCATTCCGGCGCCCGCCGGGAAGGGAGAATACCCGTCATGGAACGGCAGGAGATTATACAGAGCAGCATCGTCCGGGATCTTGCAGAGGGCGTCATGGTCATCGGCTCGGACGGTGTCATAGAAGCGATCAATAAGGCTGCGCTTCAGATAGTGGAGAGAAAGAGAGAGGACCTGGTCGGAAAAAACTTTGCCCTCGCTTTCTTTACCGAAGATGAAAACGATGCGTTTGTACAAACCGTTCTTGACGCCGTCTATGAGAGGGGCAGACAGCAGGAAAGCTATCTGCCCTTCCGCATTGGCGAAACCGTCAAGCAGCTGCGCATCGTATCGTCCTACCTGCGCGACGGCAAAGAAATCATCGGGGTCATCCTTGTTATCAGCGACATTACCGAACTGGTAGAGCTGAGGGACGCGATTCAGGCCATGAAGACCATCCAGAACCTGAACCGGCAACTGGAGCTGCGTAACCGCGTCCTGCAGGAGACCTTCGGGCGTTATCTCTCGGACGAGATCGTCAGCGAAATTCTGGACTCCCCGGAAGGATGGAAACTGGGCGGACAGAAACGTACCCTGACCGTGATGATGAGCGACCTGCGCGGCTTCACCGCCATGAGCGAGCGGATGCAGCCGCAGGATCTGATCACGATGCTCAATCATTACTTCAGCCAGATGTATGAGGAGATCGAAAAGTATCACGGTACCCTGATCGAGTTTGAAGGGGACGGCATGCTGGTCATTTTCGGGGCACCGTCACCGTCAGAAACCCATGCTTCGGATGCGGTTGCCGCGGCAATCGGCATGCAGAAGCGCATGAAGCTGGTTAACCGCTGGAACCGTGAGCACGGCTTCGAGCCGATTGCCATGGGCATCGGCCTCAACACGGATGCCATGATCCTCGGGAACATCGGTTCGGAAAAACGAACCAAATACGGCGTGCTGGGCGCAGCGGTCAACCTGACCGGAAGAATCGAAAGCTACACGACGGGCGGTCAGATTCTGATTTCACCAGGTACGCGCGATGCTATCCGGGAGAAGCTTCAAATCGTGCGTACGCTGCAGGTGATGCCCAAGGGCGTGGAGAAGGAAATCACGATTTCTCAGGTGACCGGCATCGGAGAGCCGTACGACGTTTACCTGGAGACGGAGGATGCACCGGAACTCGAGAAAATTACACCGTTTCCGATTACCTTTACCGTGCTGGAAGGAAAGCATGCCGAAAAGGAAGAAAAGAAGGGCAGGCTGACGGCCGTCTCGGAACGGGAGGCGATCCTGGAAACGGCAGAGAATCTGGACGAATTTGACAACCTGCTGCTGAAGGTCGAAGACGGACTGTATGCCAAGGTGACCGAGGTCAGGCAGGGAGGTTTCCGAATTTGCTTTACCTCGCGGCCAAGCAGGTTTCAGGCATGGCTGCAGCAGCTCCGACAGGCTTCCGACATCGGAACAGAGGGGGAAAAACGTTCTTGAAGAAGAGTTTTCAAATGACTGTGCTCGGTTCGCGCGGCTCAATGGCAGCCTGCCGGGACGACTGCAGCGCGTACGGCGGGGATACCTCGTGCTACATGGTTCGAGCCGGAAACGAAACGATCTTCCTGGACGGAGGCAGCGGACTGGCCTCGGCCCCGGCAGTTTATCCGAAAGCGCCGGTCATCCTGCTCAGTCACCTGCATCTGGACCATATTATGGGCCTGGGCATGTTTACGGGCTTTTTCATTCCCGGACAGCAGGCAAGGCTGTATGTGCCCTTCTGTGAGGATGACGAGAGCGCTGCACGCACAATAGCGCAGGTCTTCGCACCGCCCTTCTGGCCGCTGAAGCTCACCGATCTGGAGGGAAAACCGAAGGTCCTTGCCATGCCGAAGAAGCTTTCCGTGGGAGAGATGGAGATTGAGACCATGGAGGGGCACCATCCGGACCGGACCATGGTCTATCGGCTGAGCTATGACGGACGCAGCATTGTTTATGCCACGGACTATGAGGTGGATGAAGCTTCTTTTGAGAGACTGATCGCATTCTCGAGGGATGCGGATCTGCTTCTCTACGATGCGCAGTTTACCGAAGAGGAGTACCCCGGGAAAAAGGGCTTCGGTCATTCGACGGCTGAAAAAGGCATCGAGCTGATGGAGAAAGGCGGGGTGAGACGGCTCATGCTGGTCCACCATGCTCCGTCCAGCTCGGACAGGGTGCTTCGCAACCGGGAAAAGCTGCTGAATCGAACCGACGTCCTGTACGCCCGGGAGGGTGATACGCTGGATATCTAAGACAGACGAAAACAAAAAGTCCGCCTGACGGCGGACTTTTTCGTTGACGAAAATATCTGTCTATTGTATAATTATTTGATCAAGCTGGAAAAGGGGATTTACCATGTTTGGACGCGGAAGACGGCCCCGTTCGGGGTCCATATACGGTTTCATCATTACCTGGCTGTTTCTTTCCATGTTCTTCCCAATGTACGAGATGGGCAGTATCCTTCTGGGACTGGGCGGTGGGCTTCTTGTTGCCTTTCTGATCGGACGGGCGGCCGGTCTGCGCGCCGGAAGGAAGGAAAAGGAACAGCGGCACGAGGAAAACAGACAAGCCGCCAGAAAGACTGTTGACACCAGGGTACGCAATGTCGGTGAGCAGGCGGCGCAGAAACCGGTTGAAAAGAAAAGCTACGGCCCTGAGGTCGATCCGATCGTGGAAGAGGGCAACAAGGCGCTCAGCGAGATGGGCCGGCTGTATCTGTCGATCAAGGATCCGGAGATCCGTTCCAAGATCAACGAGATCATGCGTGTCACGGACAAGATCGTTCAGGATGCCATTTCCGATCCCACGGATATCCCGAAGATCAAAAAGTTTATGAACTACTATCTGCCGACGACGATCAAGCTTCTGAATGCCTATGACAGAATGGGATCACAGGGGATTGAAGGCGAGAATATCGACCGCAGCATGAAGAGCATCAGCGAGATGCTGGATGCGGCAATTGCGGCATATAAGAAGCAGCTGGATTCCCTGTTTGCCAACCAGGCGCTGGACATAGAGACCGATATCGCCGTCATGAACAGCATGCTGGACCGCGAAGGTCTGAGTGACAAGAAGGACTTCGTCATCCGTGAAGAGACACAGCCGCAGACCGCGGTCAGCGGCGGCGCATCCCGCTGACAAACAGAACAGAACCCGATAACAAATCAGAAAGGACAGAAACAAGATGGACGAAAAGACGAGCTACGTCCCCAAACTGACGCTGGAGCCGAACGCCCAGACCCAGGCCGCCGTACAGGAAGCGCCGAAGGCGGAAGAGAAAAAGGAAGAAAAGAAGGAAGAGGAAGTCAAGTCGGAAAGACTTGACATCTCAGCCCTTTCACCGGCCGAGCAGGCGGCCGTCAAAGAATTCGCCTCGCAGATTGACGTGCTGAATACCGAGCAGGTCATGAACTACGGCGTCAACGCGCAGAAGAATATCTCGGAGTTCTCCGATGCAGCGCTGAACAGCGTACGCACGAAGGACCTTGGTGAGGTCGGTGAAAAGCTGGGCGACCTGGTCGTCGAGCTGAAGGGACTGAACTACAACCCGGAAGAGAAAAAGGGCCTCAAGGGCCTGTTCAAAAAGTCAGTCAACAACATTGCCCAGCTGAAAGCCCAGTATGACAAGGCTGAGGTCAACGTGGACAAGATTGTCGAGTCGCTTGAGAATCACGAGGTCACCCTGATGAAGGACATCACGCTGATGGACCGGATGTACGAGCGCAACGAAGAGTACATGAAGGAACTGACCATGTACATTATTGCCGGAAAAATGCGCATTGAGCAGCTTCGCAACGAGGAGCTTCCCAAGTACAAGGCCAAGGCACAGGAATCGGGTCTGCCCGAGGATGCGCAGGCGGCCAATGACTTTGCCAACATGATCGGCCGTTTTGAGAAGAAGATTCACGATCTGGAACTGACCCGCACGATTTCTGTCCAGATGTCGCCGCAGATCCGTATGGTTCAGAACAACGACACCCTGATGATGGAAAAAATCCGCTCGTCCATTAACAACACGATTCCGCTGTGGAAGAACCAGATGGTGCTGGCCCTGAGCCTGTTCCATTCCGATCAGGCCATGAAAGCCCAGCGTGAGGTGACCAATATGACCAACGAACTGCTGGAGGCGAATGCCAAGGCCCTGCATCAGGGCAGCGTGGAGGTTGCAAAAGAGTCCGAGCGCGGCATTGTCGATCTTGAGACTCTGAAGAAGACCAACGAAGAGCTGATTGCCGCCCTGGACGAGGTTCGCAAGATTCAGGACGACGGACGGACCCGCCGCGCCGCTGCCGAACAGGAGCTGGCCAGGATCGAGGACGAACTGAAGCGCAAGCTTCTTGATATGCAGGGATAAGATAAGATGAAGAAGTTTCTGAGCAATCCGACCGTGGCCATGATTCTGGCCGTGCTCGTTGTCATAGGCACCATGCTGATTTCAACGAAGGTGGACTTCGGGAAAAAGTGTGCCCAGACATCGGGAAAATTCTATGCCCGTGCGGACGCTGAGTCTCCGATTGCCGACCGGCTGAGAGATTTCTGCACAGCTGCGGAAAAGATGGTACTGCTGGGACAGCGCTACGGCATTGACGATACCGATGATGCCTATGAAAAGGCGGAAAAGGTGCTGAGTCAGCTACGGCAGCAGAGCACGGAAGCGGAAGAGCTGTTCGAGGACTACAGTGAACTGCTGTCGGACACCTTTGCACTGGAGTCTTCACTGGTGCGCCGCGAACTCAGTGAGGAAGATAAGGCGGCTTATTCCTCGGCACAGCACGATGCCGCAGAGGCGAAGGCTGCGATTGATGCTTCGTCCTACAATACGGAGGTACGCAGCTTCCTGAGCCAGTACCGGCACTTCCCGACCACGGTGCTGGCCGCGCTGACGGGCGTCAGAATGCCGCAGCTGTTTGCCTGACAACAAGAAACGCAGAAGGAAAGAAAACCCATGGGAATTGCAGAAGGAAGAGCTTATTTCCGCGAACTGGGTCTGGAAGACCGGGTTCAGGAGTTTACCGTTTCATCAGCAACCGTCGAGCTTGCCGCAGCGGCGCTGGGTGTCGAGGGCGCCAGAATTGCCAAAACACTGTCCTTCAAAAACGGGGACGGCTGCATGCTGATTCTGGCAGCGGGAGATGCGCGGATTGATAACCACAAATTTAAGGAGAAGTTCCATTTCAAGGCCAAAATGCTGTCTGCGGAAGAGGTGCTGGAGATGGTCGGACACCCCGTAGGCGGCGTCTGCCCCTTCGGCATCAAGCCGGACATCCCGGTGTATCTGGATGAGAGCCTGAAGCGCTTTGTGACGGTCTTTCCTGCTGTCGGCAGCGGAAACAGCGCCATCGAGCTGAACCTGGATGAACTGTTCCGCTATTCGAACGCACAGGAATGGGTAGACGTCTGCAAGCTGCCGGAATGAGAGAGCGCGCATGCTGAAGTTCCTGATTATCAACGGGCCGAACATCAATATGCTCGGTCTGCGTGAGCCGGACATCTATGGCACCGAGAATTATCGCAGCCTGCAGCAGTTTATTTATCATTGCTGCGTGCAGGAGGACATCGAACCGGTTCTGTACCAGTCAAACCATGAGGGTGCGATCGTCGACCGTATTCAGGCGGCCTACGGCGATGCGGACGGCATCGTTATCAATCCGGCTGCCTATACGCACACCAGCGTTGCGATCCTTGACGCACTGAAGGCGGTCCGCATTCCGGCGGTCGAAGTGCACCTGTCGGATGTCTCGGCGAGGGAGAGCTTCCGCCGGATTTCGTATCCGGGCATGGCCTGCCTGAAGACCTTTGCCGGGCTGGGCTTTGAAGGATACCGGGAGGCTGTCCTGTTTCTGAAAGACTATCTGGAAAAAAACAATCCGTCGGCATAGGCCGACGGATTGCTTTTTCAGAGAAGGTTCAGAATTCCTCCAGATCGACAAGGGCGGGGTAATACAAAACGTCACACAGTTCGACCCGGTCGGCGCTCTCCGCATCCGGATCGGCCGGTACTTCGTAATAGGCGCAGAAGTTATAAGCGGCATCCATGGCACCCTCCCAGGAATTGGGGACCAGGCGGACCAGGTCATAGGGATAGATATAGTTTTCTTTCAGGTCATGTACGAGGAAGGCAAGCTGCCCATCCATCGAACTCGGACTGAAATCGTTGTCGAGACAGAATTTTACCATCTGCCTCTTGCGCTCACCGCGCCACTGACAGATCCCGTAGGCGTCACCGCCGTCGCCTTCCTTTTCCGGGTCAAAGCCCGACTCAAACTGGATGTTGACCAGGATGCCCGCGGCGGCAGCAGTGTTGATGTCCAGTTCTCTCTTCAGATATTCTGAGTACTCCCAGAGCTCTTCTTCCGTAAGACTCATCCAGTAGACTTCACCGTCGACAATGGTAAACACGCATTGGGAGAGCCTCAGGCGCTCCAGATCGTCGTCGTTGGCATCGGCCATCGGCATGCCGTCGTCAGCGCACGCCGAAACAGCACCCCATACCGGTGCCAGCAGCAGGGTGCAGAGGAGCAGGGCAAGAGCCTGTATTTGTAATCTTTTTGATAAAAGTTTCATAACAAACATGAATTGATGATACTTTCCCACTATTAACTACATAGATTCTAGCACATCTGACCGGAAATGACAACAACAGAAAAATGTCACGTTGATAACACAGAAAACAAAACGGAGACAGAAGGCTGCACCTGGCTCTGAATACAGAAAAAACTCGAAACAGTCTTTATTTCGGATGTTGTTATTATGTAAACTTTTTTGACAAAGTCTCTGAAGAGCAAGATTTGACAAGAAGAAGCAGAAATGAGTATAACGCTCTTCCCTCCGGGCATTGTATAATACAGAAAAACATGGGAGGTGCAGACTGTGCAGTACGGACATTTCGATAACAGGAACAGAGAATATGTCATCGATCGGGTGGATCTTCCGGTTTCCTGGACAAATTACATCGGGACCGGGGACATGATGGGCGTTTTCAACCACACCGCCGGCGGATACCTGATCTATAAAAGCTCAGAGTATCACCGCATTACCCGCTTCCGGCCCAACGGCGTTCCGATGGACAGACCCGGTCACTATCTGTACCTGCGTGACGATGAGGACGGGGATTACTGGTCTGTCTCCTGGCAGCCGGTGGGCAAGCCAAAGGAGCACTACACCTGCCGCCACGGACTGGGTTACAGTAAATACTGCAGTGACTACAGCGGCATTGCTGCCGAGCAGACGCTTTTTGTCGCAATGGATGATCCGGTTGAAATCTGGGATCTGCGTCTGAGAAACGACAGCGGCAGGGCACGCACGCTCTCTGTGTTCTCGTATGTCGAGTTCAGCTTTCACCATGTGGATATGGATAACCGAAACTTCCAGATGAGCCTTTATGCCGCCGGAAGCCGTTTTTCCGACGGAGTGATCGAACACGATCTGTTCTATGAAGAGGACGGCTATCAGTTCTTCACAGCAAGCTTTGACCCGGACGGCTTTGACTGTCTGCGCGACAGCTTTCTGGGCCCATACCGAACCGAACAGAACCCGATCGCGGTAGAATCCGGCCAGTGTGCCGGCAGCTTTGAGAAGGGCGGCAATCATTGCGGATGTCTCAAAAAAACGCTGACCCTCGCGCCGGGGGAAGAAGCGCGGCTTCTGTTCCTGCTGGGGGAGGGCGGCATCGAAGCGGGGAAGGCCATGCGTGAAAAGTACTGCACCGCCAGGGCAGACGAGGATTTTGCACGGCTTGCCCGTTTTTGGGATGAAAAGCTCGCCCGGCTGCAGGTTCAGACCCCGAACGAGGGAATGAATACGGAACTCAATCTCTGGAATCTGTATCAAAGCGAGATCAACGTCATGTTTTCCCGCTTTACCTCGTTTATTGAAGTTGGCGGACGGGTCGGCCTCGGATACCGGGACACGGCGCAGGACGCCATGATGGTGCCTCATTCCAACCCCGAAAAGTGCAGGAGCCGTCTTGTGGAGCTTCTGCGGGCGCTGACACGGGAGGGATACGGTCTGCATCTGTTTGAGCCGCGCTGGTTTGATCCGGATCAGACCCGGCAGTCTTTCAAATCACCCACTGTGATACCGACGCCGGACAGAAGTGAGATCGTGCACGGAATCCGGGACGCCTGTGCAGACGATGCTTTATGGCTGGTCAGTTCTGTGGTACAATACATCCGGGAGACCGGCGAGTTTGACTTTCTGAAGGAGTCGCTCGGATACGCGGACGGCGGCGAAGGGACGGTATACGAGCATCTGAAGCGCATACTGGACTTCTCCGAGCGCCAGGTGGGGCAGAACGGAATCGGCAAGGGGCTTCGCGCCGACTGGAACGACTGCCTGAATCTGGGCGGGGGAGAAAGCGCGATGGTGAGCTTTCTGCATCTCTGGGCCCTGAACAACTTCTGTGAGCTGGCCGAATTCCTGGGAGAGGCGAAAGACGCGGCGCATTACCGCGAAACGGCGGAAAAGTTGAAGCAGGTCTGCCGGAATGTGCTGTGGGACGGAAAATGGTTCCTTCGCGGGATCACCGCCGATAACCGCCGGATCGGGACACAGGCCGACCGGGAGGGACGTGTCCATATGGAGTCCAACACCTGGGCGGTGATTTCGGGTGCGGCGACAAGAGAGCAGGGACTTAAGGCCATGGACAGTGTCAATGAATACCTCTATACGGAGTATGGCCTGATGCTCAATGCCCCCAGCTACACAAAACCCGATGACGGGATCGGCTTTGTGACAAGGGTGTATCCCGGCCTCAAGGAAAACGGCGCGGTTTTCAGCCATCCCAATCCCTGGGCATGGGTGGCCGAGGCAAAACTCGGCCGCGGCAGCAGGGCGATGAAGTTCTACAATGCCCTCTGCCCGGTACTGCAGAATGACAAAATTGAGATCCGCCGGGCAGAGCCCTACAGCTATTGTCAGTTTATCGCCGGCCGCGATCATACGGCTTTCGGCCGGGCGCATCACCCCTTTATGACCGGCTCTGCCGGCTGGGCCTATTATGCAGCCACCCAGTATCTGCTGGGGGTCAGGCCGGAGTTTGACTGCCTGACAGTGGACCCGTGCATTCCCGGGGAATGGAAGGAGTTCTCCGTCCGGCGAACATGGCGGGGCGCCGTCTATGACATTCATGTGCATAATCCCGACGGTGTGGAAAAGGGCGTCCGCACGATCCGGGTAAACGGGAAGGAAACGACAGATATACCGGTGATCCCGGCAGGTCAGACCTGCCGTGTGGAAGTCACCATGGGATAAAAAAGGAGGCGCTTTCATGCTGCAATTCGGAACAGGGGGCTGGCGGGCAGTTATCGCCGACGGCTTTACAAAAGAGAATCTTCGTCTGCTGGCGGCGGGCCTGTGCCGCCTGATGGATCAGGAGGGCCTGTCCGGCGCGGAGCTTTGTGTCGGATATGACCGCCGGTTCCTTTCCAAGGAATCGGCACACTGGCTGGCGGAGGTGCTTGCCGGCGGCGGATACCGTGTGCTGATGATCGACCGCGCTTCTCCCACTCCACTGATCATGTATACGGTCAAAACCCGAAACATGCCGTACGGACTCATGGTCACTGCAAGCCACAACCCTGCCGTCTATAACGGTGTCAAGGTCTTTACCGCCGGCGGCCGGGATGCGGACAGGTCCGTAACCGATCGGATCGAAGAGGCGATCGCCCGGACGGACGGAAGCTGCATCAGAAGCCTTGATTATGAGGAAGCGGTGCGGCAGGGACTGGTGCGGGAGGAGAATACCGCCAACGACTATATCGACAGCATCCTTGCCCTGGTGGATACGGAGGCGATCAGGCGTGCCCGGCTCCGGATCGCGCTTGACCCCATGTACGGCGTAAGCCAGACCTGTCTGCGGACGATCCTGATGACCTGCCGCTGCGATCTGGAGGTCATACATGACCGGCATGATACGCTGTTCGGCGGAAAGCTGCCGGCCCCGAACGCGCATACACTTGCCCAGCTTTCAAACTATGTCACGGACCGGCACTGCGATCTCGGCGTGGCTACGGACGGCGACGCGGACAGGCTCGGCGTGATCGACGAGAAGGGCGGCTTCATTCATCCCAACACGCTTCTGGTACTGCTGTATTATTATCTGGTACGGTACCGCGGATGGAAAGGGCCCTGTGTGCGCAACAACTCCACAACGCATCTGCTTGACCGCGTGGCAGCAGGGCTGGGGCAGGTCTGCTATGAGGTCCCGGTCGGCTTCAAATATGTCTCTGCCAAAATGAGCGAGGTCGACGCCGTAATCGGCGGGGAAAGCTCAGGCGGCATGGCGGTTCGGGGGCATATCTCCGGCAAGGACGGCATTTATGCCGCGGCGCTTCTGACAGAGATGCTGGCGGTGACGGGCAAATCCATCTCTGCACTCTATCGAGAGATTACAGATGCCTACGGAGAACTCAGGTACTGCGAAGCCGATTTCAGGATGAGCCCCGCGCGAAAGGCCCAGCTGCAGACGCTGCTGTTTGAGGAAGGCCTTCTGCCCGCCTTTTCCGATGTGGACAGGGTCGACCGCAGCGATGGCGTGAAGCTCTGGCTGTCAGACGGCAGCTGGGTGATATGCCGCTTTTCCGGGACCGAACCCCTGCTTCGCATGGCCGCCGAGGCGGAGAGCGAAGAACGCGCCGAATCGCTGATCGGTGCATGGCGTGAACTTCTCAGCCTGTAAGGCTTCAACGCGGAGAGTGTTTCTCTCCGCGTTATAAACAGGGAGGTTTTCCATGAATTCAGAACCGAAGCCCATGCAGTCCCTGCGGTCAAGGCTGGTGATTACGATCCTGATCTGCTGGGTCGTGCCGATTGTGATCATTGTGGCTGTTGCCGGATTCCTTCTGCGATCAAATTATGATAATGAGATGACCCGACGGCTGGAAACCGATGCCAATTATACCCTGCAGCAGCTGGAAGCCCATCTTGAGAGGGCTTTCGCCGATTCCAAGGCGGTCAGCTATGACGGCGTGATACGCAGCGCTTACCGCAGTTGGCAGCAGGATGGGGACAAAGCCGCCCTGTACCGCAGCACCAATGACTACCTCGCCCAGAACTTTGGACGGGAAGAGCGGTACAAGGCCGTGTTTATCAGCTTCTGGGACGAGGTGGGCATCTACCCTTATGTAATGAGCAGCGGCATCAGCGGATACAGCCTTCCCAGAAATTACCATCACAGTACAGAACCGATCATTCTGGAGGCCATGCGCGGCGCCGACACGGAAATCCGTTTTTTTGCCGTGGACGGCGATCTGTATATCGCCCGCAATCTGCTGGACAACCAGTTTCAGCCTTATGCGACCGTTGTGCAGCTTGTGGACGGCCAGATGCTGTTTGATGCACTGCGTGTTCTGCCGGACAGGACCAGGCTTACCCTTGACCAGCTTGTGCTGGATGCGGGCGGCCTGCGGGAACAGACGGAGCATTCGGAAGATCGCTATGATTATCACTTCGTCGGGAACCTGCCCGATCACAGTCTTGCGCTGGATGCAAGTCTTGCACCGTACGATCTGCTTCACGATATGCCCGGCCTGCAGAAAGCGGTTCTGGCGGTCGTGCTGCTGGTGCTGCCGCTGCTGGCTGTGATGATTCTTCTGTTTCGAAAGCATGTGACACAGCCGGTCGACGTGCTGGTGGACGCAACCGTACATCTTCAAAACGGCGAGCGCGGCTATCAGATCGGGGCACAGCCCAAGAGCCGCGAGTTTCAGCGGATCTACGGCCATTTTAACAGCATGTCGTCCGAACTGAAAAACCAGTTTGAACGTTCCTACCTGGAGCAGCAGGCTCTGCAGCAGGCGCGCGTCAAGGCACTGCAGTCGCAGATCAACCCGCATTTTCTGAATAACACGCTGGAAGTCATCAACTGGGAGGCGCGCCTTTCCGGGGACGAGCGCGTCAGCGCCATGATTGAGGCGCTGTCCGTTATGCTCAACGCCGCGCTGGACCGGGACGGCCGCAGCATGATCCCGCTTCGGGAGGAGCTCAGCTATGTGGACGCCTACCTTTATATTATCCGTGAGAGATTGGGTGACCGCCTGGTCATCGAACGGGAGATTGACGAGACCATGCTCGACGAAATGGTTCCCAGACTGATCTTCCAGCCGCTGGTAGAAAACGCTGTGGAGCACGATCTCACCGCCCGCCACGGCGGTCTGCTGTGTCTGCGTACCCGCAGAGAGAGCGGCTTTATTGTGCTGGAAGCCGAACATGAAGGCACACTGACAGCCGAGGACCTGCAGCGTGTGGAACAGATGCTCTCCTCCGCGGTGACAGACACGGAGGTTTCCGGTCAGGTCGGCATCCGAAACGTGAAGCAGCGCCTTGATCTGCTGTACGGGGAAAGGGGAAGCCTGATTCTCGTCCAATCGGGACCGAACCGTGTCCTGGCACGGGTCCGTTTCCCCTCTGCCGGATGAAAGGCAGCAAGAAAAGACAAGAAACCGCAAGAACAAGTCTCACGCTTTTTTCGGAACTCCTCTATAATGAAAACACAGGCATTTGAAGAATGTCACCGAGTATGAAAAATACACAAAAGGAGAATGCAATCATGAAAAAAGCACTTGCTCTGCTTCTGGCGCTGATCATGGCACTGAGTCTCGGCGCAGTCGCCTACGCCGACGGCGTGACACTGAACGTTGTCACATCCTACGGCGGCGATGACGGAAACCGCGGCAACTTTGAAGCCGCTGTCAAGGCCTATGAGGCATCCACGGGCAACAAAGTCAACGATGGCTCCGCCACCTCGAACGAGGAGTGGAAGGCGAAGGTTCTGACCGATTTTGAAACCGGCTCTGAGCCCGATGTCCTTTTCTTCTTCACCAATGCCGATGCCGAGCCGTTCATCAAGGCCGACAAGGTGGTCTCGATTGAAGAAATCCGCGCCGAGTATCCCGACTATGCGTCCAACATGCGCGACAGCATGCTGGCGGTTGCATCCGATGGCAAGCAGTATGCGGTGCCCTCCTACGGCTACTGGGAGAACATGTTCGTCAACAAGGCGGTTCTGGATGACTGCGGCATTGCGGTTCCGGGCCCCGACTATACCTGGGATCAGTTCCTTGCCGACTGCGAAACCATCAAGGGCAACGGCTATACCCCCATTGCCTGCTCCCTGGTTGAAGTTCCTCATTACTGGTTTGAGTTCCTGGTCATGAATAACGGCACGGTGGAAAACCATCTTGACGTCCCCGCCTCCGTGGATGATGAAGCGGGAGCCAAATGGGTTGCAGCCCTGGAGGATTTCAAGACACTTTATGAAGCCGGATACTTCCCTGCCAACACCCTGACCGCTTCCGACGCCGAGACCGTCGAGATGTTCAACCAGGGCGAGGCTGCCTTCCTCATTGACGGCTCCTGGAAGGTCGGTTACTTCACAGAGAACGCAGCTGATCTCAACGACTTTGCCATCTCCTATGTCCCGGCAAAGGGCGAGCGCAAGGCATCTGAGGCCATCGGCGGCATCTCCATGGGTTACTTCATCACGCGCAAAGCCTGGGACGATCCTGCCAAGCGCGAGGCTGCGGTGGAATTTGTCACCCAGCTTACCTCCGACGAAGTGCTGAGCACCTTTGTCACCACCGAGGTCACCGCCCTCATCAACGGCGCGAAGCCCTCCGGTCTTAACCCGCTGCAGCAGTCTGCTGCTGATGCCAACGCCAACATCACCGCGATTGCCGGTGCTGTGCAGGATACCATCACGGGCGAGGCCAAGGCGGACCTCTTCGGCAATATCCAGAATGTTGTCACCGGCAAAATGAGCGCGGCGGATGCCGTCGCTGCTGCGATTGCGCTGAACTGACCCATAACCCGGGCAACCAAACAAGGCTGCTGCGAAAGCAGCAGCCTTGTTTCTCTTGGCACAGAACCTCAGTGAAATCCCTTCGTTCTCCCCGGAATGTGTTTATCCTGCCAATAGGACGGTGCTGACATGAACTCCATGATTTATAAAAACAAAAAACCGCTGCTGGTGTTCCTGATCCCGGCTTTTGCGTTTTTGATTGTTTTTCTGTATTATCCTTTTTTTCAGAACGTCGTCAATACCTTCCTGAAGATCGGCGGGCTGGGGCGTGCCCCGGAAGGGCTCAATACGCCGTGGTATGAAAACTATCAGCGGCTTTTTACCGATCCGTACATGCATACCGCATTGAAAAACACCCTGCTGCTGACCCTGTGCACGATTGTTTTCCAGGTCGGTATTGCGCTGATCCTTGCCCTGCTGGTGGACACGATCCGCGTCGGCACGCAGTTTTTCCGCACGGTCTATTTCTTCCCCATTGTCATCTCGGCTACCGCGCTCGGCCTGATGTTCAACCTGATCTTCCTCTACAAGGGCGGCATGGTTAACCAGCTGCTGCTCAGCCTGGGAAAGCTTCCCTATGAGGTCAAGCCCAGCGGAAAGGTCCTGGTGGAATGGCTTGACTGGAAGGATCAGGCGCACTTCCTGTTTACCATGTTCATGCCGGTCATGTGGCAGTATGTGGGTTTTTACTTCGTGATTCTGGTTACCGGGCTGAACAACATCTCGCCGGACCTGTTCGAAGCTGCGGCGCTCGACGGGGCCGACGGCTGGAAACGTACGCGGTACATTACGCTCCCTCTGCTGCGCAATGTCCTGTGCACCTGCCTGGTGCTGGCCATCACGGGTGCGCTGAAGGTCTTCGATCTGCCATGGGTCATGTTCGGCGCAGGAATGCCGGAGAACCAGGGGTGGCTGACAGGCACCTATATGTATGATCAAACCTTTAACCGCATGAACGTGGACTACGGCTCCACCATCGCGGTTCTGATCGTGGTGCTCGGGGTGGTGCTGTCCAATGCGGCGAACCGCATTTTCAGGCCATCGGAAGATCTGTAAAGGAGGAGAGCATGAACTACGGAACCAAAAGGATACCGCACATTCTGACCTATCTTGTGCTCAGCCTCTGGGCACTGACAACGATCTATCCCTTCATCTGGGTCGCGCTCAACTCCTTCCGAAAGAAAGGACTTATTCTCTCGGATTCCTTCTCCATCCCGCTGGGGGAGTCGTTTACCTGGGACAACTATATCACCGCCTGGCAGCGCGCGGATTTTAAAAATGCCTATCTCAACAGCTTTCTGATCTCCGGAACAGTCACGGTCTTTGTGGTAATCATTGCAGGTCTTGCCGCCTACGGGCTGGTGCGCTACCGTTTTCGCGGGCGTAATCTTCTGTACAGCCTCATCATGGCGGGGATGATGTTTCCGGTTTTCTCCACCATTATCCCGGTCTTCCGGCTGGAGGTCATGCTTGGCATCGCCGGAACCGGAAACCGCTGGCTGAGTCTGCTGGCAGTCATCCTGCCGCAGATTGCAGGGAACCTCTGCTTTGCGATCATTATCCTCATGGGCTTTATCCAGTCCGTGCCGATTGACCTGGAGGAGAGCGCCTATCTCGATGGCTGCAGCGTCTTTCAGATCTATTTTCATATCATCATGCCGGCAGCGAAGTCCTCGTTTGCCACGGTGGCGATTTTTGCCTTTCTGTGGAGCTACAACGATCTGTTCACCCAGTCCTTCTTCCTGCGCTACCCCCAGGAACGCGCCATCACAGGCCTTCTCAACGAAATCAGCTCGCAGGCCGGTGTCAATTACGGCCTGATGGCCTCCTCCGTCGTGCTGGTGGTGATTCCGGTGCTGATCGTATACATCTGCCTGCAGAAGCATATCATCAGGGGCTTGACGGCCGGTGCGATCAAAGGGTAAAATCGGAAAAGGGGAGGTGCAGGAGCATGTACCGTGTTGTGCTGATCGACGATGAACGGATGATCGTGGAAGGGCTGCGGAGGGTGATCCCGTGGCAGGAATACCGGTGCGAGGTGGCAGGTACCGCGGAGGATGCGGCTTCCGGTGCGGCACTGATCCGGGAAGTGCATCCCCACATTGTCTTTACCGATATCCGCATGCCCGGAGAGGATGGGCTGACCATGCTGGCCGGCCTGCGATCTGAGTTCCCGGACATGCAGGTTTCCGTGCTGACGGGCTATCGGGATTTCAGCTATGCCCAGGAGGCCATTCGGCTCGGGGTCACACGCTTCCTTCTCAAACCCTCCAAACTGGATGAGATCAAGGAGGCCCTGTCTGCCATGACCAACCGGCTGCACGCATCCTCTTCCTCCGATGGGGGAGAGAGCGGGGACAGCCAGCAGGCGGGTCACTATCTGGTCAGGCGCGCGATCGCTTACATGGAACAGCACTATGCTGAAAAACTGACTCTGTTCGAGGTCGCGGATGCCTGCTACGTTTCACAGTGGCATCTTTCCAAGCTGCTTAACCGCTATGCAGGAAAGAGCTTTAACGACATTCTCAACACGCTGCGTATCGAACAGGCAAAGCGCCTGCTGGCCGATCCCAGTCTTAAGATCGGCGACATCGGGGAAATGGTCGGCTATGCAGACCCCGCGCATTTTGCCAAGCTTTTCAAGAAGAACACCGGCATGAGCGCCAACGAATTCCGCAGCCATCTGTAGTCTTTGAAAGCGCAAAAAGAAAACCCGCCGTGAAGGCGGATTTCCATTGTGGTGGAGATGAGGGGAGTTGAACCCCTGTCCGAAAGCACTTTGACAAAGACTTCTCCGGGCGCAGACGGTGATTTGCATTCCCTCGCCTGAGCGAACGCCGTCACTCTCACAGGCTTGGTAGCTTCATGATTCATGATATGCGCAAAGCTTTGCATATTCACGTTCACCACTTGTCGACGCCCCATCCCGGGCCGTGGTCCTCCCGGGTGGGACGCTCACTGCTTAAGCAGCGAGAAGAACGGGTTCTTCGTTCTTTAATTTATAAAGGTTTGCCCGTTTTATGGATGCCAGGCGCATCCGCCCGCTGTCTCAGCCTCCACACCCCCGTCGAAACCGTTACATCCCCCTGTTATACCTTTTCGGGCTCCGGATAGTCGACGCCGAAGGTCTCGACCGTTACTTTTTTCATGACCTGCGGCGTACGCGGCCGGTCATTATAATCCGTGCGGACCGCGGCGATGGTATCCACTGCCTCGATGCCCTCCGTCACACAGCCGAATGCGGCATACTGGTCATCCAGATGCGGGGCATCCGCGTGCATGATGAAAAACTGACTGCCGGCGGAGTTCGGCGCCATCGTGCGCGCCATGGAGAGAACGCCGCGGCTGTGCTTCAGATCGTTCTTGAAGCCGTTCGAGGAAAACTCACCCCGGATGCTGTAGCCGGGCCCGCCGACGCCGGTACCCTTCGGATCGCCGCCCTGAATCATAAAACCGGGAATGACGCGGTGAAAAATCACGCCGTCATAAAAGCCCTTTTTCACGAGCGAGATAAAGTTGTTCACCGTGTTCGGCGCAATATCGGGATAGAGCTCGGCCTTGATGATATCGCCGTTTTCCATTTCGATGGTTACAATCGGATTTGCCATATTACAGATTCCTTTCTTTCATGACGCGGTCGATCTCGCGCTTCGTATCGCG
>ONGJ01000087.1 GCA_900317375.1 uncultured Eubacteriales bacterium
TCGGGGAGGGCGTGTTCCGGCCCGCGCTGTCGTCGGAGGCGCCGGACCTGCGTCAGTGCGGCAGTCCGGAGCTGGCGGATTTCGTGACGCGGGCGATGGCGGACGCGACCGAGCTGGAGCAGGTCGAGGCGGACGGGAAGGAATATTACATGGCGGGCGTACCGATCTTCAGCGTGGGCTGGACGCTGCTGAGCGTGGTGGACCGGTCTCTTGCGGACCTGCCGGCACAGGCGATGCTGGGACAGTACGACGAAATCAGCGCGCAGGCGCAGGGCGCCTTCGAGACGGGGGCGAAACATTCGCAGCAGACGGCGCTGGTGCTGACGCTGACCGTGCTCGCGCTCGCGCTGGTCGCGGCGCTTTATGTGGCGTCCCGGGTGGTGAAGCCTGTGGAGCTGATGACCAGGCGCATCCGGGCGATGCGCGGGGAGAATCTGCAGTTTAAGATGGAGAAGGCCTACCGCACGGGGGACGAGATCGAAGAGCTGGCAGAGTCCTTTGCGAAGCTCTCGGGGCAGACCCTGCAGTACATCGCGGAGGTGGAGCGGGTCACGGCCGAGAAGGAACGGATCGGGACGGAGCTGGAGCTTGCGACACGGATCCAGGCGGACATGCTGCCGAATATCTTTCCGGCCTATCCGGAGCGTTCCGAGTTCGATATCTATGCGAAAATGGATCCGGCCCGGGAGGTCGGCGGGGACTTTTATGATTTCTTTCTGGTGGACGAGGACCATCTGTGCATGGTGATGGCGGACGTCAGCGGCAAGGGCGTGCCGGCGGCGCTGTTCATGATGGCGACGAGGATCATCCTGTCGAACAACGCCAAGCAGGGCAAGTCGCCGGCGCAGATCCTGGCGGACACCAACGCGGCGATCTGCGCGAACAACCGGGAAGAGATGTTCGTGACGGTGTGGATCGGGGTGCTGGAGCTGTCCACCGGGAAGCTCACCGCGGCCAACGCCGGGCACGAATATCCAGCGCTTCGGCGGCCGGGGGGCGGCTTTGAGCTGGTGGAGGACCCGCACGGCTTCGTTCTGGGCGGGCTCGCCGGGATGAAGTACCGCGAGTATGAGCTGACGCTGGAGCCGGGGTCGAAGCTGTTTGTCTACACGGACGGGGTGCCGGAGGCGACGGACGCGGAGGAACAGATGTTCGGCACGGAGCGGATGATGGAAGCGCTGAACCGGGAGCCGGAGCGCAGGCCGGAAGAGATTCTGGCCGGAGTCCGGGCGGCGGTGGACGCCTTCGTCGGGGAGGCAGAGCAGTTCGACGATCTGACGATGCTGTGCGTGGAGTACCGCGGAATGAGGAAGGTGGATTTTTGAGCGTACTGGAAGTAGTGAGCCTGCTGGGCGGCGTTGCGCTGTTCCTGTTCGGCATGAGCCTGATGGGAGACGGCCTGACGAAGGTCTCGGGGAGCAGGCTGGAGCCGATCCTGTTCCGGCTGAGCGGGACGAAGTGGAAGGCGCTGCTGCTGGGGACGGGCGTGACGGCGGTGATCCAGTCGTCCTGCGCGACCTCGGTGATGGCGGTGGGCTTCGTCAACGCCGGGATGATGAGCCTGCGGCAGGCGGTGAGCGTGATTCTCGGTTCGATCCTCGGCACGAGCATCACGGGCTGGGTGCTGTGCCTGAGCTATCTGGAGGGCAGCGGCAGCCTGAGCAGCATCCTGTCCACGGCGACGCTGACGGCGGCGGTGGCGGTGGCGGGCATTCTGCTGCACCGGAGCAAAAGCACCGCGCGGCAGCACGTGGGCGACATCCTGATGGGCTTCGCCATTCTGATGTTCGGCATGCACACGATGAGCGCGTCGGTGAAGGGGCTTGGGAGCCAGCCCTGGTTCACGGGGATGATGACCTCGATGCGCAGTCCCCTGCTCGGCATTCTGGCGGGGGCGGCGTTCACGGCGGTGCTGCAGTCGGCCTCGGCCGCGGTGGGCATCGTGCAGGCGCTGTCGGTGACGGGGGCGATGGACTTCGGCGCGGCGTTCCCGCTGCTGCTGGGCATCAATATCGGGGCTTCGGTGCCGGTGCTGCTGTCCGCCATCGGGGCGGGCGTCCGGGGAAAGCGGACGGCGCTGGTCTATCCGGTGGAGTCGATCCTGGGCTCGGCGGGCTGCGCGCTGCTGTTCTACGGGCTGCACGCGGGCTGGCATTTCGCCTTCGTCACGGCGGTGATGAATCCCTTCTCGGTGGCGGCGGTGAACAGTCTGTTCCGGCTCGTCCACCTTCTGCTGCTAACGCCCTTCACGGGGGCCGTGGAGGCGGTGGTGACCCGGATGGTGCCCGACCGGGGCGGAGAGGAGCAGAAGACGGAGCTGGTGCTGGAGGAGCGCTTCCTCGACCGGCCCACCCTCGCCCTGAAGCAGAGCGGGACCGCCATGAACGACATGGCCGCCCACGCCCGGCGCTCGGTGGAGCTGGCGTCGGGGCTGCTGCGGGAGTTTACGGAGGAGGGCTTTGAGAAGGTCCGGGAGCTGGAGGCGCTGGTGGACCGCTATGAGGACCGCATCGGCACCTATCTGATGAAGATGAGCTCTCAGAAGCTCTCGCCCCGGCAGAGCAGCGAGTCCTCGCGCTATCTGCACACGCTGTCGGATTTTGAGCGCATCTCGGACCACGCGCGCAACATCGCCGAGAGTGCCGCCGAGCTGCACGAAAAGCAGCTGGTGTTCTCCGAGAGCGCGGCAAACGACCTCGGGGTGCTGCAGGAGGCCGTGGGCGAAATCATGCGCCTGACGGCCGAGGCCTACCGCACCGACAACCTGACGCTGGCGCGCTACGTCGAGCCGCTGGAGGAGGCCATCGACGACCTGACCGACGAGATGAAGATGCGGCAGGTCGAACGCCTGCGCAGCCGCAACGGGAACATTACGCTCAACTTCGTCTTCAACGACCTCATTACCGACTACGAGCGCATCGCCGACCACTGCTCGAACGTCGCGCTGGCCATGCTGCGCCTCGAGCAGGGCGACTTTGAGACCCACGACTATGAGGAACAGCTCCTGCGCGAACGCCGCCCCGAGTTCGAGCAGATGTACACGGAGTTCAGGAAGAAGTACGGGGTGGGGGCTTAAGGGAGCACGCCCGGAAAAGGACGGACCCTGCTTTGCGCAGGGTCCGTCCTTTTTCTGACCGGCAGCCGGTATCTGTTTTCCTGTCGCCGCTTCCTTATCGGATCATCTCGGGGCAGAGGTCCGAGACCTTCCGGGCGCCGACCATGTACATGGCTTCCGTGAATTCTCTTTTCAGCATGTCGATATACGCACTGACGCCATCCGCGCCGCCGCCGAACCAGGCAACTGCAAACGGACGGCAGATCAGCACGGCGTCAGCCCCGATGGCAATGGCCTTGACCATATCCACGCCGTGACGGATGCCGCCGTCGACAATGACCGTCGTCTGCCCTTTCACGGCCTTCACGATTTCAGGCAGGACCTCCGCCGTGCCCGGAACGTCCGCCAGGGCGCGTCCGCCGTGATTCGACACGATGATGCCGTCGGCACCCGCCTCGACCGCCTGCAGGGCGTTTTTCACCGTCATGATGCCCTTGACCAGGAAGGGCTTCTTCGTGTGCGCGCGGATTTCCTTCAGGTCCGCGACCGTTTTGGAGCCGGGCCGATCCCCGGCATGCTTCCAATGGCTCAGGCCTGCGCTGTCCACCACCACGCACATGGCGAGGGCGTGATCCTCAAACGGCTCCATCTTCCGGATGATGGAGGCGTTGGGCATGGGGTTGAAAACCGGGATCGCATCGGCATGATGGCGCAGGATGGATTCCAGCGCGCCGGGGAGCACATACGGGGCAATGCCGTCGCCGAAGGTATCGATCGTGCCGGTTTTTGCGGTTCCCTCCATCACGCCGTCGTTGAAGGCGACCGTGACATCCTCGCGGCTGTACTGGGTCATGGAGCCGATCGGGCCGCTCATCAGCGGCAGGGCAAGGTGTTTCCCGAACAGCTCGGTCCCGGTATCAACCGGCTCGTCCTCGGCAAAGGTGTCGAAATTCAGACGGATTTTCTTCCATGCCTGCCAGTTGACGTTCGCACCGTTTCCGGGCGCCTTGGAGCCCGGTCCCGGCAGGGTGTTCCCGCAGCCAAGCCCGTTGCACTCGGGACAGGCCCTGCAGTTGAGAATGGTCTTGCGTGCATTTTCACAGATTTCCTGATAGGTCATTTTGACCGCCTCCCGGCTCAAGTTTGCTTCAGTATATCAGAACCTGATAAAATTGTACACACTGCAGAAGGGATTTTGAGAAAAGCTTGATACTCATGCCGTTATACGTTATAATATTAAGAACCTATGCAATAACAGAAGGATATACAAGCAACATTTTGATAAGGAGAGAAAAATGGCTGAACTGAGACCGAAAATCGTAAAACTGTGCCACATCGTCGGTGGTTTGACCGGTCTGGTCAATAAAATTGACGAAAACGCCCCCGAATACTACAGCCTCGCCGGCATCGTGACCGACGACGAGGCGGACGTTGCCATTGCCGCCGGCCTGCGGAAGGAGCGCAGTACGGCTTATCTGGCGAAAAAGACCGGCAAGAGCATAGAAGAGGTCGATCGTCTGGCCCAGCATCTGGCCTGGATCGGTGTGTTCCGCTGGACTGTCGACGAGGCCACCGGTGAAAACCGCTACTTCATGCAGATTTTTGCCCCCGGCATCATGGAGATGCTCGTCAACAATCAGGAGCTGCTCAAGACCCATCCCGAGGTCGGCCGGGCCTTTGAAGAATACACCCGCATCCGCATGCAGACGATGTCGCCGCTGCTCCCGAGCGGCTACGGCCTGATGCGCGTGGTCCCGGTGGAGAGTGCCATCAGGGACAACCCCGCGGCAACGGATCATGAAAAGCTCAGCTACTACCTCAGCAAGTACGACACCTTCAGCGTCTCGCCCTGCTCCTGCCGTGCGTCGCGCACCAGCATCAACGACGGCTGCGGCCATCTGGCGGAAGAGATGTGCATCCAGATGGGCAAGGGTGCCGAGCATTACATCCGCACCGGCCGTGCACGGGCGATCACCCGGGAGGAAGCGCTCGAGATCATCGAGCGCGCCGAGGAAAACGGCCTCATGCACGATATCCCCAATATTGAGGAGGCCGGCGAAAGCGCGGCGATCTGCAACTGCTGCGCCTGTGCCTGCTTCGGCCTGCGTGTGGGCCTGATGTTCGGCGCGCGGGATGCCATCCGCTCGAACTACGTGGCCGAGATCGACGAGGCCAAATGCGTTGCCTGTGCCCAGTGCGTCGAGGTCTGCCCCGCAAATGCCCTGAAGCTCGGGCAGAAGCTCTGCTCAACGGTGAACATCGAGCCCGAGAAGTATGAAAAGCTCTCCGAGCACATCGCTTCCAGGGCTGTCTGGAACCCGGATTACCGCGAGAACCGCGAGGACGTCCTGCCCAGCGGCACAGCCCCCTGCAAGGTGGCATGTCCCGCGCACATCCCCGTGCAGGGCTATCTGAAGCTTGCCGCCCAGGGCCGCTATGAGGATGCGCTGGATCTGATCCGCACCGAGAACCCGCTTCCGGCGGTCTGCGGACGCATCTGCAACAAGCGCTGTGAGGCGGAATGCACCCGCGGCAGCGTGGACGAGGCTGTCGCCATTGACGAGGTCAAGCGCTTCATCGCCGACCATGATCTGAACAAAGAGACCCGCCGCATCCCGAAGATGGTCAACCAGACCGGCAAACCCTTCACCGAAAAGATCGCCGTCATCGGCTCGGGCCCTGCGGGGCTGAGCTGTGCCTACTATCTGGCAAAGCAGGGCTACCCCGTCACGGTGTTTGACCGCAATGAGGTGCCCGGCGGCATGCTGACACTCGGCATTCCGAACTTCCGTCTGGAGAAGGACGTGCTCAATGCCGAGATCGACATCATCCGCGAGATGGGTGTGGAGTTCAGATGCGGCGTTGAGGTCGGCAGGGATGTCACCATTCAGCAGCTGCGTGAGGAAGGCTACAAGGGCTTCTACCTTGCCATCGGCGCGCAGAAGTCGGCCCCCCTCGGCATTCCCGGTGAGGAGCTGCAGGGCGTATTCGGCGGCGTGGACTTCCTGCGTCAGGTCAACCTCGGCAAAAAGCCGCAGATCGGCAGCCGGTGCGCGGTGGTCGGTGCCGGCAACGTTGCGATGGACGTCTGCCGCACGGCGGTGCGCCTCGGGGCGAAAGACACCTACATCGTGTATCGCCGCTCGCAGGCCGAGATGCCGGCCGACCCGGAAGAGGTTCAGGAGGCCATGGACGAGGGTGTCCGGTTCCGCTTCCTGAGCGCACCGGTCGAGATCGTCGGCAGGGACGGCAGGGTCTGCGGTCTGAAGGTAGAGAAGATGGCCCTCGGCGAGCCGGATGAGAAGGGCCGCCGCAAGCCCGTCGGTACCGGGGAGTTCGAGACCATTGCGCTTGATTCGGTCATCGGCGCCATCGGCCAGCAGGTCGACTGGGGCAAGCTGGATGTCGGCGCTCTGGTCACGACGAAGAAAGGCACCGCCGAGGCGGACGAGCTGACCTATCAGACGGCTGAGCCTGACATCTTTGTCGGCGGCGATGTCTATACCGGTCCGAGCTTCGCCATCAACGCGATTGCCGCCGGCAAGGAGGCGGCCATCTCGCTGCACCGCTATGTGCATCCCGGTCAGACCCTCACCATGGGCCGGGACCGCCGCGTTTACCGCGCGCTCGACAAGGAGCATCTGCAGATCGAGGTTGACAGCTTTGACAAGACGCACCGCCAGGTTCACGGCTATAACGCCGAGAAGGCAAAGACCTTCCAGGATGCGCGTGTGACCTTCACGGAGGAACAGGTCCGCAAAGAGACGGCCCGCTGCCTCGGCTGCGGCGCGACCAAGGTGGACGAATACCTGTGCGTCGGCTGCGGCATCTGCAGGACCCGCTGCAAGTTCGATGCGATCCACCTGAAAAAGGTACGCAGCTGGGATGCCGGCAGCTATGAAACCCTGCCCATCAAGGCAGCGGCCGAGCTTGTAAAGAAGACCGGCAATATTGTTGTGAAGAGAGCGGCAGGCAAATAATGCACGAGCTTGGAATCTGCGACGCACTGCTGAAGATGGTGCGCGGCGTTGCGAAGGAGCAGGCGCTCCAAGAGATTCAGCGCATCACCGTCGAGGTCGGCAGTCTCAGCGGCGTTGTACCTGCGTACATGGCCGACTGCTGGGAGGCCGTCACCGATGGGACCGAACTGGAGGGCGTGGAATTCGTAATCGAAGAGCTGGAGGGCACGGCCCGCTGTCTCGACTGCGGCAGAGAGTTCCCGGCCGATGTTGAGCATCTCCGCTGCCCCAGCTGCGGCAGTGAAAAGCTGACCCCGATGACGGGGCGGGATCTCACGCTGAAGGAAATCCTGGTTCCTTAAAAACAACTGACCCGGGCAGGACGCACATTGTCCTCCCGGGTCAGTCTTGTTTTCCGCCTGGTTTGTCAGGGGCCGACATAAAGTCTGCGGCAATGCTCGCAGACCGCACCCTCACTGCTGACCTTCAGCGGCTCCCTGCAGCTCGGGTTCGGGCAGAGATTCATGAAAAAGTAGGACAGTTCCTCGGTGCTGAGACTGCTCAGCGGCACGGTTTTGAGCATCTCCCCGCTGTCCACTCCGCCGGTGACGGCCTCCAGGGCCTCGTCCTCCAAAGCCTGTATCCATTTTTTCTTTTCCATTTCAGAAACCTCCTGGCAGAATACTTCTCCTATTTTTCTGCATCTTATCACAGGGACTGTCACACAAGCGTCACACACGCAGAGAGATGATCACGGCGTTCTGGAGTTTCTTTTCTTCGTTCCATTCATGACGCAGTTCGGATGCGAGGCCTTCCAGCACTTTTCGCGACAGCGGGTCCGCATCCTCCAGCACATTGTGCTTTTCCCCGCCGTAACAGATCGTGACGGTACAGCTGTTCTGCTCCTGCGGGATTTCCACAAGCAGCTTGATCGTCGATAGGCCGCTTCCCCTGACAAGCTGCTGGTGAACAAGCTCCTCAAACACCAGCTGCAGCCGGTTCTGCAGCGAGGGGCTCAGATGCTGTTTCCTGCAGTGCTCCCGGATCCTGCTTTCCACCGCAGCAAAGTCATAATTCCTGCTGTCAACGACCAGCTCCAGAATCTGCAGGCGCCGGATGAAGCGGCGTGTCCTCTCCCGCACCGGATTCTGAAAGACCTGTTCCGGCGGCCCCTCCTCATAGATGCCGCCCTCGTCCATGTAGAAGACCCGATTGCAGATGGAGCGTGCAAACTCCATCTCGTGGGTCACGATCATCATGGTTTTTCCTGAGCGCGAGAGCTCGCGGATGACAGCCTGCACTTCGCCGACCATGGCGGGGTCGAGGGCACTGGTCGGCTCGTCAAACAGGATGATTTCAGGTCCCATCGCCAGGGTTCTGGCAATGGCGACACGCTGTTTCTGGCCGCCGGACAGCTGATCGGGATAGCTCTTTGCCTTATCGCCGAGGCCGACCGTTTTGAGAAGCTCCAGCCCTTTGTCATAGGCCTCCTGCCTGCTCTGGCCCAGAAGGTCGATGGGGGCCAGCATGAGGTTTTCGATCACGCTCAGGTGGGAAAAGAGATGAAAGCTCTGGAAAACCATGCCCATCTTCTGTCTGACCTTTGACAGGTCGCAGCCCGGCGCGGTGATCTCGGTATCATCCAGCCAGATGCTGCCGGATGTCGGGGTCTCCAGCATGTTGATGCACCGAAGCAGGGTGCTCTTTCCTGTTCCCGAAGGACCGATGACCGAGATGACATCGCCGTCCCGGATTTCGGCGGACACATCCTCCAGGGGAACCACGCCCGGGTATTCTTTCCTGATATGCTCCAGCCTAATCATGCTCTTTGACCCCCTTCAGAAGAAGCCCATTCTTCCGCTTCCTTGGGTCCAATCTGTCCGTGATGACCCTGACAAGGGTACCGAGGATTCCCTCCAGGATAAAGTAAATCAGCATCACGGCGATCAGCGGGAAAAACGCCTCATAGGTACGGCTGCGTACCAGATCGCCCATCTTTGCCAGGTCCAGCACCGCGATATAGCCGACAATGGAGGTTGCCTTGATCAGGCTGATGATCTCCCCCCGGTAGGGTTCTGTCATGAAGGGCAGCGCCTGGGGCAGGATAATGCGGAAAAAGGTCCTCCGCGGCGTGTAGCCGAGGGCGCAGGCCGCCTCATACTGGCCGCTGTCCACCGCGGCCACCGCAGTTTTCAGCATGCCGAACACCGCCACGCCGAAGGTCAGCGAGAACCCGACGATGGAGATGACCATGCCGCTGAGGGAGGTATTGCCGAA
>ONGJ01000006.1 GCA_900317375.1 uncultured Eubacteriales bacterium
CGCATCGAGGTACGCAGCTTGGCGTCCAGGTTGCTCAGCGGCTCGTCCAGCAGGAAGACGGCCGGGTTGCGGACCATGGCACGGCCCAGGGCCACGCGCTGGCGCTGGCCGCCGGAAAGCGCCTTGGGCTTGCGCTCGAGCAGGTGCTCCAGATCGAGGATCTTGGCAGCTTCGTGCACACGCTTGTCGATCTCGTCCTTCGGGACATTGCGCAGCGTCAGACCGAAGGCGATGTTCTTGTAGACGCTCATATGCGGATACAGGGCGTAGTTCTGGAACACCATGGCGATATCGCGGTCTTTCGGGGGGACCTTGTTGACCAGGCGGTCACCGATGTAAAGCTCACCGCTGGAGATGGACTCGAGACCGGCGATCATACGCAGCGTGGTGGACTTGCCGCAGCCGGAGGGGCCGACGAGAATGATAAATTCTTTATCTGCAATCTCGAGGTTCAGTTTGGGGACAACGGGCTTGTCGGCACCGTCATAGATTTTTACGACATCTCTGAAGCTGATACTTGCCATGATGCTTCCTCCCAATTCTATATTGTGCGTTCCGCACGTTTTCCATGACTGTAGGATACCATGCCGGAGGGAAAAGAACAAGTCTATTTTTTTGATAAAAGGATAAAATTTTGATCTATTCGCTTCCCGCTTGTTGTTCTTACGGGGCTGTGCTATAATAAGGCCGCAATTCGGAAAGAGAAAGGACATACGCAATGGCCGATGTATCATATCAGCAGGCCCGCAAAATCGGCCTGAAGGAAGTAAAAATCCGCAGCGCCAGGCAGGAGGAGCCGTATATCGCCGTCCTGGAGAAACAGCTTCCGCACCTGAGTTCGCTGCACGAGGTAAGCCTGGGCACGATGCGCATCGACATCGATCAGATTGTCGGCACGCGCAGCGAGACCAGGCAGAAGGCCTTTTCGGCCTCTTTTTATCCGCTTCTGGAGGAAAGCAGCGAGTTTGCCGCCAAGTGGTCCGCGCTTGCGGCATCCCATCTGAAAGAGGGCATCCGCGACCCGATCATCGCTATCGAGTATCTGAACCGCTATTACGTGGTGGAGGGGCACAAGCGCGTGTCGGTCCTCCGCTATTTCGGTGCGGTGTCGCTGCCGGCAGAGGTCAGGCGGGTGATCCCGCCCCGCAGCGAGGAGCCGAAAATCATCGCCTATTATGAGTTCCTGGATTTCTACAGGCTCACCAAAACCAACTATCTCTGCTTTGACAGACCCGGGGAATACCCTGCGCTGACGCAGCTGCTCTGCGGTGACAACAGAGAGACCTGGAACGAGGACCGGCAGAGAAGCCTGATGTCGGACGTGACCCGCTTCCGCAAGGCCTTTCGGACAAGTCCGCTGTTCGGGAAGATGACGCAGGACGAGGCGCTGCTCGGCTATCTGAAGGTCTTCGGCTACGCCCATCTGCAGGGACGCACGCCGACGGAGCTGAAGGCGGACCTCGCGGCGGTCGGGTCGGAGCTGCTGAGCATTGAGAGCAATACAGCCCCGGCGCTGATGGCGGACCCGACCGAGCAGCCGCGGGACCTGCTGACCTGGATCACCCACCTGCCGACACGGACGCTGAAGGCGGCTTTCCTGCATGACGGGGACGTTGACAGCTCCGCCTGGACGCGCTCGCATGAACTGGGACGGCAGTATCTGCAGCAGATCTTCGGCGACAGGGTGCAGACCCAGAGCTGCTTTCACATGAATGCCGAGAACTTCCTGGCCACCGCGCAGGCGCTGGCGCAGGACGGCGTACAGGTGATCTTCTCCACGTCCCCGAAGCTTCAGGCACCCACGCTGACGGCGGCGGGCGCGCTGCCGGAGGTCAAGTTCCTCAACTGCTCGCTGGATGTCAGCCACCCCATCATGCGCTGCTATTACGGCAGAATGTATGAGGCCAACTTCCTGACCGGCGTGGTGGCCGGCGCCATGAGCCCCGACGGGCAGATCCCCTATATCATCCGCTATCCGGTGTACAGCACGCTGGCGTCCATCAATGCCTTTGCCCTGGGCGCGAGGATGGTCAACCCCCGTGCCCTCATCCTGCTTCAGGATTCTCAGCAGCCTGAGACCGAGCTGAGCAGCCTGTGCACCTACACCGGTGTTGCCGTCATCTCCGGCAAGGACAGCGAAGGCTCGGACGACCTCGACCGGGACACCGTGGTGTCGCTGGTGCGCAACGGAAAGCGGGAGGATATGATCTCGTCCTTCTGGGGCTGGGGCGAACTCTACCACCGGATCCTCGAGTCTGTGCTGGACGGCTCGTGGGACAGCCTGAACAAGACCAGCGAAGCCGGACAGGGCATCAACTACTGGTGGGGCCTCTCCGGCAACGCGGTCGAGGTGAAGTGTGAACCCGGGCTTCCCGACAGCCTGAAGCGCCTGGTGATGCTGCTGCGCGAGCAGATCGCACAGGGTTCGCTGAGGCCCTTCGAAGGGCCGGTTTACGACCAGCGCGGTCTGCTGCGCATCGTCCATAAGGAAACCGCGACCCTGGAGCAGATCCTGCATATGGACTGGCTGGCGGACAACGTCGTCGGCTCCGCCGATGAACTGAGAAGTGCAAACCTGAAATAGAAAACGGCGCCTCAGCGGCGCCGTCTTTTTTTGCCTTTCTTTTCCGGTGTCTGGGGACCGAAGAGGTCGTCCCGCCGGTTCCAGTTGGGGTCGGAATAGCTGCTCTCCTGGACCATGAGGTCCTCCTCCATATGCTCCTCATCCGTGAACACCGCGCCTTCGGCAATGCTGCTTTTGGGCTTGAGCTGTTCGGGACTCATCTTGCGGAAGGCCTGCTTGAAAAAGAAGCTGGTCAGATACGCAACAATGCCGAAGCCGCAGACTGCCCAGATGTAGATGGCCATCTGAAAGGCGTCCGGCTTCATAAAGACGGTGACATACACGAAGAGGATGATGAGCGCAAGGCTCAGCACCGTCCAGGGGAGGGCGGCCACACTCAGCAGCCAGGCGTTGCGCAGGGTGTAGCGGACCTCGTTCCGATACCGCGCCTGCAGCGGGAAAATATAGATGAAACCGAACAGAAACACCAGCACCAGCGCATAGAAGGTCGTCTGGTAGATCCTGGCATAGGCCCCGCCCAGACTGTGGCTGACCCAGTAATAGGCATACAGAAAGGCGATCATCAGCAGGCAGATGAGCCAGAGGACCGTTGCCTGCTTGAAATTCTGCCGGAAAGCCTGCCAGAATTCCCAGATGATCATGCCCTCGTCGCGCTCATCATCGTAAATCAGCTCCTGCATGCAGTGATACAGCGCCGTCAGCGAGGCGCCGATCGTGATCACAGGCAGGGAAAACAGACAGAACATGATGTTGCAGATGATGATGTCGGCCAGCTTGCCCAGCGCGACCATCAGCGGGCTGTTCAGATCAAAAAGTCTCATACATACCTCCGGCTGTCGTCCGGAAAAAGAAGGGGTGCCGCGGAAACGGCACCCCATCAGGCTTTTTCAGGGGAAGTTTACTTGATGGCGCCTTCGACCATGCCGTTCATGATCTGCTTCTGCGCGATCAGGAAGATGATGATCATCGGGGCCATCGCCAGCAGCGCGGCCGTCAGGATCATATCCCAGGATTTCACGAAGGAGCCGACGAAGGCCTGCACGGCCACCGGCAGCGTCTTGTTCGGGTTGCTCTGGCCCAGCAGGATGGAGGGCAGCAGATAGTCGTTCCAGATCCACATGCCGTTGAGGATCGTCACGGTGACGATGGTGGGCTTCAGCAGCGGGAAGATGATGCGGAAGAAGGTTCCCTCCGGCGAGCAGCCGTCAATCGCGGCGGCCTCCTCCAGCTCATAGGGGATGCCTTTGATGAAGCCGGTGAGGATGAACACCGTCATGGCGCCGCCGAAACCGCAGTAGGCAAAGATCAGGCCCGGCAGGGTGCCGTTCATGCCCAGACCGACAAACTTGCCGACCTCGCGGAAGGTGGCGATCAGCGGGAGCATGACGACCTGGAAGGGGATGATCATGGACGAGATGAAGATCATGTAGATCGCCGTCGACCATTTGGCCTTGTTGCGGCAGATGACCCAGGCGGCCATGCCGCCGAACACCGCCAGCAGGAACAGCGAGATGATCGTCACCAGCGCCGAGGAACCGAAGGCACGCCAGAACACGAAGTTCTTGTTGTTGACGACCGCATTCACGTTTGAGACGAACTGGCTGAAGCTGGCGCCCGCGGCCGAGATCGGGTCCTGGACAATGGCAGCCTGATTCTTAAAGGAGTTCAGCAGCACCAGGAAGAAGGGGAACAGAATGTAAATCGCGAGGAGGATCGCAATGATCATCAGGATGACCACGCGGGATGTCTTCATTTTCATTACATTTCGACCTCCCTCTTATTCGAGATACGCACCTGAATCAGCGAGACGCAGGCCAGGATGATGAAGAAGAGAATGGCCTTGGCCTGGGCATAGCCGTACATGTCGCGCGCGAACGCCGTGTTGTAGATGTTCAGCGCGATCATCTGGGTGCCGTTGGAAAGACGCTGGCCCATGAAGTCGCGCACCGTGCCGACGCCGTTGGTCAGGGCAAGGTTGACATCGAACTGTTTGAACGCCGAGGTCAGGGTCAGGAAGGTGCAGATGGTGAAGGTGGCGGCGATCATGGGGATCTTGATCTGAAACAGCGTCGTCATGTCGCTGGCGCCGTCAATCTGGGCCGCCTCAAGAACATCCTTCGGCACCGTGGCCAGACCGTTGATGTAGATCAGCATGATATAGCCGGCATACTGCCAGACATAGACCACGATGATCGCGATAAAGGCAGTGTTGGTGCTCGCCAGCGCCGAGTGGGGCGATTTCAGAATCGTCGTCAGCACATTGGAGAAAATGAACTGCCAGATGTAGCCGAGAACGATGCCGCCGATCAGGTTCGGCAGGAAGTAGGCGGCGCGGAAGAAACCGACACCCTTCAGCTTGGTCGTGCAGAGCAGGGCCAGCAGGAAAGCCACCAGGTTCACCAGAAGCATGTTGATCACCACGAACAGGATGGTGAGCAGCAGCGACCAGATGAAGGCCGCCTCTTTAAACATGGCAGCGTAGTTTTCAAAACCAACCATGCGGGTGTAGGTGACGCCGTTCCAGTCGGTAAAGGAATAGAACACACCGACAAACATCGGCACGATCACCGTCACGGCAAAGGTGAACAGCAGGGGAAACAGGAAGATGATGTTGATGATCGTCCTGTGATGCATGACCGTCGGAATGTAGTACAGACCGGCGAGGATCAACAGGGCACCGAGAACCAGGAACAGGCCGCGAAGGGCAATTTTCGTGCCCAGATCGACGACCACATAGGTTTTGGTGATGTCCATCCAGAGGGCAGCGGCCAGAAGGACAAGGCCCAGTATCAGGAGCACCAGTGACAGAGTCTTTCTGCCCGTGGTATTTTCATTCATATCGCAGAACGCCCCTTTTCTTCAAACAGATGAGGGCGGCGGCTCAGCCGCCGCCCCCGGAAAGATGGTTCAGGATTGGATCAGCCGTTGATGCACTGGGGAATGGTCTTCACCATGTCGTCAATGAAGCCCTGGGTGTTGATATCGCCCTTGGCATAGTCCTGGAAGATGGCGCCGGTGAAGTCCTGCGCGAGGTTGGAGGGCTGGCCCATCCAGTGCCAGGAAGAGGTCTTGCCCGCAGCGGTGTACTCAGAGATGGGGCCGGCAAACGGGTCGTTGGCAATGGCGGTGCAGCTCTTGAAGGGGCTGACGCAGCCGGCCTGCTCGACCATGATCTTCTGGCCGTCGGGACCGGCGAGCCAGTTCAGGAACTCCTCAGCCTCAGCCACATTGCCGTCCTTGTAGACAGCCCAGTGGGACGGGGCGTTGGTCAGGATGGTGTCGATGCCTTCGATAAAGGCATAGGGGACGTAGCCGCACTCGAAGTTGCCGGCAGAAGCATACTGATCCTTATAGTCGTTGGTCAGGGACGAGCCGATCCAGGAGCCCTGGGTGACGAAGGCGTACTTGCCGCTGGCAAAGCCGGAGACCTGCATATCATAGTTGCCGGAGACCAGCAGAGCGGGATCGGAGTACTGGTTGAACAGGCCGACCATCTCGGCAAACGGGGTGAAGCGGTCGAGATCCAGCTTGCCGCCGTCCATCAGCATGTCAAAGTACGTGGTGTCGTCGCGGGCAAGGCCGGCGTCCAGATAGTTGCCGAACAGGTGCTGGCCGGTAGACCAGTAAAGCTCGGTGGCGTTGGCGCAGTAGCCGATGACGGCGGTGATGCCGAGTTCGTCCTTCTTGGCGTCGATCGCCTCGAAGGCGGCCTTCATGGATTCGGGTCCGGTGATGCTCTTCGGGTCAACGCCGGCCTTCTCCAGAATGGACTTGTTGTAGGCAAGGCCGATGGCCTCGGTGGTGTAGGGGAAGCCTACCAGAGCGCCGCTCTCATCCACAAAGCCGGCCTCGGTGTCCTTCGCCCAGGGCTGATCGGACATGTCAACGACCATGCCGGTCCAGTTGGCCAGGTCGGGCTTGCCTTCGAAGACGAAGATGTCGGGCATGTTGCCGGCCTGATAGTACTGCTTCAGCGTGGCCTGCAGGTCAACGCCGCCGCCGAGAGACTCGACCTCGACATGCTTGCCGGTGGCCGCTTCATAGGCCTTGGCAGCCTCTTCGAGCGGGGTCGCGATCTCGATTTTGCCGTTAAACAGGCGGACGCCTTTTCCGGCGGACGCGGCGGGAGCCGCGCTCTCGGTGCTTTCAGCGGGCGCAGCGCTGGCAGCGGGTGCGGCAGCCTGCTCGGTGGAGACGCCGCAGGCGCCCAGAGCAAGAACCATGACCACAGCCAGAAGCAGAGCAAGGTACTTCTTCATTTCTTTTCCTCACTTTTAAAATTAAATTTGCTATTGGTTGCTGACCCAATAACTTGCCAAAATTATAGCATTTTAGTAAATATAAAGCAAACTATTTTTCACCTGCCTTTTCAAACTGGGCGATTTATACAAAATGTTCCAGTGGGAATTGTGCTAATTGACAAGCAGGCTTCCGCAGGCCCCCGAGAACCTTGCAATCCCGGGGGCTTTGCTGTAAAATGACTGCAATGACGGCGCTGACCAGCCGATCGGAAACGGGAGAGGATCATAAGGAATGCAGAAACAGAAAGGGAAAAAAGAGTTTCAGGAGCGCTTTGACCGGCATGCCGAAGAGCTGCGCGGGCTGTATCTGGAGCTCTATCACGGTGACGGGCAGGCCTGGGAGTATTTCTGCGGCATGCTCTTTCGCTGCTTTCAGGAGCGGCCCGAGGCCCTGAAAAAGATGGACCGCGCGCGGGAGAGCGATGCCGAGTGGTACCGGGGTCACCATCTGCTGGGGACCCTGATGTATGCCGATGCCTTTGCGGGCACGCTGCAGGGCGTGCGGGAAAAGCTGGATTATCTGACGGAGTGCGGCATCAACTATCTGCATTTGATGCCCCTGCTGATGAGCCCGGCCGGGCGCAGCGACGGCGGCTATGCGGTTTCGGATTTCCGCCGGGTCCAGCCGGAGCTGGGCACGATGGAGGATCTGGAGGCCCTGGCATCCGACTGCCACAGCCGCGGCATCTCGGTCTGCCTGGACTTCGTGATGAACCATACCAGCGAGGACCACGAATGGGCGCAGAAAGCCCGCGCCGGTGACCCCGAGGCACAGCGGCGCTATTTCTTCTATGACGACTGGACGATCCCCAACGCCTTTGAAAAAACCGTGCCCCAGGTTTTCCCGACGACGGCGCCGGGAAACTTCCTCTGGTGCGACGAGGCCCACAAGGTCGTCATGACGACCTTTTATCCCTACCAGTGGGACCTGAACTACGCAAACCCCGTCGTATTCAACGACATGACCGAGAACATGCTGTTTCTCTGCAACCGGGGCATCGACGTGATCCGCCTCGATGCGGTGCCGTATATCTGGAAGGAGGCCGGGACCAACTGCCGCAACCTGCCGCAGGTGCATAAGCTGGTACGGATGATGCGCATGGTCTGCGAGATCGTCTGCCCGGGCACGCTGCTGCTGGGCGAGGTGGTGATGGAGCCTTCCAAGGTCGTGCCCTATTTCGGCACCGTGGACAGACCCGAGTGCCATCTTTTATACAACGTCACGACCATGGCCAGCATCTGGCACACCGTGGCCACCCGTGATGTCCGCCTGCTGCGGCACCAGCTCGGCCAGGTCTTCGCGCTGCCGAGGGAATACACCTTCCTCAACTATCTGCGCTGCCATGACGACATCGGCTGGGGGCTGGACTATCCCTTCCTGTGGCAGTTCGGCATGGGTGAGGTGCCGCACAAGAGGTACCTTAACGACTATCTGACCGGGCGCTTTCCGGGCAGCCCGGCCAGGGGAGAGCTCTATAATGACGACCCGCGCCTCGGCGATGCCCGCCTCTGCGGGACGACGGCCTCGCTCTGCGGCATCGAGAGCGCGCGGCAGGAAGAGACATACGAAAAGCTGGACCGGGCGCTGCGCCTGGACCTGACGCTGCACGCCTGCATGTTCACGCTCAGCGGCATCCCGGTCCTTTACGCGGGCGACGAGATCGGACAGGAAAACGACTACGGCTATCACGACGACCCCATGAAGGCGGCCGACAGCCGCTATCTGCACCGCGGAAGGATGGACTGGACCGCGGCGGAAAAGAGGGCCGATCCGGAAACGCCCGAGGGCCGCCTGTTTCAGAGCCTGCGGCAGATGGAGAAAGCGCGCGAAGAGCACCGCGTCTTTGACGGGCAGGCGGACGTATGGCTGCTCGACACCCGGGACGACAGCGTCCTCGGCATCGGCCGCTACCGGGAGGGGGAGAAGCTGCTGGCCCTGTTCAACTTTGCCGACAGCGAACGGACCGTCTCGCTGCCGGACGAGCTGGGCGAGTACCGCGACCTGCTGGACGGAGGCCCTGCGGATAAAAACTGCCTGCGCCTTCCGGCCGGCGGATTCCTCTGGCTGATCTGCGATTTTACGACGGACTGAATTGCCGGCGGACAGACCGCTCTGCCAATTGTGAGCGGCCGCGCTTTTATATTTTTTTTGACTGACAAAAGGAGAGCGAAAATGAAGAAACGCTTTGATGTGGTCGCGCTGGGCGAGCTGCTCATCGACTTTACCGAGAACGGAACCAGCGCCCAGGGTAACCCCCTCATGGAGGCAAACCCCGGCGGCGCGCCCTGCAACGTGCTCGCCATGCTGGAAAAGCTTGGGAAGAACTGCGCCTTCATCGGCAAGGTGGGCGACGACCTGTTCGGGAAAATGCTGCGGGATGAAATCGTCCGGGCGGGCATCTGTGACGACGCTCTGCTGACGGACTCCGAGGCGCGCACGACCCTCGCCTTTGTCAAGACCTTCCCGAACGGCGACCGCGACTTTTCCTTCTACCGCAACCCGGGCGCCGACATGATGCTGCGGGAGGACGAGCTTCCGCTGGCAATGCTGCAGGACACGCGGATCTTCCACTTCGGCACCCTGTCCATGACCCATCCCGCCGTGCGCCGGGCGACAAAGACGGCTGTCCTGACGGCGAAGGAAGCGGGCGCCGTCATCTCGTTCGACCCGAACCTGCGCCCGCCACTCTGGGCAAACCTCGAGGAAGCGAAGGCGCAGATCGCCTGGGGCCTCTCCCAGTGCGACATCCTGAAGATCGCCGACAACGAGCTGCTGTTCATGACGGGCGAGGAGGACTTCGACCGCGGCGCCGCCATGCTGAGAGAACAGTACCCCAATATCAGAATCCTGAATGTCACGGCGGGGGGCGACGGCAGCTGGTCCTGGTGCGCCGAGCATCAGGCCTTTGAACCGGCCAGCACACGGGGCGGCGTCATTGAGACCACCGGCGCCGGGGACACATTCTGCGCCTGCGTGCTCAACGACGTGCTCGAGCACGGCATCGACAACCGGGAGGAGACCGACCTGCACCGCATGCTGCGCTTTGCGAACATGGCGGCCTGGATCGTCACCACCCGCAAGGGCGCCATCCGCTCGATGCCCGAAAGGACAGAGGTCGAGACCCTGCTGTAATCACAAGCGAAGAGATCAGGGAGCTGCGCAAAATTTTCCATTTTGCTGCAGCTCCTTTTTCCATCCTGTTTTGCCTTTTCGTTTTCCAAATGGACCGCCTGCGCTGTTTTCACTACCGCTTAGGCCGAATGGCTTGCAACACATCCGGCTTCCATGTACAATCAGATTCACATGAACCCGGACACCGGAGTCACGAGGAATCAGGAGGGCACGCATGTGGATTCCCTTCTTCCGGGGCTTCATACTCACGGGCGTTATGAATGTCCTGTCTCCAAAGGAGAGCCGCTTCCTCTATCCGCTTCCCGCCAGACCAAACCGGCTTCTGCCGGCAGCAGCCGTCATTCTGATCCCGGCCGATATCTTTCTGTTCGGCCCGGGAATCTGTTATCCCTGAACGGGACAACACGCAGCAGCAAGAGAAAGGAAACCCATGAACCGGACAGACATATACCCTTCCGGAACACCGGCAGAGAACGCCTATACCTATTTTGCCTTTATCAGCTATAAGAGCGCGGACGAAAAATGGGCGCGCTGGCTCAAGCGGAATCTTCAGCGCTACCGCTTGCCGGTCGGAACGCAAAGAAAGCATCCCCATGTACAGAAACGCTGCAGCCCGGTCTTCCTGGACAAGACCAATCTGACGCCGGGCCTGCTGGACAGCGGCCTCGCGGAAGAGGTGCAGGCGGCCCGGTACCTGATCGTGATCTGCTCCAGGAAAGCGGCGGAGAATTCCAGGTATCTGGACGATGAGCTGCGCTATTTTCTGGAGGGCAGCGGCGATCTCAGCCGCGTCATTCCCTTCATCGTGGACGAGAGCCGAAACCCGGCGGAGGAGTGCTTCCCCGCCTACCTGGCGGAGCTGAGCAGGAAAAAGAACATCGCGGGCGTCAGCATCTATGACGACGGGCCGCGCAGTGCCCTCCTGCGCGTCATTGCGGCCATGCTGGGCATCAAGCGCGAGGAACTGGAAAGCGACGACAGGCGGCGCAGAAGAAGACATCGCCTGATCGCCGCGGGGCTGGCACTCATTCTGCTTGCCGGCAGCGCGGTATGCTGGGACTACTTCCGGGTGAAAACGGCGTACTATACGGATTATACCGAGGTATACGGCGCTCCGAAGGGACTCGGGGAGCTGAAAAAAGCGGATCTGAAGGGCATGAACGCCCATGTCGCATTGGTTTCCAGCCGCGGAAAAGTCCGCGAACTGCGGATTGAGAATTCCGCGGGAAGGCTTGTCTCGCGGGAGAACACGGGCAGCCCGGGTCCCTTTTCGAAAGCGGAATATGAATACGCGGGGGAAAAGCTGGCCAGCGTCAGCCAGTACAGCGAAAACGGACATCTGACCTGCGAACTGCATTATATCAGCCCGAACACCATCGACCTGGTGCGGAACCCGGAGGCGGAGGAGGGCAATGTGTTCTCCGCGGCGGCGCCTCTGCCGTCGCACAGCACCGGCGCGATTCCGGGCGACGGGAAGGGCGAAAACTACAAAAGTAAAGTCATTCGATATCTCGTGATATACGATGCTTCCGGGTTTACGGAGGAGATCCGCTACTGCGCGGACGCGTATAACCATTTTGCCGCGGATGCGGACGGGATCAGCGGGATCCGCTATGAACGGGATGAGCAGGGCCGGGTCACTCGACTGAACTGGCTCAGCTTTACCGCATCTGAGAGCAGAGACGCGGGAAAAGCGGAAAACTACGAGGTGATCGGAAAGCGCGGCGGCGAAGCGGGAAGGGCATATCTGTATGACGGCAGCGGCGACTGTACCGAGCTGCATATCCTGGACGCGGAGGGACAGCCGATCACGGACGAAGCGTACGGAGCGGTTACGGTTTATCAGTATGAAAACCACAACGAGCTTCGAAGGACCTGCCGTGACGCCGAGGGCGGACTGTTTCTGAATGAAGAGGGGTATGCGGTAAGGGAGTCCCGGTATGACGACCGGGGAAACCGGATACGGGTCAGCTGTTTCGGCACGGAGGGTGAGCCGGTTCTCTGTGCGGAAGGCTATGCCGCCGAGGAAACGGAATTTGATGAGCAGGGGAATCCGATCATGGTCCGTTATTTCGGCACGAAGGGCGAACCGGTTCTGAGTGTCAGCGGCTATGCCGGCTATCGCTGCAGCTATGACGGAGACGGTAATCAGACCGGTGTGGATTACTTCGGCACGGAGGGCGAGCCTGTGCTGAGCACGGACGGCTATGCCGGATGGTATGCCGCCTATGACGCGCGGGGAAACCGGGTCAGGGCCGGCTACCGGGGGACGGACGGCGAGGCGATTCTCAGCCGGGAAGGCTATGCCGGCTGGGAGGCCGAATACAACGGGCACGGAAACGAAGTCAGGGTTGCGTACTTCGGCACGGAGGGCGAGCCTGCTGCCAATATCGACGGCTATGCGGGATGGGAGGCGGCCTTTGACGAGCGCGGCAACGAGGTGAAGGTCCGCTTTTTCGGCACGGACGGCGGGCCTGTGCTGCAGGCCTACGGCATTGCCGGCTACGAAGCCGCCTACGACGAGCGCGGGAACCGGATAAAAGTCAGCTATTTTGGGACCGAAGGAGAGCCTGTTTTCATTGTGTTCGGCTATGCCGGTTTTGAACGCGTGTATGACGGGCAGGGGAACGAAATCCGCTGCAGCTTCTTCGACACGGACGGGGAACCCGTCCTGGAGCAGCACGGTACGGCCGGATGGGAAGCTTTATACGACGCGCGCGGCCGCGAGATCCGGCGAAGCTATTTCGGGACTTCCGGAGAGCCCGTTCTGTACGGGGACGACCGCTATACGGGGCACGCGTCCGTGTACGATGAGCGCGGCAACGAGATCCGGCGCAGCTATTTCGGCCCGGACGGGGAGCCTGTTCTGGTGAATAACGGATACTGCGGATGGGAGTCCGTTTTTGATGAGCGCGGGAATGAAATCCGCTGCAGCTTCTTTGGTACGGAGGGGGAGCCTGTTCTTCACGCGAAGGGCTATGCGGGCTGGAATTCCGTCTGGGACGATTACGGACATGAAATCGAGCGATGTTATTTCGGCCTGGAGGGTGAGCCGCTCTCCATCAATCAGGAAATGAAAGAATGAAAGTGAGATGTTCAACATGAAAAAAGCGCTTACACTCATGCTGGCGGTCTGCATCTGCCTGCTGTTGGCCGCTCCGGCCTCCGCGGCGGCCGACAGCTCCCCCTTTGCAGGAGACTGGAAGTTCTATGCCCAGGAAGGCGACGCCCCGATGAGCCATGAAGAGATCCTTGCCATGGCGGCAATGGGCCTTGATATGACAAGCGGACTGATTACCTCGTTCCGCGGCGACGGGACCATGACCATGAATGTCTTCGGCGAGAGGGTCGACGGCACCTGGACGGACAGCGGCGACGGCAGCGGTTTCTTCACCGTGGAGGGCGAAACCTATCCCATGAGCGTGCGTGACGGCTTCCTGCGGATGGACATGGTGACCGCCATCGGCGTGTTTGAGCCCTCTGATATGAGCGCCGAGAATTCAACGGCCGGTTTTCCGCCGCTGCTGGAGGAGTATGCCAATCAGATTGAACAGCAGGTTGAGACGGTCATGCCGAAAGAGGAGACCGTTGTTTCTCCCCTGATCGGCGAATGGCGCTTCTACTCCATGGAAAGCGGCGATCCTGACCGGAATATCCCGCACGCTGCACTGCCGGGACTGAGAGACGAAGGACGTGACTACGCGGGCAAATATACCCTTACCTTCATGGACGATGGGTGGTTTAAGTTCTGCAATTTCTATGGATTCGAACAGAACAACTGGACGGACGGCAAAGACGGCGCGGTTACCATTGATGCCGACGGGAAGTCCTGGGACTGCACGATTGAGGATGGCCTTCTGGTGCTTCGCAGCGGGGACAACGTCATGCGCTATGAAAGGACCGTTCCCATCGGGTCGACCGGATACTATGTCGCGGTTCCTGCGGACTATGTTCCGGGTGAGGTCACCGAAGAGGACCGGCGGGATGACATGGTCGCCTATTACCGCAGCGATAAGCACCTGATGGACTTTGATATCTATCAGTTTGCGAAAGATGGCCGGATCCTGGAAGAGTACGCGGAGAAAGAGGCAAAGGAATTCGGAGCAGACTGGATCGACACCGTCGTATTCAACGGCATACCCCTCGTGTTCTATATTTCCCAGGAACAGTATGACGGCGCCGAATACCGGGTCGCGAACTTCCTGTTCGATGCCGGAAACGACTTCGGCGAGATCGTTTTCTGGCTGGATGGACCGAACGATGGAGAAGAGGCTGCGGAGCTGACCGAACAGATTCTCTCCAGCATTTTCTACAGGAAGCCGGATCCGGAAGATGTAAACGGCATGATCGTGATGAAACTGGAAGGGGAGTATTTTCCCGACCGCTATCAGGTCCTGGGGGAGGACGGCGAAATGTATGAGGGCGAGTATCTGTTCGGCTTTGAGGATTTGGAGCCGGGAACCGCGGTGATCCTTTCCTGGCGGAACGGAAAGTGGTCCATCGAACTGGAAGACCCCTGGGCTGCGTTTGGTTAAGAACCGGAAGGAAAGAAGAACAGGTCAGTATCATGCAGCCTCCGGGCTGAGCGAAAAAACGGAAATACAAGCACAGCAAAGCCGCCGGCAAACCTGCCGGCGGCTTTGAAACATGATCATGATTTCCTTTGTGTTATCTGTCCTCTTCCTGCTTCGCGGGCTTTGTTTCTTCGGTTTCCTTTGCTTTGTTCTTCTCCATGCCCGAGAGGACGGCCATGGCGCCGCCGGCCACGACGAAAATGAGCCAGCTGTGCTGGAACGTGTCCAACCAGCCCCAGATAAAGAAAATAACCAGGGCGACCGTCGGGATAATTCTCATCCACATTTTTGTATCCATAAGCAGTTACTCCTTTTGTTCTTGCCGACCGGCATACGATGCCGGGCTTCGATTTCTGTTAATCTCTTCTGGCGGCAGCGGTTCCCGGAAAGACGCCGTCACAGAAAAATCTCATCTGTCCCTTATTGGACAAGGGGCCACCAGGAGGGGTACTGGATGCCGGGATAATGCGCGGCCTCCATGGCACGGATGATCTCGATGGTTTCGGCGTCGGAGAAATACTGATCCATGCCGCACTTCGGGCAGGTCCAGAAGGGATCACCGTAGGGGCTGTTGATCCTGTTCATGGCAACGCTGCCGGTGCAGCAGGGGCAAGTGGCCTCATCGGCGCCGCCGACACCGCCGGAGACCTGTGCAGCGTCCTCGTCCGAGAGAGGTGTGATGCCCTCATCCATCTTTGCCTTGTACTGCTTGAGAAGGTCTGTGAATTTGTTGTTTTCCATGTTCGTTCTCCTTCGGTTTTGATTTTGTATGTTGACAGATTAAGATTCTGTTCCGTCCGTATGCGATGTTTCCCGATTGGCGTTCAGCTCATTCAGTTCTCTGACCTCGGCCCTGTACCGCAGGAACATGATCAGCCAGATCAGAAAGAAGCCGACCGTCTGCACACCCGTCATGATCAAAAGCTCGACCGGTTTTGTCACCCAGCCCAGAAAGAGTGCCAGGGGAGGAAAGCAGACGACGACGATCAGATAGTGCAGGAAAGTTGCTTTCAAAAGGGACCAGTTCTCAATTTCATAGAACGCCGTGCCGCCCATGCAGAGAAAGCCGAAAATACCGGACAGGAAAAGGTCCAGCGTCAGTGCGCCTGCCGCGCTGCCGACGCGCTGGACCAACAGGTCTGAGACAAGCCTGTCGTTCCCGGTGGCCCAGGAGATAACGAGCGAGACCAGAATGCCGAGAGGAAAGCCGATTGCCCCTCTCCGCAGAAATTTCATCAGCATGCCGAAGCCCCCTTTCCCTTCAGACGACGGCGGATTTCCGGAATGCAGCGGCGGGAAGCCCAGGTCTCCATCCCGCCCTCCAGCTCAAGTCGCAGGGTGCCGCTGATGGTGAAGTCGTAGCGTGCGACCTTGCGCAGGTTCACAATCTCATAGCGGGATATTCGAACGAAGCAACGGCTGTCGAGCTGCTCTTCCAGACTCTGCAGGGTCCGGCGCGAGAGCCAGCAGCCGTCCGCGGTCAAAATACGGACGGATTTGCCGTCCACCGAAGCCAGGATGATCTCGGACTCTGCCAACGTTTTCAAATTGCCCCTGCCGTCCAGAACCGTCAGGGTATGACCGCTCCCGCCGGCGATTCTCTCCATCAGGGCGGCGACCTCGGCGTCCTGTTCGGAGGCACGCACCGTGATCTCAATACCGGATAGTGCAGAGTCCGGCTCAAAGCGAATACGGATGTTCTTCATTTATGCCGCACCGCCTTTCCGCATGACGGGATGGATGCAGCTGCCGTCCGTTATGCTGCGATAGCGGCAGTCTGTACATCCGGGCGCCGTTCGATATTTCAGCTCGCACCAGACCTGGTGAGGCCACCCGGTTTTCGTACGGCATACCCGGCAGCTGTAGAGCGGACAGCCGCTGCGGATGATGCCCTCTGTCTCGTTCATGACGCCCTCCTGCCTGAAACGCTCGTAATCCTCTGGAACGAATCATACTGAAGAAATCGGCCGAGTGCAAGCGAATTTCCCTAAGCGGTCGTTTTTTCAGCGCAAGCGGTATCAGTATTCCCCCTGCCGAAGGGCAGGGGGAAGGGACTGTGAATAACAGCCAAGGAAAGAGGGCTGAGATCCCGCAAGAAAGGGATCTCAGCCCAACGATTCTGTTCTGTCCGGTTTTGCAGCAGGCGGCCGGCCCGTGCAGCTCAGTCTTCCGCCTCCAGAAACTGCACATCGGCGTCGCTCAGGGGGCTTGCCGCCGCGCGGATATTCATCTGCAGCCGCTCGGGAGAGGTCGTGCTGACGACGGCACCTCCCTCTGCTGCGGCAAATAACATGGATCTGATGAAGACTCAGGAAAAATCGACGAAACAATTCTTGCTATTTCGACGATATTGTTCTGCGAATATCGGCATGTCATTGTACGAAACAAGAATGCAGGGCCTTGACAGGCGGCCTATCGTTCATTATAATAGGTGAACGAGAGGTCACCTTTTCTGCGTATGGAGCTTATGATGGGCAGCGACCCGAAAGAGAGAAACCTGGAAGACAGGTATTATGAACAGGCCGCAGCCTGTGCGAGGGAGCGGAATTATATGAATGAAGTGAATAAAACGCTGTATATCCCTTTGTATGGAAAATCAAAGGTGAGTCGGCAGGGGATTATTCTGAACGATCCCAGCGCCGAAGAAATCTGGAAAGAGGAGGCATTCCCAATCCATGGGAAGTCAAAATCAAAATGGCTGGCTTACAACATGGCCATGAGAGCCCGTGTTTTCGATGACTGGACAGACAGTCAGCTGCAGAAAAACAAAAATGCATTGGTACTTCATATCGGATGCGGGCTGGACAGCCGTTGCAGGAGGATACAAAACACTTGCGCGCAATGGGTAGACTGCGACCTTCCGGCTGTCATAGAGATTCGCAAAAAGCATTTTCAGGAGAATGAAAGCTACCATATGCTGGCTTTGGATGCTTCCAGACCGGATCAGATCGGATCGCTTCCGGACTGCGGTACAGCCATTGTTATCCTTGAGGGACTCAGCATGTATCTTACCAACAGCCAGGTGCGGAGTTTGCTGCAGGCACTTGGCGAAAAGTATCAGGAGCTTCATATCCTGATGGACGTTTATACCGAATTCGGAGTCAGGGCTTCGAAATATAAAAACCCGGTAAATGACGTTGGCGTCACGGAACTGTATGGGATAGATGAGATCGGGAGCATCATCAATGACCTTCGGATCAGATTCGTAAAGGAGCACAGCTTTACCCCTGAGGCCTTAGTCAATGAGCTTGCACCGCTGGAAAGGCTGTTCTTTCAGCTGCTGTTTACCGGAAAGACATACAGAAAGATATACCGTCTGTATGAGCTTGAAGCATAGCTTCACTCCTATTTCTGTTTGATGCGGAGGCTTCATAAAAAGAATGTGTGACAGTCGGTGCTCTGACCGCTTCCCGTTTATCGTCATGATCGCAGGCTGCCGGCTTGCTGCTGAGAGGAATTGGCGGCACAATCAAAGAAATGCGTTTTTCACACCATGCGCAAAGCGGCCGCGGAAGGGGAGTGGTCAATAAGCCCCGTCCGCGGCCGCGTTTGTGTTCTGCTGTTGTCATGCCGTCACTTTCTGCACGCTTCCCGCAGCATCTTGTCTATGGTTTTGCGATCCTCTTTATCTGCTGCGTGGTAGGCTTCCAGGTGACGGGCGTCTTGATCGGTCACCGGGAGCCGGTAGTCCGACAGGCCGAGAAGATAGTCGGCAGAGCAGCCGAACAGGGCGCAGAGGTTCCGGATTGTTTTGTCATCCAGACTGCGGCGTCCGTTCTCATACATGGAGACGGCTGTGTTGCCTACACCCAGGGCCTGCCCCACTTCCTGCTGGGTCATGTTTTTCTGTCTGCGCAGCTGGCGGATTCTGTTCATGGATGTGCCTCTTTCAAAAGTAAAAAGATGGTTGTGAATCAGGTATATGTTTCTGTGCTTATATTTATACAGCCTTTTCTTTGATATTGTCAAGTGAATGTTCCGCAACATCAAAACCGACAGGGGGACGGATGAAGACCGTTCTCCTGTCGATTGAAAAAGCGGTTTTTACTGTGCGCTCAGGCGTTTTTCCATGCCCTGCAGGGCCGAGCGCAGGAAGAAAGCGCTGGCGATCAGCGAGACGATCTCGGCGATGGGAAAGCACCACCAGACATTGTTGACATCCCCGGTCAGCGACAGAAGCCAGGCCGCCGGGATCAGGGCCAGAAGCTGGCGGAGGATCGAGACAAAGAGAGAATACATGCTGCGGTCCAGCGCCTGACAGGCCGAGCCCGCCACGATGCAGAAGCCCGCGAAGACAAAGCTCCAGCTGATGCGCCGCAGGGCTTTTACGCCGATCTCGAGCATCGCCTCGGAGGGGTTGAAGATGCTGAGAAGCTGCGCCGGGAAGAGCTGGAACACCAGCAGACCCAGCAGCAGGGCAGCGGTGGCATACAGGACGCTGAAACCGATGGTGCGGTAGATGCGGTCCTTCTTCCCGGCGCCGTAGTTGTAGCCGATGATCGGGATCATCGCGTTGTTCAGACCGAAGACCGGCATGAAGAAAAAGCTCTGAATCTTAAAGTAGACGCCGTAGACGGCGACGGCCGTCGAGGTGAAGGCGCCGAGAATGATGTTCATCAGATAGTTCGTGACCGAACCGATGCCCATCATCAGGATAGACGGGAACCCGATCTGATAGATGCGCCGGATGATGCGGCCCACAGGGCGGATGGCCTGCAGGGAAAGAGGCACCTCGGTATTCCGCCGCACATGGAAGAGAAAGCCGAAGAAAGCCCCCAGCGCCTGCCCGATGACGGTGGCGATGGCCGCGCCGGCCGGGCCCATCGCCGGCAGCCCGCACCAGCCGAAGATGAAGAACGGGTCCAGGATGATATTGGTCACCGCGCCGATGATCTGGGTCCACATCGAGTACTTCGTGAGGCCGGTGGACTGCAGAAAGCGTTCGGCACAGACCTGCAGATAGAGAAACAGCGAGGCGGTCGTCACGATGCGCAGATAGCTGTCGGCATAGCTGCGGATGCTCTCCACCTTCGTCTGAGAACGGATGAAGGCATCCGCTCCGAAGATGCCGAACAGGGCCATCAGCACCCAGCAGCAGAAGCAGAGAAAGATCGCCGTGCCGGCGGTTTTGCCGGCCTCGTCCCGGTCGCCTCTGCCCAGCGCCCGCGAGATCAGGGTGCTGACGCCGACGCCGGTGCCCGTGGCGAGCCCGATCATGATGTTCTGGGCGGGGAAAGCCAGCGAGAGGGCGGAGAGGCAGTCCTCGGACACCATGGAGACATAGATGCTGTCCACGATGTTGTACATCGCCTGGACCAGCATCGACAGCATCATGGGAACGGCCAGCTTCAGAATCAGCCGCCCCTCGTTCATTTCTCCCATTCGTCGGGAGACTACAGTATTACCGGCCATGTTTGCTCCATACAGTAAGAATGCTTGCTCTCCCCGGCCATAAGGCGGGGGAGAGCAAGGTTGTCAGCGGATCTGCCCGCTTCCCTTCACCACGTATTTGTACGTGTTCAGCTCTTCCAGACCCATCGGTCCGCGGGCGTGCAGCTTCTGCGTCGAGATCCCCATCTCACAGCCCAGCCCGAACTCGCCGCCGTCGGTAAAGCGCGTCGAGCAGTTGACATAAACTGCCGCCGCATCCACGAGGGCGGTGAACTTCGCGGCGTTTTCGTCGCTGCCGGTCAGGATGGCCTCGCTGTGCCCGGTGGAATGGCGGGCGATATGGGCGATGGCCTCGTCCACGCCGTCCACAATGCCCACGGCCAGGATATAGTCCAGAAACTCGGTGTCAAAGTCCTTCTCACCCGCGGGCGTGCCGGGGATGATCCCGGCCGCCGTTTTGTCAAGACGCAGCTCGACGGGGACAAGACCCTTTTCCCGGCGGTCGTCAACGAGGCGCTTTTTCAGGCGGGGCAGAAAGTCCGCCGCGATGTCCCGGTGCACCAGCAGGACCTCTTCCGCGTTGCAGACGGAGGGACGGCTGGCCTTGGCGTTCTCGATGATGTCCAGCGCCCGGTCCAGATCCGCCGTCTTGTCCACAAAGATGTGGCAGATGCCCGTGCCGGTCTGGATGCAGGGGACCTTCGCGTTCTCAAGGCAGCGGCGGATCAGACCCGCGCCGCCGCGGGGGATCAGCAGGTCTATGAGACCGACCGCCTGCATCAGCTCGTCCGCGCTCTTATGATCCGTATCCTCCACAAAGCCGACCAGCTCGGAGGGCAGCCCGGCGTCCTCGAGGCCGTGGTGAATGGCCTGAACAATGGCCCGGTTCGAGTGGAAGGATTCTTTCCCGCCGCGCAGGATCACCGCGTTGCCCGATTTCAGGGCCAGCACGGCCGCGTCCGAGGTGACGTTCGGGCGGCTCTCATAGATGATGGCGATCACGCCGAGCGGGGCCGAGGTTTTCTCGATCACCAGGCCGTTCGGCCGTTCGACCCGGCGCAGCACCTTCCCCTCGGGGTCGGGCAGCGCCGCGACCTCGCGCACGCCCTGGGCCATGCCGGCGATGCGCTCTTCCGTCAGCGTGAGCCGGTCCATCATGACCTCGCCGTACTTGCTTTTCGCAGCCTCGATGTCCTCGCGGTTCGCCGCCAGGATGGCGTCCTGCTCCGCGGCCAGACGCCGGGCGATGGCCTCCAGCGCGGCGTTTTTCTTTTCCGTTGCGTTTGTCAGGGCCGGCAGGGCGGCTCTGGTTTCCCGCAGAATGGCCTGTGTGTTTTTCATGTGTTTTTCCTCCCGATAAAGCGTGTTCCGGTCGACTTGCCGTCCAGAATGTCATAAAGCACATTCGGCCGGGCACCGTTCAGGATAATCATATCCGTGCCCGCCTCCATGCAGACCTTTGCCGCCGAAAGCTTGGTCGCCATGCCGCCGGTGGAGAGGGCAGTGCCATGTCCGCCCGCCGAGGCAAGCATCTCGGCCGTGATAGAGCGCACCTCGGGGATCAGCACGGCGTTTTTTTCGTGCCGCGGATCGGCGGTATAGAGACCGTCAATGTCGGTCAGCACGATCAGCAGGTCCGCCTTTACGCTGACCGCCACCAGCGCACTGAGGGTGTCGTTGTCGCCGACGCCGATCTCGTCGGTGGCGACGCTGTCGTTCTCATTGATGATGGGCAGCGCCCCGAGCTCCAGCAGGCGCTGCAGGGTGTTTGCAAAATTCCGGTGCCGCGCCTCGTCGCGCAGGTCCTCGCCGGTCAGCAGGATCTGGGCCACGGTGTGGTTGTACTCAGAAAACAGCTTGTCATAGACATACATCAGTTCACACTGACCGACCGCAGCGGCGGCCTGCTTTGTGGGCATGTCCTGCGGCCTGCATGTCAGGTTCAGCTTGCCGACACCCATGCCGATGGCGCCGGAGGAGACGAGGATGATCTCGTGCCCGGCGTTTTTTGCATCGCTGAGCACCTTGCAGAGGGTCTCCACGTGTCGGATATTCAGATGCCCCGAGGGGTGCGTCAGCGTGGACGTGCCGACCTTGACGGTAATTCGCATGCGCATTCCTTCTTCCGTTCAGATTCTTGCAGTCTACTATAAAAACACTGCTGCGTCAAGCCTCGGGGGCAGCATTGCATGATTGACGAAAACCGAAAACAAATCTATAATAGGATCCATGACTGAGAACGTGACAATCTGTACGGCGGAAGATCTGCCGGGCCTTGCCGTCATCGAGGATGCCTGCTTTTCCCGCCCCCTGACCGGGGGACAGCTGCGCTCGCTCGTCCTGTCCGACAACACGGTCTTTCTCGGCGCCCGGGAGGGAGGGCGCCTTGTGGGTTCCGTCTGGGTGCAGACGGTGCTGGACGAGGGCTACATCGGCAATGTGGCCGTACTGCCCGCCTTCCGCAGGCGGGGCATCGCCGACGCGCTGCTGCAGGCGCTGGACGGGCTGGCAAATGCGCGCGGTCTGCGCTTCCTGACGCTGGAGGTCCGCGAGGGAAACCTTGCGGCGCGGCGCCTGTATGAAAAAAACGGCTACCTCCCGGCCGGTTTCCGGCACGGCTATTATTCCGCTCCGAAGGAAGACGCGGTACTGATGACAAAGGAGTATGAACACGCCGAATGAATATTCTTGCTTTTGAATCCACCTGCGACGAGACAGCCGTGGCCGTGGTCCGGGACGGGAGGGAAAGCCTCAGCAATCAGGTTTTCTCGCAGGCCGATCTGCATGCCGTCTACGGCGGGGTCGTCCCTGAAATCGCCTCCCGCAGCCACGTGGAGGCCATCTCGCTGCTCTCTGAGCGCGCGCTGCAGGAGGCCGGCATCACGAGGGGCGAGATCGATGCGGTCGCCGTCGCCTATGCGCCCGGCCTGATCGGCGCGGTGCTCGTGGGGGTCAACTTTGCCAAGGCGGCCGCCTCGGTGCTCCATGTCCCGCTGATTCCCGTCCACCATATCCGCGGGCACATCGCGGCCAATTACCTCGCCTTTCCGGAGCTGGAGCCGCCCTTCGTCTGCCTTGCCATCTCCGGCGGCAATACCCTGATCGCGGACGTGCGCGATTATACGGATCTGCGCATCCTGGGCGCAACCCGGGACGATGCCGCGGGCGAGTGCTTCGACAAGACCGCCCGCGTCCTCGGCCTGCCCTATCCGGGCGGAAAGCCGATCGACGAGCTCTCCCGGACGGGAGACGACAGCCGCTATGTCTTTCCCCAGGCGCACGTGGAAGGGCACCCCTATGACATGAGCTTTTCGGGCCTCAAGACCGCAGTCATCAACCTGGCCCACCACGCCGAACAGACCGGTGAAGAGCTGGACCGGGCCTCCCTCGCCGCTTCCTTTACCAGGGCCGTCAGCGACAGCCTCGTCCCGCGCGCCATGCGCGCGGTTGCGGAGCTGGGCTACGGAAAGCTGGTGGTTGCCGGTGGCGTCGCGGCAAACTCCCGCATCCGGCGCGACTTTCAGACGGCGGCAGAAAAGCAGCACATCGCCCTCTACATTCCGCCTCTGCGCCTCTGCGGCGACAACGCCGCCATGATCGGCGCCCAGGGCTATTACGAGTATCTTGCGGGCGTCCGTGCCGGCAGCGGCCTCAACGCCTACGCCAGTCTTGACCTGTCCCGCAGCTACGGAGAGGAGATGGTAAATCCGTGAGCAGCCGGGAGGAGGAACTGAAGAAACAGCGCAGCGGCCACCGCGAGCGCGTCCGCAGACGCTTTCTGGACGAAGGCCTCGACGGCTTCAAGGATTATGAGGCGCTGGAGATGCTGCTGTTCTACGCCGTTCCGCGGCAGGACACCAAGGTCATCGCCAAACGGCTGATCGATCAGTTCGGCAGCCTGCAGGCCGTGTTCCATACACCGCCCGAGAGGCTGATGCAGGAGGCCGGTCTGACCGAGGCCACCGCCGCCCTGATCGCGATGCTGCCGCAGCTTGCCCGGAAGATCGAGGAACAGCAGGCACAGGAGAACGCCCGGATCCGCAGCACCCTGGACGCCGGCCGCGATGTGATCGCCATGTTCCGGGGCCGTCAGGACGAGAGTGTGCGCATTCTCTGCCTGAACGCCTCCGGCAAGGTCGTCAGGCGCGCCAGGATTGCCGAGGGCGACGTGAACGCGGTGCACTTTCCGATCCGAAAGCTGGTGGAGGAAGCCCTTGCCTGCAAGGCGGTGTCGGTGATCCTGGCCCACAACCATCCCGGCGGCACGATGGCGCCCTCACAGGAGGACCTGGACGCGACAAAGGCAGCCAAAGCGGCGCTGGAGACCGTCGGCATCCGCCTGCTGGACCATCTGATCGTCTCCGGCGACAACTACTGCTCGCTGCGCGAAGAGGGGTATCTGTAAGGGCGGAACTGTTGTTATGGAAACCAAATATGTTTCTTTTTTGTAAACAACCGGCTTCCACGGACCCGGTGTGAAACAAATAACAGCACGTTTTCGGCCGTTTTCTCCGAACAGGCTGTCGAAAACTCTGTTCAAAATGTCAATAACTTTTCTTCATGGATGGTTTTTTCCTTCATTATGTAACCTGCGGCACCCGCGTGTGACACAAGTGTGACAGAAGAAATGATAAAATCAATCGAAACCGTAAGTTGGGGAATCTATGCCATTTTACAGGAGGAACAGACAATGAGCGAAGTCATAAAAAAGGTCAGCGATGAAGAACTGAATCTCGTCAGCGGCGGACGGGGCGGCTCGGGAGAGAGTATCTGTGAAGTCCAGTGCCCGGGATGCGGACATGTTTACAAAATCAAGGACCAGACCGTGAAAATCAACTGCAGCTGCGGCACAAGCTTCTATCCCACTGCGCGGTAAACAGCGCCGCCGAGAAAACTGTTGACGAATCCGGCGACTTGTGGTAGTATAACGTGGCCTTCAGGGCAGGTGTGCTGGATTAGCTCAGCCGGTAGAGCGCCTGATTCGTAATCATGAGGTCGGGGGTTCGAGCCCCCCATCCAGCTCCAGCAAACGAGAGTGGAAACAGCTTGTTTCTGCTCTTTTTTGCTTTTGTGTGCGGCAGCGTGTGTAAAATGACGGACATTCGCATGCGGCGATTGGGAAGATGGGAAGGAGCGGACGATATGAAAACAACGGTGCTTTTCGGAGCGGGTCAGTTTGGGGCGATGATTGCGCGCCTGATGGGGACAGACTATGCCGTATCCTGCTTTGCGGACAACTATGAAGGAAAATGGGGGACAAGGCTCGCCGGCATCCCGGTGCTTTCACCGGAGGAGAGCCTGAAGCCCGCACCGGACTGCGTGTGCCTCTGCGTCATGGATGAGGAGCGGGCCGGACAGATGGAGGCGCAGATCCGGAAGCTCGGCTTTGACGGACCGATCCTGCACCCGAATGCGCTGAAAACCTTTGACGCCCGGGCTGCCGTGATGCGGCTGCTGGCCGAACAGATGCATGAGGAAAACATCCCGGGCGCGGCGGCGGAGTTTGGCGTCTTCCGCGGCGACTTTGCCGCGTGCATCAATGCAGCGTTCCCGGACCGGACGATCCATCTGTTCGACACCTTTGCGGGCTTTCCGGAGGAGGACGTGAAGATCGAACGGGAGCAGGGCTTTTCCAGGGCCAGAGTCGGGGACTTTGGCGAAACCGCGCAGGAGATCGTCGAAAAACGCCTGCCGCATCCGGAAAAGGCGGTTTTTCACGCGGGGGTTTTCCCCGGGACCTTCTCAGACTGCAGGGAAGAGACCTTTGCCTTCGTCTCGGTCGATGCGGATCTGTATGCCCCCACGGCTGCGGCGCTGCCGCTTTTCTGGGACCGCATCTCTCCGGGCGGCGTACTGCTGGTCCACGACGTCAACGGCACCCAGTTTGTCGGCGCCGGCAGGGCGGTGCGGGAATTCTGCAGGGAAAAGGGCCTGCTGCCGATGCCGGTCTGCGACCTGCACGGCAGCGTGATTCTGCGCAGACCGTAAAAAAGAAAAAATACGCAGAGCCGGGATGCACTCCCGGCTCTGAAGGCTGATTATGATTCTTTTTACGGATGCGGATTCTTCCACTGCAGGAGCTCTTCCGGAGGAAGAGGCCTGGCATAGTAATAGCCCTGAAAGCTGTGTGCACGGAACTGCCTGAGAATATCCCGCATGCCTGCGGTCTCGACACCCTCGACGCAGACCCTTGCACCGAAGAGAGCCCCAAGGGCGACGAGACTCTGCACAAGTCTGCAGGCGGTCTCTTTTTTTTCGATGTCCCACACAAAACTGCGGTCGATCTTGATCGTGTCAAAGGGAATCTCTTTGAGAATGTCGACCGAGGAAAAGCCGGTCCCGAAATCGTCCAGCGCGATGCGGATGCCGCTGGATTTCAGCCTGATGACCACGTTTTTCAGAAGCTCCAGATCCAGCAGCCTGCAGCGCTCGGTCACCTCGAGGCAGACCTGGGACGGCGGGCATCCCTGCTCCTTCAGGATCTGCAGCACCCGATCTGCAAACTCCGGCTTTTCAAGCTGAGAATAGGACAGATTGACATTGACGACAAAGTCAGGATTCTGCTGCCGCATCTTTTTTGACCCGGCGATCGCCTCGCGGAGGATCCATTCTCCCAGCTCCGGGAAAAGCGGGTCCGATTCCAGAATCGGAATAAACCGGTCCGGCGGAACCGTGCCGTATCTGCTGCTATTCCAGCGCAGCAGCGCCTCGGCCCCCACAAGCCTTTCGGTCCGCGTGTCCACAACAGGCTGGTACAGCAGACAGAAGCCCTCGCATCCGCGCATGATGGAAGCCCGGATCTCGTGCAGCATCTCGAGGCTCCGCAGACTGTCCCGGCCCGGCTCGCTCCGGAATTCCACAAGATCACCCTGCCTGCGGAGCTTGGATTCCTCATCGGCAAAGTTCAGACAGGAGTAGACCGTCTGCGGGTCGATGTCAAAGGAATCGACCCTGAGCCCGCCGCTGTGCAGGTCAAGCAGAACCTTCCGCCCGTCTGCCTGGAAATTCTCGTGCAGGTAAGAGCGGAAATTCTCATAGCCCTCCCGGATCTCACGCATGGACAGGCGGTGACTGATGACGGCAAACTTGGTTCCGTCGATGCGGTACACATGCCCGGTGTTGCCGACAAACTCATAAACCGTGCGCGCATAGTACTGTAGCACGCGATTTCCGAAGTGATAGCCGTACATCTCATTGATCTGCGAAAAGCGGCTGATGCCGAACAGAACCACACAGATCTCCTCGCGGCGCCGGATGCTGCCGTCCAGATCCTCGAAAAAGCCGTACTGATTTCTCAGCCCCGTCAGCGCATCCACATGCCCCTGCAGACCGTGATTGCGAATGGACCCGGCAAAATAATCCGGTTCCCCGGAGACATCCCGGATGACCACGCCGCGGCAGGTGCACACTTCGTACTGCCCGTCGGGGCGCCTCACCCGGTACTGCATGTCGTGCTCGGAGGCGGCCCCGGAGAAAACCTCTTCGATCCCCTTGTGGTATGCCTCGCGGTCCTCCGGATGGATATGATTTTCCCAGATGTCGCCCGCCCCGTACATATACTCGGACGGCAGGCCGAAAGCATCCACCGCGCTTTTGGACCAGCGGGAATAGTCATACTGCATGTCGCAGAGAAAGACATAGGTCCCCTCCGAGACGATATCGAAAGACCGGAAGAGCGAGTCCAGCATCATCCGGCGCTCTTCGGTGATGATTCTCATCCGGGCCTGATCGATAGCGGAAATGCTCTCCTGGAGAAGCTTCTGCTCCTTCAGCTCCGCCTTGTCCTCGTACATCCGGGCGTCGGCACGGTTGAAGACATCCGCGACCCTGCGGTCGTTGTACGGTTCATACTCGGCGAGGCCCGAGGCGACGACAGGGCGTGCCCCGAGGCGGTTGTTCTCCTGTACCTTTTCTTTCAGCGCCGCTTGCAGGCTCAGGCGGTTGCGGTAGTCCTGCCCTTTGAGAACCACGACGAATTCGTCGCCGCCGACCCGGAACACCGGGCTGTGGGCGAAGACACGGCAGATCAGACGGCAGGCGGCCTTGATGCAGCGATCCCCGGCATTGTGGCCTTCGGTATCGTTGACCAGCTTCAGATCGTTGATATCACAGATTACGATGCCGAAGGCGGCGCAGCCCTCGTCGATCATCTGCTGCAGGGTCTTTTCGGTTTCACGGTAGGCCGTCTTGTTCCTTGTGCCGGTCAGAATGTCCAGCCTGGCCAGCTTGTTTGCCGTGGACAGGGCATCCAGGTGCTCCTTCTCCCGGCGGACCTCCTCCTCGCGGTTTTCGACGCAGATGATAAAGTGCGTCCGATCCGAGGAAAAGCTCACCGTCATGCGCGTGTACTGCGTTTTTCTGGTGCCGACGAACATGCGGTAATCCTCGATCAGCTGCCGCCGGTCCTCCAGCAGCGAGAAAAAGCGGTCCTTATCCAGGAAGAGCTTGATCCGGTCGCGGTCTTCGGGATGAATGAGACGGTCGGCGTTGCGCTGGGCATTGACGAAGAAATCCTCGCCCTCTTCCAGAATCTCGAGCTCACCGCTTTTGCTGCCTGCGGAAAGCTCGGCATAATGGGACGTGCCGCAGTCAACGTAATAGATCAGGTCATAGTGCGCCGCAAGCGTTTCGGCAATCTGGGTAAAGGTGACATTCTGATGCTGAAGCTCCTGCCGGGCAAGCTGCGCCCTGACCTCGTCATCGATGTTTTCGATGCAGATGAGGATATGCTTGCGGTCCCGAGTCAGAATTTCGATATTCCGGATGTATCTGACCGTGCCGTCCACGACCAGACGGTAGGAAACGGAATAGGAGCTCCGGTTTTGCAGATTCTGCAGCATCGTGTCCTTGTAGTGGAGACGGGTCGCCTTCTCCTGATCATCCGGGTGCACATATCTGCGGATGCTTCTCCGGCTCTCGGCGAAGAAGTCCTTCCCGGTGGCCGGCACATTCAGCTTTTTGTAATCATCCGTCGAGGAGATCTCGGTATAGGTGCCGGTGTCGACATCCACATAGTAGAGCGTGTCATAATGATCGACAAGACCGGCGGAAATCTGCGCGTAAATCGCATCCCGGCGTGCAGACGCCTTCCCATCCTGTTCCGGACTTCCGTCTTTTACGATGTTTGCATCCTGGGGTGCCACGGGCCTCACCTCACAAAAGCAGTCGGTATCGTATATATAATCTACCAATTTACCATTATATCCGCTTAGCCGCCAAAGCGCAAGAGGCAGGATGCCCGCTGTTTTTCTTTTTGCTTGCACTCTTGCCCTGTTTGGGCTAAAATGGGAAAAACATGGATTCGGAGGAATGACATATGCTGGAAACCGGCATTCAGGGACGCGCGGAAACCCTTGTCAGCAAGGGGAATACGGCTGCGAGCATGGGCTCGGGCAATCTGGAGGTTTTTGCGACGCCCTGCATGGTCGCCCTGATGGAAGAGGCCTCGCAGCGCTCGGTGGCGCCCTTTCTCGGGGAGGGCGAGAGCACCGTGGGGACAAAGCTCTGCGTCAGCCATGATGCGGCAACGCCTGTGGGCATGAAGGTCTGGGCCGAGAGCACCCTGACAGAGATCGATGGGCGCCGGCTGGTCTTCGAGGTCCGCGCTTTTGATGCGTGCGGCCCGATCGGACAGGGGACACACGAGCGTTTCATCATCCTCCGGCAGCGCTTCCTGGAAAAGGTCGAGGCAAAAAAAGCCTGAACGAAACGCGCAGATCGACAGGGAAGGGGGCGCCGCGAAACATGAACAGAACAGTGTTTTTCCTGAGCGCCGCCGCCTTCTGCGTGCTGCTGCTGCGGCCGGTGCAGGCAAGCTGGGTGATCGCCCCGACGGCGATCGTCATGCTCAGCCTGCTGTTTTTACGGACGGCAGAAGCGGGAGGACGGCTGCCCGGTCCGAAGAAAAAGACCGTACGGACTGCCGCGCTGCTGGCTGTGCTGTTCGCGGCAGTCTTCCTGATGGTCTGGCTGCGCACCAGAAGGCTTGTATCCCTGCAGTTCTTCGACTGGCGAAAGGCACTGCCGCTGCTGCTGACGGCGCTTGTGTGCGCGCCTGCCTCTGTCCCCTGGCTCGCCTGCGCGGTCGAAAAGCTCGGCCGGGACCCCGCCGGGCGCCCTGCCCTGCCGGAGAGCGGACAGCGCCTGAACAGGGAAGAGAAGCGCCTTGTCTTCTGCTGCGCCATCGCGGCGGTCTCCGTCTGCTCGCTCTCGTCGCCGCTGTATGCCTTCAACACCTGGGTGGATGCCAACTGCTTTATGACGGTGGGCAAGTCGATGCTCTACGGATTGGTGCCCTACCGCGACCTGTACGAACAGAAGGGCCCTCTGCTCTATGCCCTGTACGCGCTCTGCTATCTCATCTCGCACCGGAGCTTTCTGGGGGCCTGGCTGCTGGAAGCCGCGGCGGCCTTCTGCTTTCTTCTGTGCGCGTGCAGATGCTTTCTGCTCTTTCACGAAAAGCTCAGCCCGATCTTTCTTTTCCTCACGGCGGCGCTTACATATACGGCCCCGGCCTTCCTGAAGGGGGGGAGCGCGGAGGAACTCTGCCTGGCGCTTCTGATGCCCGTCTGTTTCTGCGGGCTGCGTGCCGTCCGGCAGGAGAAGGCCCTCTCCCCGCGCGAATGCCTGCTCATCGGCCTGAGCGCTGGGGCAGTGCTGTGGATCAAGTACAGCCTGCTGGGCTTTTACGTCGGTTTTATCCTGGTGCCCGCATACCGCCTGATTCGTAATCATGAGGTCGGCCGCCTGCTCCGGCAGCTGGGCATGATCCTGCTGGGCGTGATTGCGGCATCCCTGCCGGTCCTGCTGTACTTTGCGGTGAACGGAGCGCTGAAGGACCTGTGGACGGCGTATTTCTACAACAATCTCTTCGTCTACGGCAAATCCTCTTCGCCCTTCGGCATTTTCCGGGCGCTGGGCTCGGGCCTGGCCTCGACGCTGACCTTCAACGACGCCGCCGTTCTGCTCTGCCTCTTTACCGTTGTCAGCCTTTGGCGGGAAGGGGAGCGCAGCCTGGCGCTGCACCTCTTTTTCTGCTTTGGCTGTGCCTTCGGCCTCATATATGCCGGCGGCATTCAGATGAAGTATTATTCCGAGATCCTCTGCATTTTCATCCCTGTGGGCCTTTCCGGGCTCTGGCGGACGCCTGCGGGGCTCCGGCCGGCGCCTCTGCAGCGGCAGCGCCTGCAGCGCGTCCTGGTGCCGCTGCTGTTCACGCTGTCCCTCTTCGGCAGCGAGAACAACGGCATGCTTTTCGTGCGCCGGGCGGACCTGCCGCAGTACCAGTTCAGCGAGACCGTCCTGCAGACCGAGGACCCGACGCTCTTCAACTACGGCGCGCTGGACGTGGGCCTTTTCACGGTCTGCGACATCGTCCCCAGCACCCGCTATTTCTGCATGCTGAACCTGCCCTCGGACGAGATGTTCCGCGAGATGGACCGCTACATGGCCGAAGGCGCAACGGACTTTATCGTGTCCCGCGGCCTTCCGGTGGAGAGCGATCGGTACCGGCTGGTCCAGACATCCTCCTTCCCGGATGACGGGACGGAATACCCCTTTTATCTCTATCAGAAAGTGAATCAGGAGACGCCATGAACGATATTCTACTTTTAAAACTCGGTGAAATCGTCCTGAAGGGACTGAACCGGCGCAGCTTTGAACAGAAGCTGGTCGGCAACGTGCGCCGCCGCCTGCTGGGCCTCGGCAATTTCCGCGTCAGCTGCATGCAGTCGACGATCTATGTCGAGCCCGAGGACGACACGGCGGATATGGACGCCGCCTTCGAGGCCATGCAGGACGTCTTCGGCATCGTCAAGATCAGCCGGGCGGCCGCCTGTGAAAAGGACAGGGACGCCATCGTGCGCCTGGCCGTCGACTATCTGAAGGAGGACATGCTGCGGGCCAAGAGCTTTAAGGTCGAGTCCAAGCGCAGCGACAAGCGCTTTCCGATGACCAGCATCCAGCTGAGCCAGTACGTGGGCGGCGAGCTGGCCGAGGCCTTTCCCAACTGCGCCGTGGACGTACACGACCCCGAACTGGTTGTGAACATCGAGATCCGCGATCTCGCGGCCTATGTCCATGCCGCGCCGGTGGACGGGGCAGGGGGGATGCCGGTCGGCTGCAACGGCATCGCCGTGTCGCTGCTGTCCGGCGGCATCGACAGCCCGGTGTCGACCTACATGATCGCCAAGCGCGGCGTCCGCCTGATCCCGGTGCACTTTTTCTCCTTCCCCTACACCTCGCAGCAGGCCAAGGAGAAGGTGATCGAGCTCGGCAGGATCCTGACCGCCTACTGCGGCAGCATGACGCTCGAGGTGGTGCCCTTCACGCATATTCAGGAGGAGATCCGCGATAAATGCCCGGAGGAGTTCTTCACCCTGATCATGCGCCGCTTCATGATGCGCATCGCTTCCAGCATTGCCGAGCGCACCGGCGCGCGGGCCATCGTGACCGGGGAGAACCTGGGCCAGGTGGCCAGCCAGACCATGGAGGCCATGGCCGTGACCCAGGCCGTGACGGCGCTGCCCGTGCTGCAGCCGCTGATCGGCATGGACAAGGAAGAGATCGTGCGCGCCGCGCGGAAGATCGGGACCTTTGATACCTCCATCCTGCCCTATGAGGACTGCTGCACGGTGTTTACCCCGCGGCACCCCAAGACCCGGCCGCACACCGAGGAGATCGAGCGGGCAGAGGCAGCGCTGGACGTCGATGCCCTCGTGCGCGAGGCCCTGGACGGCATCGAACAGATCCGCCTCTGACAGCAGAAAACAGAAGACACAGCCCTCACCGCTGAGAAAACGGCGGTGAGGTTTTTTGTACGCATTTTTGTGCACTGTCACAAATATGACAGCAAAAAGCCGCGAAAACCGATTGCCTTTTGTATAATATTATGATACTCTTAAACAAATAAGCAATTCGGAGGTAGTGAACATGATGCATCTAAGCTATGAGGAACAGCTTACCCTTGTGAAACGCCTGGCGATGGCGCAGGGCGTGTCGGAGAGCGACGCCGCCTCGCTGGCCGCCGTCGTCACCCACTCGGACTTCACCGGCACCTACTCTCACGGTCTGTCCCGCCTCTGCATCTATCTTCGCCAGTATATGGCGGGCGCCCTTGTGGCGCAGCCTGACTTCCGCTGTGTGAAGGATGCGGATGCCTCCCTCGCCTTCGACTGCGGCGGCGGCTCTGGCATTGTGGCGGTCAACCGCGTGTATGACGCGGTGCTCGAGCGTGCCCGCAAGTTCGGTGTTGCGGCGGGCGTGGGCCGCAACAGCGCGAACATCGGCTGCGGCGGCTATTACGGCCACCGCATGGCCGAGGATAACGTCATCGGCATCGTCGTGAGCAACACCTACCCCTGCATGGCTCCCTACGGCGGCGCCGACCGACTCATCGGCACGAACCCCATCATTATGGGCTGCCCCACGACCGACCCGAACCGGCCCATCGTGATCGACATCTCCACCAGCGGGGTGGCCATCGGCAAGGTCCAGGCCTACCGCCGCGAGAACAAGGAGATGCCGCCCGACTGGGCCAACGACTATGACGGCAGTCCGACCACGGATCCGCATGTGGCCTACTGCGTGCGTCCCATGGGCGGGCACAAGGGCTACGGCCTTGCCGTGTTCGTCGACATGTTCGGCGGCGTGCTGTCCGATGCCCTGACGAGTCCGGAGATCCCCTTTGTGGAGGATATGCAGCCGGAGAAGACCGGCTTTGCCGTGATTCTGCTGGACATCGCGCACTTCATCGACGTGGAGCGCTTCAAGGAGCATGCAGCTCTGTATGCGAGCCTGCTGAAGAACAGCCGGACAGCCACCGGCGTGAAGGAGATCTTCATGCCCGGCGAGATCGAAGCCCGCCTGATCGAAGAGCGCAAGGTCAGCGGCAACGACTATTCCGACGCCCTCGAGGAAGAGCTGACGGACCTCGCGCGGCAGAGCGGCGCCATCGGCCCCGCGGGCATGCTGCGGGATCTGCTGACCTGAGCTATGAAGCTCGAGCCCCGCATTATCTGACACAGGAGGGTTTTCCCATGCCTGCTTATAACAAAATCACCTCTGCTGCCGCGGAAGAGCTGCGTGCCTGCGTTTCCACGGGGCGCTTCTTCTTCGGCGGCGAGGCGGACCCCAACTACACCCATGACGAGATGCCCATCTACGGCAGGTTCATGCCCGAGGCCGCCGTGGATGTCGAGACGACGGAAGAGGTATCGGCCATCATGAAGATCTGCTCGCGGTATAAAATCCCCGTGACCTGCCGCGGCGCGGGCACGGGCCTGGTGGGCGGCTGCGTGCCGCTGTACGGAGGGCTCGTGCTGTGCACCCGCCGCATGAACCGGATCCTCGGCTACGACATGGAAAACCTCGTCGTCCGCCTTCAGCCGGGCGTCCTCCTGAAGGACCTGGCGGCCGACGCCCTGAGCCGCGGCCTCCTGTATCCGCCCGACCCGGGCGAGAAGACGGCCACCGTCGGCGGCAACATCTCGACAAATGCCGGCGGCATGCGCGCGGTGAAGTACGGCGTCACGCGGGACTATGTCCTGGCCATGACGGTGGTGCTGGCGGACGGCCGCATCCTCGAGCTGGGCAAGCCGGTCAGCAAGTCCAGCTCCGGCTACAGCCTCCTGCACCTGATGATCGGCTCGGAGGGCACCCTCGGCATCATCACCGAGATGGCCCTGAAGCTCGTGCCGAACCCCCAGTGCGACGTGTCCTGCCTGGTGCCCTTCCGGGACGTGGAGAGCTGCATTCACTTCGTCCCGAAGGTCAGGCTCGCAAATCTGGACCCCCAGTCCATCGAGTTCATGGACGCGGACATCGTGAGCTCGTCGGCCGCCTTCACCGGCAGCCCGATTTTCCCCGAGCGCGTGGCGAACACCGCGGTGGGCGCATCGGTACTTGTGACCTTTGTGGGGACGGAGCCGGACGAGCTGGACCGAAGGATGATAAAACTGGGGGAGATTGCCAAAGAAGCCGGGGCGCTGGATGTGCTTGTGGTGGCGACCCCTTCAAATAAAAAGGCGGCCTGGTCCGCGCGGTCCAGCTTTCTCACCGCCATCGAGGCCGACACCCGGCTCATCGACGAGATGGACGTGGTGGTGCCGGTGGACAGGATCCCGGCATTTCTCCTCTACATCCGTTCCCTCGGGGAACAGACCGGCATCCGCATCCGCAATTTCGGCCACGCCGGCGACGGCAACCTGCACATCTACTGCTGCTCCAACGACCTGGAGGAGGACGAGTTCAAACGCCGGGTGAAGATCATCATGGACGCGGCCTACCGGCGGTGTGCCGAGCTGGAGGGCCAGGTCTCGGGCGAACACGCCATCGGCCACGCCAAGATGGCCTACCTGCGCGAGAGCGTCGGGGAGGACGTCTTCGCCCTGATGGGCGGGATCAAGAAGGTCTTTGACCCCGACATGCTCCTCAACCCGGGCAAGGTCTGCGATAGGGAAAGGAGGACATCATGCTGAAGATCCTCGTCTGTGTCAAGCAGATTCCCGATGTTGACCTCGTGAAGATGGACCCCGAGACCGGCAACCTGGTGCGCGCGGGCGTCCCCACCCTCACCAACCCCCTGGACCTGAACGCTCTGGAGGCCGCCGTCCGGACGAAGGAGCGCTGCGGCGGCAGGATTACCCTGATCACCATGGGGCCCCCCGCGGCGGAAGAGACCCTGCGCGAGTGCCTGGCCGTGGGAGGGGACGAGGCCGTCCTCATCACAGGCCGCCCCTTCGGCGGGGCCGATACCCTCTCCACCAGCTATACCATCGTCAAGGCCGCCGAGGCCCTAGGGAAATTCGACCTCATCTTCTGCGGCAAGGAGAGCCTCGACGGTGCCACGGGCCAGATGGCCTCGCAGCTGGCCGAGCGCTTTGACGCCGCACAGATCTCCTGCTGCCTCACGATCGAGGATATCGCCGAGGGCAGGATCCGAGCCGTCCGCGCCCTCGAAACCGGCCGCGAGACCGTCGAGGCGACGCTGCCCTGCCTGCTCACCGTGGAGAAGGACAACTTCTACGGCCGCCTGCCGAGCCTCGGCGCCTACCTCGCCGCCAAAACCGCCCCCATCACCGTCTTTGACGAGACAAGCCTCCCCGGCCTTGACCCCGCGAGGATCGGTGTGCCCGGCTCCGGCACCGTCGTCCCGAAGATCTACCCGCCCGAGCTCCCCGAGCCGGGCCAGATCATCCGCACCGGCAGCGTGAAGACCGACGTCGGCCGCCTCGTCTCGCTGCTGGCTGAAAAAGACGTGATTTGAGAGGAGGGACCCGCCATGCCGAAATCCGATTATAAGAATATGTGGGTCTCCGTCGAGCACGACGGCACATCGGCCGCCTCCGTGGGGCTCGAGCTCTGCTGCGAGCTCCGCCGGCTCTGCGACCGCACCGGCGACAGGCTCTATGCCGTGCTCATCGGCCCTCTCCCCGAAGCCGAAATACAGAAAATCGCGGACTGCGGCGTCGACGGCATCCTCACCGTCCGGGGCACCGGCTATGACTTTCCGAACATCGACGCCTGGACCAACGCCTTCACCGTCCTGTGCCGCAGATACAGGCCCTCCGCCGTCTTTGTCGGCGGCACCGTCTTCGGCCGGGACTTTGCCCCCCGCTTCGCCATCCGGCTGAACACCGGCTGCACCTCGGACGCCATGCAGCTCGACTGGGACCCCGAAACCACAGATATTCAGTTCATCGAGCCGGCCGTCGGCGGCAAGATCATGGCCGTCATCACCGTGCCCGAGCTGCGCCCCCAGATCGGCACCGTCCGTCCGGGCACCTTCCGGTACGCCCCGACGGGGAAAAGGCCCGCCCTCGAGCGCATCGATGAGCTGATTGACTTTGACCCCGCCGCCATCCGGGTACGCCCGCTGCGCTTTACCCCGGATGAGAACGACCCGGAGCTCGACCTGTCAGATGCCGACTGCATCGTCTGTGTCGGCAACGGTCTGAAGGATTCGGAACACCTCGAGCGCTACCGCACCCTGGCCCGGCTTCTGGGCGGCAAAATCGGCTGTACCCGCCCGCTCTATGACCGCGGCATCCTGCCCTACAAACTCCAGATCGGACAGTCCGGTGTGATGGTCAAGACGAAGCTCTACATCAGCTTCGGCGTCTCCGGTGCCGTCAACCACACCGCCGGTGTGGACGCCGATGTCTTTGTCGCCGTGGACAGGAACCCCGACGCCCAGATCTTCAGCTACTGCGACTACGGCATCGTCGGCGACATGGACGAGGTCTGTGACGAACTGATCGCCCAACTCCGCGCAAAAATGGCAGCAAGCGTTTAAAGGCTTGCTGCCATAAAACTTGATATTTGAAGCCGGTCAGCGGCGGCGGTCCTTTCCTCTGGATTGGTAGTAATTTGATTTGGCCTCATACATCCTGCGTTCTGCCAGCTTTGCCAGTTCCGTCAGCGGCAGCTCCGGATTATCATGAAAACTGGCGCAGCCCCAGGAGAGACTCAGTTCCCTGCCGTGCATCCGGCTCCATGCTTCCAGGCGGGCGGTGAATTCCTCCTCCGCCTGATTCAGCTGGGCATCGTCCAGAAAAACAACGGCCACAAATTCGTCTCCGCCCGTCCGGTAAACCGACCCGTACGGACCGAAGCATTCCTGCAGATAGCGGGAAGCGCTGACAAGAAGCTCGTCCCCGGCCTCGTGCCCGAGCTGATCGTTTGCGGCCTTCAGCCCGTTCAGATCGAACACGATATAGGTCATCTTTTCCCTGCGCGGATCCTGTTCCAGCGCTTTGATGTCGAGCTCGAACGCCCGGCGGTTCAGGAGCCCTGTCAGCTGGTCCGTATTGGCGTTCTTGTGTTCGTCGATGACCAGACGGGCCATTTTCCAGACCACGAAACAGATGACGCCGGCCGCCAGCAGCAGATACAGGAACATGGTCAGCAAAACCACGGGAATATCCCGGTTGACATCGGCCTTCCTCTGGGCGACGGCGATGAGATGCCCGTCGGTCTGGCTCAAAACGCAGTAGCAGGGAACGCGGTTGACAACCGCGCTGAATTTTGCCTGATGATACTGGTCGACCTCTTCATTGCTGATCCCGAGATCCTTCAGGCGGCGCCCGATCTCTTTGGGTTCGGTGCTGCCGACGACTTCGCCTGTGCCGCTGTCGGCCACAATGATCTCGATCCCTTCATAGGTGGGGAAGTCGGCAATAACCTGAGAGATGCGGTTGGTGCGCAGTTCTTCAAGAAGCCTGACAGGCTCGATGCCGATCTGGATCATTTTTGACCCGAGGTCGTCCCAGCAGATGGCATACATCATGGATTTGCCTTCTGCGGTATTCGGCGTCACGTCCTGGCACATGGAGAGGGCCTTGTTCTCAAGCATGGGCTTAAAGAAGGCCATCTGCTCACCCGAGTCGAAGGAGTACCCGTAATAGACCGGTACGGTGCCGGCATAGATGCTTCCCGACTCGTCGAAGATGTGGATCTCGTCGATGGACATCAGCTTGGCGATGCGAATCTGCTCCGCGATGCTGGTCTCTATCTCCGGGTTCCTGTCGATGATGTACGCGACCGCTTTGGCCTTTGCAATATAGTTTTCTTTCAGCGACGCGATCAGGGAGGCTTCCTTCTGTTCGTTGTTCTTCAGGATGCTTTCAACCTGATCCGCCAGGACGGCGGCGGTTCGATAGGCCTGCTCGCGGGCGCTGTTCGTCAGCACGACATATGCGATGCCCAGAAGAAGGGCGATGGAGAAGGCAATGGCGATCACCAGAAACAGGATACTTTTTCTTCGGCTTCTCTTTTGGTCTGTGTTCAACAGGTATGCACCTCACTCTGCTGCCGTACGCCCGTCCGCGCACCGCAGCCAGCAGACCGCGGCTGCCGCAGAATGGCGTACAGCCTTGACTTGCCGTGTCCTGTTCATACCGCGACCCGGTAAGTCAATCCTAACATATAACACAGACGGGGAATTGTAAGTATGAATAAAATGTAAACATTATACACCAGCGCACGGAATTTCGCTGCCCGCGCCGGCACAGCGGCTTTCCCTGGTCCCTTTTAAGGCAGGCGGCAGGCCGTCACGGCCTGCCGCTTTTGCACACGGTGCTGCCCGGGGTGCTTACTGCCAATCGGGGTACCAGGCGGCGATCCGCTCATCCGGGACCTCGAAATGCTGATAATCCGTTCTGCCCTGCAGATCCCCGCCCCAGATAAACCCGTGTTCGAGGAACAGACGGCAGCACAGATCGCCTCTTTCGATTTTATAAGCAAAGGGAGCCTCTCTGTCCAGATAAGGCGCGGCGTTCAGCGGCTGGATGATCCGCTCACCGTCGACAAGCTTCGTGTACGGATTGTACAGGGGGTTGATGTCCACGGCCAGCCCGAGGCCGTGCTTTGAGATCTTTGTCGTGTACGGGATGAAGCGGAAATTGAAGCCGGAGGAATTGTTGTCCTCCATGGAAAGCTCATCATCTGCGGCGTATTCGTCGATGAGCCTGATCCTTTCAATGGGGTAGTCGTTTTCGTATAATGTTTTCAGAATCTCCAGCACATCCGCGGCGATGTGCCTGTTTACGATCAGCTCGCCTTCGCGGATCTGCCCGCCGAGATCCCTGTGAAGCACGTGAAGGTACCTGAGGTCCTCTCTGGGAAGGGTGCAGTCGTCCTTGAAGGACTTTCCCCGGATCCGGCAAAACAGCTCATCGCTGATCTCGGAGACAGAAAAGGGGTCTGTCTGTCCCTGCGCACCGTCTCCCTCCGGGGCCAAAAGTGTTTTTATGAAGCTGTTCATGGGCAATCTCTCCTTTCCGTCGCCGACGGCAGAATTCTACAGGACGGACGGGGCGCTGTCAAGCCCGGAAAGCGGGGATTGCGCGTGTACATCGGCCGCGCGCTGTTTTCGCTTGTCACGCTTTCCTGGCTGTGATAAGATAACAGCAGATGACGACTGCATTACGGAGGAAGAGAAACATGCCTGTACTGGAAAACGATGCGCTGAAAATCACCGTTGCCGATCGGGGTGCGGAACCGGTCAGCGTCTGGGACAAAGAAAACGGCTGTGAGCGGCTCTGGACCGCCGAGCCGGCCGTATGGAACCGGCATGCGCCGATCCTCTTTCCCTTCGTGGGAAGGGTGAAGGAGGGAAAATACCGTGTCGGCGGGAAGGAATTCTCCATGCCGACCCAGCACGGCTTTGCCCGTGACATGCGCTTTGCCTGCACAGAGGAAGCGCCGGATCGCGTAACGCACCGCCTGGCGGCCTGCGCAGAGACGCTGACAGAGTATCCCTTTGACTTTGCGCTCACGGTACAGCACCGGCTCTGCACCGGAAAGGCGCGGCAGCTGGAGATCCGCTGGACGGTCGAAAACAGAGGGATCGAGACCATGTTCTATGCCATCGGGGGGCATCCCGGCTTCCTGATGCCGAAGGGGACCGCGAAGGAAGACTGCTTTCTTCTCTTCCCGGGGCAGGAGACGCTGCAGTATATCAGCGCGAATGCAGCCGGTTTTGCCCTCCCGGAGGAGAAGCACAGCCTTCCGCTCGAGGACGGGTTCATCCAATACCGTGACGACATTCCCGATACCTGGATCTTCGAAGACGGACAGGTCCCGTGCGTCGGGATCGCCGGACCGGACCGGAAGCCCTACGTCGTCCTGCACTGCGCGCAGTTTCCGATGCTGGCGGTCTGGGCCGCTCAAAACGGCCCCTTCATCTGCCTCGAACCCTGGTTCGGCCGTACGGATGACGAAGGCTTTACCGGCAGCATCGACCGGAAAAAGGACATCCGGATGCTGCCCGCCGGCGGGAAAGAGCAGTTTGCCTATCAGATCGACTTCCTTTCCTGACCGGCCCGCCGCAGGCTTGCAAATTGACAAGCAGGCGGAAAGGTGGTACACTGCATCAGATAAAGATACGGGGAAAGAATGCAGGGAATCATGCTGGAAATCATAACCCACAACGAGAGAGAGACCGAGCTTTTCGGCAGACAGCTGGCCGGGCAGCTGAAGGCGCCCGCGGTTCTCTGCCTGTACGGGGAACTCGGTTCCGGGAAAACCGCCCTGGTGCGCGGGCTTGCGGAAGGGATGGGGCTGAAGTGCACGGTTTCAAGCCCGACCTTCACGATCGTCAACGAATACCCCGGCAACCCGGACCTGATCCATTTTGACATGTACCGCCTGCACGGTGCGGACGAGCTGTTTGACATCGGCTGGGAAGACTATCTGCGCCGGGACGCGATCCTTGCGGTGGAGTGGAGCGAGAACGTGGAGGATGCCTTTGACGGCAGCGAGATCGTCATTCGCTTTGAAAAGCTGTCCGGAACGGATCGCCGGATCACGGCGGAAGGAGGGCTCTGTGCTGACGCTTGCGTTTGAATCCTCTGCAAAGGCCGCCTCTGCGGCGCTCTGCGACGGGGAAAGGCTGATCGCGCTGACCGTGCAGTGCAGCGGCCTGACCCACAGCCGGACCCTGCTGCCGATGGCGGAGGATCTTTTGAAGAACACGGATGTGAACATGGCGGACATCGACTGCTTCGCCGTCGCGCAGGGGCCGGGTTCCTTTACCGGTATCCGCATCGGGGTGTCCACGGTCAAGGGGCTTGCCTGGGCGGCGGAGAAACCCTGCATCGGGGTTTCCACCCTGGCCGCCATGGCCTGGAACGGCGCTGCGGCAGGCGGGCTGGTCTGTGCCGTGATGGACGCGAGACGGTCAGAGGTCTACAACGCGCTCTTCCGGGTGGAAGACGGCAGGCCGAAGCGCCTCTGTGAAGACCGCGCCCTGTCCCTCTCGCTGCTGGCGGAAGAACTGAAAGCGATGGGCGAGGCGCCCTTCCTCGTCGGGGACGGCGCCGGCATCACCGGTCAGTTTCTGGAGGAGAGAGCGCTGCCGTTTCGCCCGGCGCCCGAAAACCTGCGCTGGCAGAATGCCTGGGGTGTGGCCATGGAGGCCTGCGGCAAACCGCTGCTGTCCTCGCAGGAGCTGCTGCCCACCTATCTTCGCCTCTCGCAGGCGGAGCGCGAGCGTCAGGAGAGAATGCTGAAGGCAAAGCAGAAGGATTCGTAAGGTAACCGGCCGCACGGAAGTACGGCGGGATATGCAAAACAGTAAAGGAGTTTTGAACTATGAGCAAAGTCTGTGTATTTGACCATCCGCTGATCCAGCACAAGCTGTCCATCCTGCGTGATAAGAACACCAGCGTCAAGGAATTCCGCGAGATCATATCCGAGATCGCCATGCTGATGTGCTACGAGGCGACCCGCGACCTTCCCCTGGAAGACGTACAGGTTGAAACTCCTGTTGCCATGGCAAACTGCAAGCGCATCTCGGGCAAGAAGCTGGCTGTTGTCCCCATCCTCCGTGCCGGCCTCGGCATGGTCGACGGCATGGTCAGCATGATGCCGAACGTCAAGGTCGGGCATATCGGCCTTTTCCGGGATCCGGAAACCCTGGAACCGGTGAAGTATTATTTCAAGATGCCGCCCGACATCAAGGAGAGAGACGCCATCGTGGTTGACCCGATGCTGGCCACCGGCGGAAGCGCCTCGGCCGCGATCTCCTTCCTGAAGGAGGCCGGTGTCAGGCACATCAAGCTGATGAGCGTGATCGGTGCGCCCGAGGGCGTGAAGAAGATGCAGGAGGACCATCCGGATGTCGACATCTTTGTCGCCGCGCTGGATGACCATCTGAACGACCACGGCTACATTGTCCCCGGCCTCGGCGATGCCGGCGACAGAATCTTCGGGACGAAGTGAGAAAGACCGCGCCGGCTGCGGGTGCGGCGGAAGGGTGAGAACAGATGAAGAAAGGCAGAAAGGTGCTTTTGACCGTGTTGGGCGTGCTGCTGCTGGGCACCGCCCTCGGATTCAGCGCGTTCTTCATCCATCAGACCTTCAGCCGGAACCAAAAGCCGGCGCCCGCACCGACGCCGACCCCGACACCGGTGCAGACCCCGGCGCCCACCCCGACCCCCACTCCGACCCCGGAACCGACACCCGAGCCGACCCCGACGCCGGTGCCCTATGACCCGCCGGAAGAGCTGCTGGAACTGCGAAAGCAGAACCCGCATGTCATCGCCCTGCTGGATATTCCGGGAACCGGCATCCATTACCCGATCCTGCAGAACCCCGACCCCGAGGACGACCCGATCGAGCCGTATTATCTGAACCATACCATCGACCATCAGGCCGGATACCCCGGTTCGCTTTTCGTGCTGCTCCCGGACGGACAGAACTTTGAGACCTTCAACACGGTCATCTACGGCCACAACATGTCCGACGGCAGCATGTTCGGAACGCTCCACAATTATGACGATCCGAACTATATGAAGGATCACCGCGATATTCATATCTGGACCATGACGCAGGAGCATGACTATACCGTCTGTGCGATCGTGATCTACGACGACCGCTATATCACCTACACCTATGACGACAATGTCCAGGCCGACCGCGCCGCATATCTGCGCTCGCTGCAGAGCGGGACCTGGCTGGACGATGTCGGGGTGAGCACGGACAGCCACCTGATCACCCTGTCCACCTGCATCGGCGGCATGCCGGAAAACCGGCGTCTGCTGATTGCCGTGGAACAGGAAGACGATGCCTCGAAGACACCCGGTGTTTCGGTGATCCTGCCTTCGGACGATGCGACCACCGGCTTTGCCGCACCTGCGGATTAAGGAATCAGCTTTGATGACAGAGATGGAAAAACCGATAAACGCCTGCTTCAGCGCTGCAGAGATTCTCATCCCCGACGGATGTGATCTGCAGCGCTGGGCAGTCATAGCCTGTGACCAGTTCACTTCTCAGCCGGACTACTGGCGCCGGGCGGAGGAGATCGCAGCAGGGGTGCCGTCAGCCATGCACCTCATCCTGCCGGAGTCGGAGCTGGACCGAAACCCCGAGGGGCGGATCCGCACGATACACGAGAATATGCTGCGCTATCTGAACGAGCGGATTTTCCGGAGCTTTCCGGACTGCTATATCTATACCGAACGGCGCCTGCACAGCGGCTCGCTGCGGCGCGGCCTGATCGGAAAGCTGGACCTGGAACGCTATGACTATACCGGGACGGTGAACGCCGCCGTGCGCGCAACCGAGCGCACCGTTGCCGAGCGCATCCCGCCCCGGATGGCCGTGCGCCGCGGCGCCGCCCTGGAGCTGCCGCACGTGCTGCTGCTGTGCAACGACGACCGGCGGCAGCTGATCGAGCCGGTAGGGGAGCGGAAGGCGAATCTGCCCAGGCTTTACGCCTTTGACCTCATGCTGGGCGGGGGCCATGTGGAGGGCTGGCTGGTCTCGGGTGACGAGAAGCGGCAGCTTGACGGGCGCATCGCGGCCTATGAGGCGCGCGAGCAGGAAAAGCACCCGAAGGAGAAGCTTCTCTACGCCGTCGGCGACGGGAATCACTCTCTTGCGACGGCGAAAGCCTGCTTTGAAGAACAGAAAGCCCGGCATCCCGGGGCCGATTGGACGGCTTCTCCGGCGCGTTATGCCCTCTGTGAGCTGAACAACATCCACGACCCGGTTCAGGTGTTTGAACCGATCCACCGGATCGTCAAGCGCTGTGATGCAGACCTGCTGATCCGGGACGTGTCGGAGGCATTCCCGGAGGGGGCAGATCGAAACGGCGGCAAAGGCGGCACCGAAATACCCTGGCTGAGCGGCGGCCGAAAAGGCCGCCTGCTGATCCCCGCAGGGACGGAGCTGCCGCTTCAGCCCCTGCAGGATTTCCTGGACCGCTGGCTCAGCCGGAATGCAGGCGAGCTGGATTATATCCACGGCGAAGAGGCCCTCGCCGCCATGAGCGGCGAGCCGGGCTGCGTCGGCTTCCGTCTTCCGCCCATCCCGAAGGAGGCGCTCTTTCCCGGGATCCTCTCCGGCGGCGTGCTTCCCCGCAAGACTTTTTCCATGGGCGAGGCCGAAGAAAAGCGCTATTACCTCGAGGCACGCCGGATTCTGCCATCCGTTTGACCCTTGACTTTGGCACAGGGCATGGTATAATCACCGTGTCCTGAAAATTCAGCACGATAAAGTGATAAATCGATAAAGTGAGGCCCGTTATGACTGACAGAGAATCTGTGATCCGTATTCTGCGCTATGTGGACGTAAGCCCGAAGGAACTGACCAAGCCCCGGGGCAGTCATACCGATGTCTCGGAGACCGTGCAGGGGATCCTGGATGCGGTCCGCCGGGAAGGGGATGCCGCACTTTTTCGTTTTACCGAGCGTTTTGACCGGGTGAAGCTGGATTCGCTCGCCGTCTCCGATGAGGAATGGGAGAGCGGCCTGAAGCAGGCCGACCCCGCGTTTCTTCGGATCCTGGAAGACGCCAATGAGCGCATCACGCGTTATCATGAACAGCAGCGCCGACAGAACTATGCCATCACCGGAAAGGACGGCGTCGTTCTCGGCAAGGTTTTCCGCCCCATTGAAAAGGTCGGCATGTATGTGCCCAACGGTACGGCGCCCTATCCCTCTACCGTCCTGATGGACATCGTCCCGGCACGGATCGCCGGCTGTGAAGAGATCATCATGGTCAGCCCTCCCGGCCGCGACGGCCGTCTGCCGCCCTCCATCCTGGCGGCGGCAAGGGTGGCCGGCATTACCCGCATCTTCAAGGTCGGGGGTGCGCAGGCGATCGGGGCGCTGGCCTACGGCACCGAGAGCATCCCGAAGGTGTACAAGATCATCGGACCGGGAAATGCCTATGTGTCCGAGGCAAAGAAGCAGGTCCACGGTCTCGTGTCCACTGATACGGTGGCCGGGCCCAGCGAGGTGCTGATCGTCGCAGAGGGCGACAACGACCCGCGGGTCCTGGCGGCGGACATGCTGGCCCAGGCCGAGCATGACCCGGATGCCTCCGCCATGCTGGTGACCGGCAGCACAGCCCTCGCCGAGGCGGTTGCCGCCGAGCTGAAGGAACAGCTGGCCGTTCTGCCGCGCCGGGAGATCGCCGAACAGTCCATCCGCAATAACGGGCTGATCATCCTGACGGACGGCCGCATGGAGACGGCGCTGGAGATCGCCAACCTGGTCGCGCCGGAGCATCTCGAGCTCTGTGTGGACGAACCGATGCAGTATCTGGGCCTTGTCCGCAATGCCGGTTCCATTTTCCTCGGCCGCTGGAGCCCGGAACCGCTGGGCGACTATATGGCCGGACCGAACCATACCCTGCCCACCGGCGGCTCGGCGCGCTTCTCGTCGCCGCTCTCGGTGGACGACTTCATGACCGCCTCCCAGTTTACCTACTATACCCGGGAAGCGCTGCAGGACATCGCCCCCTCCATCGTGCGCTTTGCCGCGGAGGAAAGCCTGCAGGGACATGCGCGCAGCATTCTTTCCCGCTTCCCTGAGAAAGGGGAAACCGTATGAGTGTTTTCTTTTCCGGGCGCTATGCGCAGCTCGAACCCTATACCCCGGGGGAACAGCCGCAGGACCGCCGCTATATCAAGCTCAACACCAATGAGTCGCCCTTCCCGCCCTCACCGGGGGTGCTGGAGGCCGTCCGGGAAGAGGCCGGACGCCTGCAGCTGTATTCCGACCCCGAGAGCCGTACGGTCACCTGTGCGTTGGCCGAACACTACGGTCTGCAGCCGGATCAGGTCCTGGTGGGAAACGGCTCGGACGAGCTGCTGAACTTTGCCTTCATGGCCTACTGCGATGACGCCTGCCCCGCGCTCTTCCCGGATGTGACCTACGGCTTCTATCCCGTGTTTGCCGGGCTCAACCGGATCCCGATGATCGAGGTCCCGCTCCGGGAGGACTTTTCCGTCTGCATCGACGACTATCTGGACCTGAAGGGGACGGTCTTCCTGGCAAACCCGAACGCCCCCACAGGCCTCGCGCTCAGCAGTGCGGAGATCGAGCGCATGCTGAAGGCAAGGCCCTCGTACATGCACGTCATTGACGAGGCCTATGTGGACTTCGGGGCCGAAAGCGTCCTGCCCCTCATTCACCGCTTTGAGAACCTGCTGGTGATTCAGACATTTTCCAAATCCCGGTCTCTGGCGGGCGCGAGACTCGGCTTCGCGGCCGGGCAGGCCCCGCTGATCCGCGATCTGAACACGCTGAAATACTCCACCAACCCCTACAACGTCAACCGCATGACCTCGGCGGCCGGGACAGCCGCCCTGAAGGAAGACGAATATTACCGCCGCAACGCCCGCATCATCATGGAGAACCGGGCATGGACGGCCGGGGAACTGAAGCGGCTTGGCTTCACGGTGACGGACTCCCGCGCAAACTTCCTGTTTGCAGCCTGTCCGGAGCTGCCGGGCGAGAAGTATTATCTGGCAATGAAAGAGCGGGGCATCCTTGTCCGCTATCTGAAGGGGCCGCGCCTGAAACCGTTTGTCCGGATCACCGTCGGGACGAAGCAGCAGATGGAGACCTTGATCCGCGAGACGGAAACGCTTTTGAAAACGGAGGCGGCGACACATGCGTAAAGCAGAAATCAAACGCAACACCAGCGAAACCAAAATCAGCCTGACGCTGAACCTGGACGGCAGCGGGAAGGCGGAGATCCGCTCCGGCTGCGGCTTTCTCGACCACATGCTGACCCTGTTCTCGCGGCACGCACTGGCGGACCTGAGCCTGCAGTGCGAAGGGGATACCCAGGTGGATTACCACCACAGCACCGAGGACATCGCCATCTGCCTCGGGCGCGCCGTGAAAGCGGCGCTCGGCGAGGCGCGGGGCATTCAGCGCTACGGCAGCGCAATCCTGCCGATGGACGAAACGCTGATCCTCTGCGCGCTGGATATCTCTGGCCGCGGCGGCTTCTATCCCGAGCTGAACATCGCCGCCCCAAAGGTGGGCGACTTTGACACCGAGCTCTGCGCCGAGTTCTTTGCCGCCTTTGCGCGGGAGGCCGGGGTCACCCTGCATCTTCGCCAGCTCGCCGGCGTGAACGCGCACCATATCATCGAGGGCTGCTTCAAGGCTTTTGCACGGGCGCTGCGCACGGCGGTTTCCCCGGATGACAGAAACCCGGACGGCATCCCCAGCACAAAAGGGGTACTCGGATGATTGCGATTGTCGATTACGGTGTCGGGAATCTGTTTTCCCTGCGCTCGTCGCTCCTCGCCCTCGGCCAGCCGGCCGAGGTGACGGGGGACAGCGGGGTGATCCGCTCAGCCGACCGGGTCA
>ONGJ01000106.1 GCA_900317375.1 uncultured Eubacteriales bacterium
TCCTGTTTCTGATCGCCCTGATCTGGATCTGCGTCGGCTGGGTTCCCTTCCTGGGACTGAAGGTGATCCGCCCGCAGGAGGCCCTGGTCCTGACCCTGTTCGGGAAATACGTGGGGACGCTGAAGGAAGAAGGCTTTTATTTTGTCAATCCCTTCTGCGTTTCCGTCAACCCCGCGGCGAAAACCAAGCTCAACCAGAGCGGCGATGTTGACAGCGGCAGCGGCACAAGTCTCTCCGCCGTCCTGTCGGGAAAGGGCAGTCAGACGGAGCAGACCAGCAAGAAAATCTCGCTGAAGGCCATGACCCTCTCCAACAGCCGCCAGAAGATCAACGACTGTCTCGGCAACCCCGTCGAGATCGGAATCGCCGTCATCTGGCGCGTGACGGATACGGCCAAAGCTGTTTTCCAGGTGGACAACTACAAGGAGTATCTTTCCCTGCAGTGCGACAGCGCGGTGCGCAACATTGTCCGGCTTTATCCCTACGATGTGGCACAGGGCGTGGATACCACCGGCGACGGGGTCGCCGACGAGGGGAGCCTGCGCGGCTCCAGTGAGCTGGTTGCCCAGCGCATCCGGGATGAGATCCAGCAGAAGGTTTCAGAGGCCGGAATTGAAATCATGGAAGCGCGGATCACCTACCTGGCCTATGCGCCCGAGATTGCCGCCGTCATGCTGCAGCGCCAGCAGGCCTCTGCCATCATCGATGCCCGCAAGATGATCGTCGACGGGGCCGTCGGTATGGTGGAGATGGCCCTGGACCGCCTTTCCGAGAACCATGTGGTGGAGCTTGACGAAGAGCGGAAGGCCGCGATGGTCTCGAACCTGCTGGTGGTCCTGTGCGGAAATCAGAACGCCCAGCCGGTCGTCAATTCGGGCAGCCTTTACTGAAATGGCTGACAACGGCAAAAAGCAGATTCCGCTCCGGGTTTCGCCAAAGCTGTATGAGGCGCTGGCCGCCTGGGCGGAGGATGACTTCCGCTCACTGAACGGGCAGATCGAATACCTGCTGACCGAATGCGTCCGGCAGCGGAAGAAAAACGGAAAGTATGTCTCAGACGAGATCGACGTGCCGCCGGATCTGGATATTTCATGAGCCGCCGGGCACGGGGTGACGGCGCCGGCAAAAAGACAGCCGAAGCCTGCTCCGGACAGAATAACCGCTCTTTTCCCATGAGATTTCGTGAGAAAAAGAGCGGTTTTCAAATGGGGAGATTTGTGATAGAATACCGTTTGCCGAACCTTCAGACGGAGGCCGGACAGGGGAGGAAGCCGCCATGGAGAAAGCAAGACGGAATATCGGACCGGCGCTGATCCTGCTGGCCGGATGCTTCTGGGGCAGCATGGGCATCTTTGTCCGGCGGCTTACGGATTACGGCTTCAGCTCGATCCAGATCGTGGCGATCCGTGTTACGCTGGCCGCGCTGATTTTCTGCATCCTGCTGCTGATCAGGGACCCGGCAGGCTTTCGGATTTCCGTGAAGGACATTCCGCTCTTTCTGGGGCTCGGATTCGGCAGCATCCTGTTTTTTACGGTCTGCTATTTCACCGCGATCACGATGATGCCGCTTTCGACGGCGGCGATCCTGCTCTATACCTCGCCGATCTGGATCATGCTGATGTCCGTGCTGTTCTTTCGTGAAAAGCTGACCGGACGAAAGCTGCTGGCCCTGGCACTCGCCTTTGCAGGCTGTGTCCTGGTATCCGGCATTTCGGAGGAGGGGATGACCCTGACAGGCCTGCTGGTGGGACTTGGTTCGGGCATCGGGTACGGACTGTACAGCATACTGGGGACGGTCGCCCTGCGCCGCTATTCCCCCTACACGGTTACGACCTATACCTTCGCTTTTGCGGCTCTCGGCGCCTGGCTGATCTGCCGCCCTGCGGAGATGCTGGCAAAGTTCACCGCGGCGCCGGATCTGCCGGGCCTGGTTTTCTTCTGCTTTCTGACCGCGCTGGTGACTGCGGTGATACCCTTTCTGGCCTACACCCTCGGGCTGCGGACGGTCGAGGCCAGCCGGGCGGGCATCCTCGCGACCGTCGAGCCGCTGGTTGCGACGCTGATTGGCGTGGCGGTTTTTTCCGAGCCGCTGACCCTGCTCTCGGGTCTCGGCATTCTGCTGATTCTGGCCGCTGTGGTGCTGCTGAACGGGAAAACAGAATCAGAGAATAGTTAGATATGTTGAATTTGACAGATATCCGTGATAGAATAAAGTGTCCAAATCTGGAAAAAGGAAGCGAATCATGCCGATTATCAAAATCATCGTCTGCTGCCTGATCGGGTACCTGCTGGGCAATTTCAGCCCGGCGTATCTGTTCGGGCGTTTGAAGGGGTATGACATCCGAAAGGAAGGCTCGGGCAACGTCGGTGCGACGAATGCCTTTCTGCTGGTAGGGAAGCATGCGTTTTTCATAACGGCTGCGCTGGATATTCTGAAGGCTTTTGCCGCATGGAAGATCTGCGAGCTGCTCTTCCCGGCACTGCGTCTGGCCGGCCCGCTCGGCGGCGCCGCCTGTGTGATCGGACACATGTATCCTGCTCTGCTGGGCTTCCATGGCGGAAAGGGTCTGGCCAGTCTCGGGGGCGTGGCGCTTGCCTGGCACTGGCAGTGGTTTTTCATCCTGCTCGGGGCGGCCATCGTAATTGCCTTCGCCACGCGGTATGTCTGCCTGGTGGCGCCTGTGATGTCGGTCGTGATTCCGGGCTGCTATTACTGGGACACCCGCTTGCTGGCCGGTGCTGCGGTGCTGCTTGTCCCCGCCGTCCCGATCTTCATCAAACACCGCGAGAACTTCCTGCGCATCCGAGAGGGGACCGAGATGCGGACGGATTTCATCTGGAACAAGGAGGGCGAACTCAAACGCATCGGAAAGTGGAATGAGAAAACCCAAAACCAGCTGAAAAAGCGCAATTGATTCGGCAGTGACAGAAATCAGAGAAAAAGGGGTTGCTGATGGGAGAAATGAGAAGTGCATATTGACAGAGAAAAAGAACTGCGGCGGGAGAGAAGCACGCTGCGCAGTCTGGCTCTCGGGATCGTGGCCTTCGGACTGTGGAGCGTGATGAAGACGATCATCAGCCTAATGATGGTCCCACTGGAGGAGATCCTGGACAGCAAGGCACTTGCTGCAGTTACAAATTCAGGCCTGCGCTTTGCGGTTTACGCCGTCATGGTCATCACAGCGCTGGCAATCATGTCCGTTGATCTGATCCCCCGGCTGTATGTCGCGCGGAAAGCGCGCAGGGTAGGCCTCGGGCAGAATCAGGGCAGGGCCTGGATCATCTGGGCGGTGATTCTGCTTGTCTTCTGGATCGTCCTGGACATTATTGAAATCACGGGTCTGCCCGGCCAAATCAAAGATGCCGCCAAAGGACCGCTGGACAGCATCGTTTCCCTGGCTGTGGACCTGACTGCAACGGTGATTCTCGGCGAGCTGTGCTTCACGGCCTTTCGCGTGAAGAAGCTCGCAAAAGAGGAGAGCTGAGCGATGCAGAAGGATTTTCACTACTTCGCCACCTGCTGCGCCGCCATGCTGGCGGGCTGGAGTGTGGATGAGAGCCTCGAGATCGCGACCTGTGCCCAGATGGTGGATCTCTGCTCACGCACCTTTCTTGATAAGGTCAAGGGACCGAAAGCCGCTGCCACGACCCAGCTGCAGCTTGAACTGATGCAGGCCAGGACCGATCTGGTGGGTTTGCAGGATATTACACGGATCTGGGCGTCGTTTCACTTCCTGCCCGGCGATCTCACTGCCCGGCCGCCCCGAAAGACCGGGCTGCGCTATCAGCAGAAATTCCGGCTGATCTGCCAGCCAAACGGGCCGCTCGTGAAGGACACGGTGGAACTCGCCGGAGGAAAGGGCACCGCGGCGGCAGGCCTGGCCATGCATGTGCTGGCCGATACCTGGGCGCACCGCAACTTCGCCGGCACGCCCTCGCTCGTCATCAACAACACAAACTATTACTTTTATGAGATTCTGAACGGCAAGGATCGGATGGTCAATTTCCGCCACAGCCCCGGTGCGCCGGATGACCTGGTGATGGGGGTCTTTTCAAACAGTGTCTATCAGGACAACGAGAATTCCATCATGAACCTCGGCCACGGCCGCGCCGGCCATCTGCCGGACTACAGCTTTATCCGCTATCGTTATCTGCCCGCCTGGGCGGATTACGACGAGGTCATCAAGGACAACCCCGCTGAATACTGGCAGGCCTTCTGCCAGATGGTGTACGCCCTGCAGTATCTGAGAGAGAAAGCCGATACCTCCGGGAACGGGGAACAGGAGGGCTTCGAGACCGGAGTATATGCCTATGAGACCGTGAAGCTCCTGGAGGACGATATCCGCGCGATCCTGGAAAAGCGGCAGATCGATGCCTGCGCCGACTGGCAGGCTTTGGGCGGAGAACTCGCGGAACGAGAGATTCCGGACTTTGACCTCGAAAGCCTGGAGAACGAATATCTGTCCGCCGCCCCAGAAGAAAAGGACGGGACTCTGCTCGGGGCTTTCTTCCTGGCGGCCCTGGCACAGAAGAGCATGGTGACGAACAAGATTTTCCTTTCCGGCAATCTGCTGGCGGGATGGTCGGTGGATTTCCGGGAAAAGGGCTTCCGCGGGATCAGGGATTTCCGCAGGCTGGTTGAGAAGGCAGGAAAGGAGGCCGGGTCATGACCCTGATGCAGAGAGTCAAGAAAATAATCAGCGCGCTTCTGATGATTCTCGGCGCCGTTCTTGTGCTGTATCTGGGCGAGGACGGCTTCCTGCTGATCGCCCTCTTCCTCTGTGTTTCACTGGTGTTCTACGGGCTGCGCTCGCTGCTCTTTTACGCCACGATGGCGCGGCATATGGTGGACGGGAGGATCAGCCTGTATAAGGGCCTGATTCTGCTGGATCTGGGCATATTTTCGCTCACGGTTCTGAATGACCCGCATGTGTTCATTGTCCTCTACATCCTCGGCATCAATGCTTTTTCAGGCATTGTTGACATCCTGCGCGCCCTCGAGGCCAGAAAGCTGCAGTCACCCTCATGGCGCATGAACCTTGCCGCAGGCATCGTCAGCATCGTCTTTGCTCTGGCGGCGGGGGTCAGCGGGCTGGTTATGAAAGACATGGAGGTGACGACCATCATCTTTGTCATCGGCGTGTTCTGGTCGGCCGCGGCAAAGCTGATTTCCGCCTTCCGCAGGACCGCCATCGTTTATATCCCGTAAAGGGAACAGAGACAGGGGAGGGAAGGCAGCAAATCATGAAACAGGATTATAAGCGGATATGCAAAGCCGTCGAGGATGCGGAACGGAAGGCAGCAGAGCTGGTGCTGCAGGCACACGGCATTCTCGCAGAGGCAAAGAGCGGCAAACGGGATGTCGTGACCGAATATGACCGGCGCGTTCAGACATTTCTGATCGAACAGCTTCAGAAACTGCTGCCCGATGCCGGGTTCTTCTGTGAAGAGATGAAAGAACAGGACCGCCTGGACGGCAGGCATCTGTTCATCATCGATCCGATCGACGGCACGATGAACTTTGTCCACGGCTTTCACCACAGCTGCATCTCCGTGGCCTATGCGGAAGAGGGAACGGTTCGGGTCGGCGCCATCTATAACCCCTATATCGATGAGATGTTCACGGCGATCCGCGGAGAAGGGGCATTTCTGAACGGACGGCCCATCGCCGTATCCCGGGACGGCCTCAGCGAGAGCGTCGTGTGCTTCGGCACGTCGCCCTATCATCCCGAGCTTGCCGACCGGACCTTCCGGCTGGTGAGAAAGGCCTTTGATGCCGGCCTCGACGTGCGCCGGGAAGGGGCTGCTGCGCTGGATCTCTGCACGGTCGCCGCCGGACGGGCAGGCCTGTATTTCGAACTGCAGCTCAGCCTGTGGGATTACGCCGCGGGGAAGCTGATCGTGGAGGAGGCAGGCGGCTGCTGCTGCACCGTGGAGGGAGAGAGCCTGCCGAAGGACGGCAGACGCACCGGCATCCTTGCCGGTTCCCCGGCCGCCGTGGAAGACTTCCTGCGCCTTGCGGCCGGATAACAGGGAAGCACAGACCGAGCGGAGCCGGATCTCAGATCCGGCTCCGCTCGGTCATTTCAGCGAAACTGATGATTCTGCTCATCGTAGTGACAGCCGATTTCGGCCAGGCGCTCCGTCAGCGTGACAGGGTCGGCGTTTTCCTCCAGACAGAACTCCTCCAGAGAGGCACAGCCGTCTCTCAGCCTGGTGTTCACATAGCTCAGCAAAATGACGGGATCTTTCGGCAGCATTGTTTCATTCCTCCGGACTGTCTTTTTTCATCCGCCTGCGCAGCGCATCCATGCGGATCTTCCAGTTGACCTTCGGCAGATCGGACAGGATGTTCCTTGTCGCTTCACTGGACTCGACGAACTGGCGCAGGATGGCCTCCAGACCGTCAAAGCCGCCCTTCTGCAGATGCTCGACCGTTTCGGCACCGCCGGCGGTCAGCACCTGAAAGAGTTCTTCGGTCAGGTGAAAACGGTCTGTCTGACTGAGGCCCGAGACCCATTCGTTGAGTGTATCGCTGATGATCTGGCTTTCACGGTCGTGCTCCTTCGCCAGGGCCAGCCTGCCGTGGTCGATGCCCCAGGTGATCGGGGCGTGTTGGGAGTAGTTTCCGGCAAAAGACCGCACAATCCGTGTATCCGTTATCTGCGGGGCAAACAGCTTGCCGATGATGCAGAAGGATGGGAGGATGCACACGGCCTTCGGATCGACCCGCTTCAGCAGCGACTGATCAAGAACTTCCGGACAGAAACCGGGGCCGTCCAGAAAATAGAGCCGCTCAACCCAGGACCATTTCCGCTCGCTCAGCAGGCAGGAGGCATAGAGGGCAAGATTGCCCCCCTTGGAATGCCCGCCGATGTACCAGTGCCTTCCGGGGAGAACATGCGCCTCCGCATAGCGCAGCGCCAGCTCCTGCGCCTCGGTCCGCGTGAAGCTGATCATAAAATCTTCCTTCCAGCCTGCCAGAGAATTGTCGGTGCCGCGGTAGGCGAGAAAAGCAAAACCGAAGCTGTCCTGAAAGCAGACCGCGGAGAACTGAAGCGGCGGGTCCTGGCGGACAGTGTCAACATAATCCAGCAGACGGAGATCGCCGAAGCGCCTGGAGGCGGAAGCATGGGCAAGAAGCTCCGGATAGCCCTCACTGCTGCCGGTGACCAGAATGCGAAGCTGACCGTTTTTGATCAGCTGTCCGCAGTCGCGGACAGTGGGGCACTCGGAACCGGAGGAAAACAGAGGGGAGAGATCAAAGTAGGAAAGCGCGCAGAGAATCACCGCATCTTCATCCCGAAAGCCGGTCATGGAGATGGGGAAATCCTGCATCCA
>ONGJ01000015.1 GCA_900317375.1 uncultured Eubacteriales bacterium
ACGATGCGATGGTAAACCCTCAGTACCCTTTTAAGGGTCAGCAAGTACTGACCCTTATAGGGTCTGAGCAAACCACCAGTTCACTGGTGGTTATGATTTTCAAAATCAGGGCTGCAAGGCTGCTGAGGCCCAGATAATGCAGGCGCATGATAATTCTCCTGTTCCGGCTCTCGCGGCGGAAACTCTCGCAGACTGACAGCTGCGGGATTTTTTCATGCACCCAGCTGCGCAGCATCCAGAGGACATTCCGTTTCTCGGGCACATCCATCGCCTGCACACGGTTCATCGCGTCCAACAGGACATGGTTCAGCACCAGAAATTCAAAATCGTCCCTTGCATTGGGAAGAAGCTCGTCCTCGAGATGCTGCATCACTGTCAGCAGGTCGAGGTTTTTTTCGGCGTTCCGGTTGTTCATTGTCGAGGGCAGACCCCGGCGGTAGTGATAAAGGCTCTCGTCCAGATGGGCGATTTTTTTTGCCCGGTGAATGGCGATGGCCGTAAACTCGAGATCCTCGTACCAGAGCTTTTCTTCCGCAAAGCGAACGCCGTCCAGAAGCTCCCGCCGGAATAGCTTGTTGTTGGCAAAGCCGGCCGATGCCATGGGCCGGTCAGGGCGATAGATGCGCTCCTGATCCGTCGACCCGTCGGGAAAGTGCGCCGTTACTTCGCAGAGCGTCAGGTCGGCATTCTCCTTTTGTGATACAGCCAGCAGCTTCTCATACATGTCCGGCTCGATCCAGTCGTCGCTGTCCACAAAGCCGATGAACTGCCCTCTCGCCTTTTCCAGTGCGAGGTTGCGCGCGCGCCCCTGCCCGCCGTTTTCGACCGTCTCGAAAAACAGCTGACAGGGATACCGCGCCTGCCATTGCCGAAGGAGGTCCTCCGTTCCGTCCGTCGAGCCGTCGTTGACGATGCGGACCTCGAAGTCCGAAACCGTCTGCGCAAAGATGGAGTTCAGGCACTCATCCAGCGTCTTTTCAGCATTCCAGGCCGGGATGATGATCGTCAGCAGCATGCAGAAGCACCTCCGTCACATAGTAAATCAGCGCCAGGATCAGAGACAGCCAGATCGACACGTTCGGCCGCCGCAGCGTCGCCCCCGAGAAATGGGCCAGGCCCAGCACCAGGACCAGCGCCAGGGCAAGAGAAACGTTCTCGAGGCAGAAACAGCCGCGAAAATCCCTTCGGCAGCAGCGGAAAATCCGAAGCAGAAAATACCCGACAAAGCCGATGTACAGCAGGAAGCCGAGATAGCCGTAATAATAGAACACCGCATGCCAGTCGTTCTCCAGGTCGTAGATGCCGTCAAAGCCCATCTCGGAAGCCTCAAAGCCGACGATCCGCGTCAGCGCATCGCAGTCCTGGAATACCATGTCGGCATAGTTCCGCTCCATGATCCGGGCATCGATCAGTCTGGCGACATCCGTGCTCATCCGATACTGCATGAGCACTCTGTCCATGCCGAAGCGGTCGATCAGATCGGGCTTGACGCCCAGATACTTCCAGTAATAGAACGTGAAGACCTCTTTCACCTCGGGGTTATCAAAGCGCTCCTGCGCCGACATGCCGGTGATGTCGATCCCCTTTTCCAGCAGCGTGGCTTCGATCTCGCCCTGGGTGCCGCGGGCCGTTTTCCGCTGCTCCTCGGTCACCTTATAGCGTGGGGTCAGCGGATAGATCGCAGCGGAGAAGATGCTCAATCCCAGCAGCAGAATCAGCGCAAAGCGGTTGAGCTCCTTTTTTGTCAGTCTCTTTTCCAGGATGAGGAAAAGCGCAAAGGACAGAAAAATGACAAAAATCGAGAAATAACAGCCCTTCGTCCCGTTGGTGAGGAAAACTGCGTCCGCGCCGGCGGCGGCCACCGTGGTCAGCCAGTTTTTCCCTGTACGCAGGGCCAGAAAGATGCAGAAGCAGGCGAAGATCACGAGGTTCGTGCTGTTCGCGTTGCGGTTTTCGTCGATCACCCACCCGCTGTAGCCCAGACCCTCGCCATAGGTGACATTTCCGGTCTTTGTCAGGCGTGCAATGATCAGGAATATCACCGTCAGGCCCGCTGCCAGCACAACACCGCGATAGGCAGCCTCCTTCGTCCGGTCGCTGCGGATGCACAGCAGAAAGCATACCGCGAACAGGGGCATCTGCACCACCGAGGCCATATACCGGATGTCATAAACCGGGCGGATATAGCCGACGCGCAGGCAGTTGAGAACATGCAGCGTGCTGAACAGCCCGACCGCCGCCAGAAAGGTGAGGAAAGCCTTTTTCCGGTCCGTCAGAATGAGCACCGCGAGCGGCAGCAGCACCATGATCCCCAGGCGGATGATGCCGGCCGGCGTGACGCGGTCGTTTCGCGTCCAGTAGGCCAGAGCATCCAGACAGGGCTGCAGCGCAAACAGCGCCGTCAGCACGGTCCTTGTTAACTTTTCCGTTTTGTCGTTTTTCAAAGCTTTCTCTCCATATGGAAAATGGCGCCTTCTCATCGAAGACGCCATGAACCTTGCACCCCTTACAGGCGCTCCTTGACCTTAGCCTTCTTGCCGACGCGGTCACGCAGGTAGTAGAGCTTCGCACGGCGAACCTTACCTTTGCGGACGGTGGTAACAGAGACGATGGACGGGGAATGCACCGGGAAGACCTTTTCGCAGCCGACACCGTAGGAGATGCGGCGGACGGTGATGGTCTCGTTGATGCCGCCATGCTTCTTGGCAATGATGGTGCCTTCGAAAGCCTGGTTGCGCTCGCGGTTGCCTTCCTTGACACGGACAAGGACACGAACAGTATCGCCGACGTTCATTTCGGGAAGCTCGGGCTTCATATACTGCTCACTGAGAATTTTGACCAGATCCATAATCCAATCCTTTCCTATATAGACGTTCATGCCGGGAATGATACACGGCAGCGGACCGCCTTTCTCTAACACCTGTGACTTCACAAGCTGAAGTAGAATACCACAAAAACTATCGGATTGCAAGCACTATTTTTCCGCAGCTGCCGGCTTCTTGCATCCATCCTTGTTTTCGGACAGGACAATGATGCTGGCAGAGCGTGCCTCGATCAGTCCTTCCGCCTTATGCCCCTGCGCCTCCAGACGGAAGCGGCGCTTGGTTCCGGCGCGGTTGACAACCGTCAGGACCGCCTCTTCCTTCAGGCTGCGCAGAATCAGCAGCACATCCGGGTCATTTGCCAGGAAGAAGGCATCTCCCTCGCGAAAGGCCCGGTGCGTACTGCGGAAGGCGCTCAGCTCGCGCAGATACGGCAGCATCCACTGTGTGTGAAAGCCCGGGGCTTCCTCCATCGGGCGCCGGTTGAAGGGGTCGTTGACCCCGGTCATGCCGAGCTCGTCACCGTAATAGATGCTGGGAACACCGGGTACCGAGAACTGCAGCGTCAGCGCCAGCTTTTCCAGTTTCTCGGCGCGCCGGTAGGCGCTGTCCGGGATGCCGCGTTCAATCAGGCGCTGCATTTCCCGCGGGAAGTCCTTGAGCGGCTGATCGGTTGCCAGCGTGGTATAGAGCCGCTCGGTATCGTGCGAGCCAAGCAGATTCATCAGGCAGACATACAGTGGCTGGGGATAGTGCAGCTGCTGGCCGGTCAGAAAGCTGGCCAGCGAAAAGGCATCCATGCGCTCATGCAGGAAGTCCAGAACCGCCGTGCGGAAGGGATAGTTCATCACCGAGTCCAGTGCCCCGCCGAGGGCATATTTCCGCCGGGATCCGTAGCTCTCCTTCAGGACCGCGTCCTCCCAGACCTCGCCGAGGATGACGCTGTCTCTCTTTTCCTCTCTGGCAGCCTGCCGGATCAGGCAGAGCACATTGTCCGGCAGTTCGTCAGCCACATCGATACGCCATCCCGAGGCCCCGCGCCGCAGCCACTGGCGGATGACCGAGTCCTTTCCGGTGACCACATAGTCCTGCCAGGACGGATCATTCTCGTCGACCTCCGGGAGCTCCTCAAAGCCCCACCAGCTGCGGTATTCATCCGGGTATCGGTGGAAGTCATACCAGCTGTAATAAGGCGACTGCTGATTCTGGCAGGCGCCGTCGCCCGGGTAGTGTCCGTCGCGGTTAAAGTAGATGCTGTCGGCGCCGGTATGCGAAAAAACACCGTCGCAGAGGATGCGGATCCCGTATTCTCCGGCTGCACGGCAGAGATCGCGGAAGTCCTCGGTATCACCGAGGATCGGGTCGACCTTCAGATAGTCCGAGGTGTCATATCGGTGATTGGAGCGGGCCTCGACAATGGGGTTGAGATAGAGGCAGCTGATTCCCAGTTCCTTCAGATAGGGAAGCTTTTCCCGAATGCCGCGAAGGGTCCCGCCGTAAAAATCGTCCGGGATATAGTCCTTTTCAAACGAACGCGGCTGCCAGCGGACCTCTTCCCTTCTGCTTGCGTGCAGGTCGGGATGCTGGCCGAGAGCCTTATGATAGCGGATGCCCGCCTCCGCAGTACCGTCGTCGGTAAAGGCAAAGCGATCCGGAAAGACCTGATACATCACCCCGTTCTGAAACCATGCGGGGGTCTCAAAATCCCGGCGGTAGACCGTCAGGCGGAAACCGTCCTGCGCGCTGTTGCGAAGCCAGGCATGGATCCCGTCCGATGCCGGGCCGAGCCAGAACACCTGTTCGCCGGTCTCCAGACGGAAGCGATACCAGAGGGCAGCCTCCTCATCCGGTGCCGTGAATGCAACGCGCCAGCCGTCCTCGGTCTTCTCCATGAGATGCTCCTGCTGAAAGCTGTCGCCGAAAACCTCGAGCACCGCAGCAATCAGTCTGTTCGGCTGGACCCGAATCTGAAGCGTCAGATTCTCCCCTGTCCGAACGGCGCCGAAAGGACTGCGGTACTCAGGAAGGCGCAGGTCATGCCGCACCGAAGGTACGCTCTGCTGCAGCTGCAGAAGCTGGCGCAGCAAAGCCAGGCTCCGCCCCTGCAGCATGCCCAGAGCAGCCATTCCGTTCTGGGGAAGCGGCTCCCCCATACAGGGCAGCAGATAGGGGTAGACGGTCTCCATTTTCTGCCCGCAGTCGTCCATCAGGATGCGCAGACACTCGGCTGCAAAGATCGGTCCTCCCTCTCCCGAGGGCGCCAGCGCCGTGAGGTCCTGTGCGGTCAGTCCGGAGGCCAGAAAGCGCCGTGACGCTACTGCCGCATCGGCAGCCTGCCGGAAATAAAGCTCAGCCAGCGGAAGAGCGGGCAGGCGCCCATCTGCAGGATGCCAGGCCCCGTTAGAAAAGCGGAGCGTCAGCATTTTCTGGTTTTCATAAACAATGGTCAGATGATAGTTGTCTTTCCATTCTTCCCGGTAGCTTCCCCCGTAGAAGACGGTCTGCATTTCATTCAAGCAATTTCACTCTCCAAAATAGAATTCCCTCCCCCTCCGGGGAGGGAAACTGATCAAAGCATTCTCAGATACAGCCGGAGATACGCCTTCGCCGTATGTTCGAAGCCGAAGTCCTCGCGCATGGCGTTGCCGATCAGGCGGGCCATCAGCGCCCTGTTTCGATAGGCCGAGATGGCCTGCCGGATGGCATCGCGCATCTGCCAGGCGTCAAAGTCCTCGAAGAGGAAGCCGTTTCCGGTGCCGGTAAAGGGGTCATAGGCCTTCACGGTGTCCTTCAGTCCGCCGGTTGCGCGCACCACAGGGATGCTGCCGTAGCGCATGGCGATCATCTGGCCGAGCCCGCAGGGTTCAAAGCGGCTCGGCATCAGGAAAAAGTCGCTGCCGGCGTAGGTCAGATGGGCCGCCTCCTCATTGTAGCCAAGATAGGCGCAGAGCCGGCCGCGATAGCGTCCTTCCGCGGCGCGCATGAAGTTTTCAAAGCGCTCGTCCCCGGAGCCCACCAGCATGAACTGGACATCCTCGCTGAGCATGAAATCATCAAGCATGCACTGGATCAGTTCAAAACCTTTCTGCTCGGTCATGCGCGTAACCATCGCGAAGATGGGAACATCCGGCCGCACTTCCAGTCCCATGCGCTGCTGCAGCGCTTCCTTGCACGCTGTCTTGCCCTCGCGGTGCAGGCTGTCATAGCATACGGGGAGGAAGGCGTCATCCGCAGGATTGAAGACCTCGTGGTCAATGCCGTTCAGGATGCCCGACAGCACGTCAGCGCGCGCATTCAGGATATCATCCAGACCTTCGCCGTATTCGGGCGTGCGGATCTCGGCGGCATAGCCGGGGCTGACCGTGTTGATGCGGTCGGCAAAGAGGCAGCCGGCCTTCAGATAGTCCGCGCAGCCGTCCTGCATCAGCCATTCATCCGTAAACCACTCGTCATCCAGGCCGAAGACATCCTTGACAAAGGCGGGGTGCTGCTTTCCCTGAAAGAGGATATTGTGAATGGAGAGCAGGCTTTTAGGCTTTCCCTGCACTTCGCCCGCGTACTGCACCTTCATCAGCATCGGGATCATCGCCGTGTGCCAGTCGTTGCAGTGGAGAATGTCCGGGCAAAAGTCCAGCCCGGGCAGGCACTCCAGAACTGCCCGTGAGAAGAAGGCATACTGTTCGCCCTCCTCCTCGCCGCCGGAATAGATTCTGTGGCCGTAGTAGCGTTCGTTGTCCACAAGATAATAAACGATGCCGTCAAGTTCAAGTTTTTCAATGCCGACATACTCATGCCGCCAGCCGAGATCGACGTAGAACTGGAACAGATGCTCTGTCCGGGATGCATACGCCTGCTTGACAACGTGATGGAAGGGCGTTATGACACGGCAGTCCACCCCCAGCCTCTTCAGGCTTTTCGGCAGCGCACCAATCACATCGGCCAGTCCGCCCGTCTTGGACAGCGGGGCGCACTCGGCCGCGGCCAGCAGGACCCTCGGCGGTCTGGCGCGGTCTTCACCGCGCTCCTGCCGCATTTCGTCGTTCATCTGCCGCTCCTCTTTTTCGCCGGCCCCTTTGTCCTTTTCTCAGGGGCAGAGGCTCTCGCCGCAACCAGACGGAATTCAAAGAAAACCGCCGACAGCGCAGGCAGCATCACCGACGCCGACCAGGGGTGTTCAAGGAAAGGCTGTTTATGAGCCCGCACAGCACGGGTATTGAGCTTTCCGCTGCCGCCGAAGCGTACATCGTCACTGTTCAGGATTTCCTTCAGCGTTCCGTTGCATGGAAGGCCAAACTGAAAGCTCTCATAATCCACCGGGGTAAAGTTGAACACGCAGACCAGACTGCTCGAGCCGTCGTTCGGGATGCGCATGAACGCAATCGAACTCCGGTCCGCGTCGTCCACATTCAGCCAGCGGAAGCCGTCCCAGGAGTCGTCCCGGGTGTACAGGGCCGGGTAAGTCCGATACATTCTGTTCAGCTCGCGCGCCCATGCCTGCATCTCCTGATGCTTCGGATACTGCAGCAGAACCCAGTCCAGCGGCTGCTGCCAGTTCCACTCGATAAACTGGCCGAATTCGCCGCCCATGAAGGTGAGCTTTTTCCCGGGGTGTGAGAACTGGTAGCCGTACAGCGTGCGGAGAGACTTGAACTTATCCTCATAGCTGCCGTTCATTTTGTTGATCATCGAGCCCTTGCCGTGTACCACCTCGTCATGCGAATAGGCCAGAACATAGTTTTCCGAGAAGGCATACATCATGGAGAAGGTCAGCCTGTTGTGGTTTTTGGAGCGGAAGAAAGGATCGAGGGACATGTAGTCGATGGTGTCGTGCATGAAGCCCATGTCCCATTTCAGGCAGAAGCCCAGGCCGCCGACATCCGGCGGTGCCGTGATGAGCGGGAAGGCTGTGGATTCCTCCGCGATGGTCACCGCCCCGGCATAGCGGGTCAGAACGACCGCGTTCATCTTGCGCAGGAAGTCGACCGCCTCCAGGTTGATGTAGCCGCCGTCACGGTTCGGCGTATACTCGCCGTCGCGCCGGCCGTAGTTCAGATACAGCATGCTCGACACCGCGTCCACGCGGATGCCGTCAATGTGATACTCTTCAAAAAACAGGCAGGCGGAGGAAACCAGAAAGCTCTGGACCTGATTGCTGCCGAAGTCAAAGATCATGGTGCCCCAGTCGGGATGCTCGGCCATGCGCTTTTCCTTGCACTCGTAAAGGGGGGAGCCGTCGAACATCCGAAGACCGTGCTCGTCGCGCGGAAAGTGCGCCGGGACCCAGTCCATGATGACCCCGATGCCGGCCCGGTGCAGAGTGTCGACAAAATAGCGGAAATCGTTCGGCGTGCCGTAACGCGAGGTCGGCGCATAGTAGCCGGTGACCTGATACCCCCAGGAGCCGTCATAGGGATACTCCGTCACGGGCATCAGTTCGACATGTGTATATCCCATGTCGCAGCAGTAGGCGGCGAGTTCCTCCGCCACGCTGCGGTAGTTGAGACCGCCGCCGGGCAGTTTCCAGGAGCCGAGGTGCACCTCATAAATGCTCATGGGTTCGCGCAGGAAGCTCCGATGGGCACGCCGCTCCATGAAGCCGCCGTCCTGCCATTGATATTTGCTGTCGTTCCAGACGATGGAGGCCGTCTCCGCTCCGTTCTGGTTGAACTGGGCGCAGGGGTCTGTCTTCATCACGGTCCTGCCGTCCGCGCCGTCAATCCAGTATTTGTAATGGTGGCCGTGCCGGGCGTCACCGCGGAAGGCAACCCATACCCCGCCCTCTTCGTACTCCATCGGCTGGGGGTTCCAGCCGTTGAAGTCACCGGCTAGGCAGACGCTTCTCGCGTTCGGCGCCCAGACGATAAAGCGGAATTCCTGCAGCTCATCAATCCAGTGGCAGCCGAAACAGTTCCAGGCCATCTGGGCTTCGCCGATGTTGAAAAGATAAATATCGTCTCTCGGGATAAATTCGCGGTGTCTCTGATCCATCGTTGGTTCTCCCTTCTGATAGTTTTCTGAATGATCAATCGGTCAAAACATAATGTTAAAGTCAAAGGGGCCGTCCACGCCGCCGGCACGGCAGGAATCGCTCTGCTGCCAGACATCATAGCTGTCGATATAGGACGGCAGTTTGTTGTCCACCGTATACGATGCCATCCACAGGGGCAGGTATCGGACCGCTTCTTCATCGATGCTGTAACGCAGATAGGCCTCGGACGCATACAGGCCTGCATCGTAGCCTGCCGCCCTCACGGTTTCACAGAAAGCCTCGACGATGTCCGCGCGTTCCCCCGCACTCAGGCGGTCGCTGCGTCCGTTGGGATAATCCCCGGTCAGCTCCATGTCGATGTACAGGGGCAGATCCAGGGGGAAGCCGTTCAGCGTGTGCAGGGACTGAGACGCTTCTTCCACGGCCTCGGTCGGGTTGATGGCAGCGGAATAGAAGTAGGCACCGACCTTCAGGCCGGCCTCCTGTGCACCGCGCAGATAGGTCTGGGTCTGACGGTCGCCGTACAGGGAGCCGGTGCCCCAGCCGCGGCCGCCCAGACGCACCATGACAAAGGAAAACCCCTGGTTTTTCAGTGCCGTCCAGTCGATCTGGTTGTTGTAGAAGGAAACATCCAGCCCGATCTCCCGTGCCTCCCGTCCGTTCTCGTCGAAATAGCAGAGGACGCCGTCCCGGGTCATTAGATCCGCCCCGGCGCTGATGCCGATGCTCAGCAGCAGCACGAGAAGCAGGCCAAAGGAAGCAAGCTTCTTCACTTCAGAATGATCTGCTTGTAGTTCTTCTTGCCGCGGCGCAGCAGGATGCCCTTCTTCAGTTCGTCCGCCGTAAACTTCCGGCCGATGTCGGTCACCTTCTCGCCGTCCACGCTGACGCCGCCCTGCTGGATGTTGCGGCGCGCATCGCCGCGGCTCGGGCAGAGCTCGGCCAGGACCAGGAGGGCCGGAAGTTCTGCCGCGCCGTCCGTCAGGTCCTCCTCGGTCAGCTCCACCACCGGGGCCGAGCCATCCGACGAAGCGCCTGAAAACAGGCTGCGGGCAGCGGTCTGCGCCTTGTCCGCCTCTTCCTTTCCGTGCACCATGGCGGTCAGCTCCCAGGCGAGGATCTCTTTTGCCCGGTTCAGGTCGGCGCCCTCCCAGGAGGCCATCTCGTCGATCTGCTCCAGCGGCAGGAAGGTCAGCATGCGGATGCACTTCATTACGTCCGCGTCGCCGACGTTGCGCCAGTACTGGTAAAAGTCATAGGGGCTGGTCTTGTTCGGGTCCAGCCAGACCGCGTTGCCGGCGGTCTTGCCCATCTTGTTGCCCTGCGAATCGGTCAGCAGGGTGATGGTCATGGCATGCGCGTCCTTGCCCAGCTTGCGGCGGATCAGCTCCGTACCGCCGAGCATGTTGCTCCACTGATCGTCGCCGCCGAACTGCATATTGCATCCGTAGCGCTGGAAGAGGTAGTAGAAGTCATAGGACTGCATGATCATATAGTTGAATTCCAGGAAGCTGAGACCCCGCTCCATACGGTTCTTGTAGCACTCGGCCCGCAGCATGTTGTTGACCGAGAAGTGCGGCCCGACCTCGCGCAGAAGGTCGACATAATTCAGATCCAGCAGCCAGTCGGCGTTGTTCACCATCAGGGCCTTGCCGTCGGAAAAGTCGATAAACTTCTCCATCTGCCGTTTGAAGCATTCTGCGTTGTGGTTGATGTCCTCCCGTGTCAGCATCTTGCGCATGTCGGTGCGCCCGGAGGGGTCGCCGATCATGGTGGTACCGCCGCCGATCAGGGCGATCGGTGTGTTGCCGGCCGCCTGCAGGCGCTTCATCAGGCACAGCGCCATGAAATGGCCCGCCGTCAGGCTGTCCGCCGTGCAGTCAAAGCCGATGTAGAACCGGGCCTTGCCCTCGTTCAGCATCTTCCGGATCTCGTCTTCGTTTGTTACCTGCGCGATCAGTCCGCGCGCAGTCAGTTCTTCATACACTCCCATTCCTGAACTCCTTACTTCTGTTTCTTTCCTGTTTTGAAATTCTCGGCATACTGCAGCTGTTCCTCCGCCGAGAGGAGGGTTGTTTCCGTAATGTGGTCGCCGCCGTGAAGACGGGCAAGTTCCAGCCGCTTTCCTTCGCGGTCAAGCAGCTCGACCTGGGTCATGGTTCGCTCGCCGGCCTCATTTTTCAGGATCACATAGTGCCGGTCAGCCATGGCGGCGATCTGCGGCAGATGGGTCACGCAGAGCACCTGCTTTTCGGCTGAGAGCCCTGCCAGATGCTCCCCAACGCGCTGGGCTGCGATGCCCGACACGCCGGTGTCGATCTCGTCAAAAATCATGGTCGGTACGGGATCTCCCCGCGAAAGCACGCTCTTCAGCGCCAGCATGATGCGGCTGAGCTCGCCGCCCGAGGCGATGCGGCTGATACGGCCGAGCTCCTCCCCCCTGTTTGCCGACAGCAGGAAGCGCACCTCGTCTGCGCCGTTTGGGCCGAGCTTGCCGGTGTCGGCGACCTCGGTCCGAAAGCGGGCCGAGGGCATGCTGAGCTCATGAAGCTCCGTCTCCACCCGCTCGGCAAGCCTGCGGCCGGCCTGCACGCGCTCCTGGTGGAGCTTTGCCGCCAGCTCTGTACAGAGCTTCCGTTGCTTTTCCGCTTCCCTGTCAAGGTCTCGGAGGCGCTCATCGGAGGAAGAAATCTCGTCCAGCTCGCTGCGGCATCGTTCCAGATAGTCCTGCAGCTCGTCCGCCGGACGGCGGTATTTCCGTTCGAGACGCGAGATGTCTTTCAGGCGCTGCTCCAGGCGATCGTATTCCTCAGGAGAAAATTGCAGCGATTCCTGAAAATCGCGCAGCAGTTCCGCCGCATCCGAGAGCAGAAAACCGGCCTCGTCCAGTTTTTTCCCTGCCTCCGCCAGGTCCGGTGCCATGGCGGCGGCATGCCGGCAGTGCCAGGCGGCTTCCTGCGCCGTGTTCAGGGCGCCGCCGTCTCCGTCAAGAGCAGAGCGCGCACTTTGCAGCGACTCGGTCAGCTTTTCGGAATTGCGCAGCAGGTCTCTGCGTGCACTGAGTTCCTCCGTCTCGCCCGGTGAAACCGCGGCCTGTTCAAGCTCGGCAACCGAGTCACTGAGCAGGATTTGTCTGTGCTCCTTTTCCGCTTCATCCATCCGGAGTCGCTCCTGCTCCTCCCGGATGGCACAGAGCTTTCGGTAAGCGGTGCTGTATACATCGAAAGAAATCTCGCCGAAGCTGTCGAGGGCGGAAAGATGCCGCCGCTCATCAAGCAGCTTGAGGCCGTCATTCTGTCCGTGGATTTCAAGCAGCGCTTCTCCCAGCGCGCGCAACTGGTTCAGGCTGACCGGACAGCCGTTTACACGGCAGCCTGTTTTTCCGTCCCGGCTCAGCCGGCGCTGAAGAATGAGTTCATCCCCATCTGCCTCGATCTCGTTCTCCTCAAGCCAGCCGGCAGCATCCGAGCGTTCAAAGACGGCTGTGACGGAGGCCTTCTCGGCCCCGCCGCGGATCAGATCCCTGCTCACGCGTGCCCCGGTCACCGCCGCGATCGCGTCGATGATGATACTTTTGCCCGCGCCGGTCTCACCGGTCAGGACGTTCAGGCCCGGGCCGAAACCGATATCCGCCTTTTCGATGACGGCAATGTTTTCAATCTGCAGTTCCTGTAACATGGGTCCTCAGTTTGGGATTCAAAACAGATTCCGGATTTCTTCGTACAGCCGCTGGGCAGCAGCGTTGTCGCGCATTGCCAGAAACGCCGTATCGTCCCCTGCCAGCGTGCCGACCAGGCCTTCGACCTTCATGGCATCCATGGCGCTGCAGGCGGCCGAGGCAAGGCCCGGAAGGGTCCGGATCACGAAAAGATTCTGCGCGATGTCATAGGACACGACGCTTTCCTTGAAAATCTTGCGCAAACGCAGCAGATGGTCGTCTGTATCGCGGCGTACGGAAACATAGCGGTAACCGCCGCCCGGAACGGTCTCCTTGGTCAGATGCATATCCCGGATATCCCGGGACAGTGTCGCCTGTGTGGTTTTGATGCCGTGCCGCTCGAGGGCATGCATCAGCTGGTTCTGGGTTTCGATTTCTTCCGTTGCAATAATCTCGAGAATCACTGTCTGTCTGTTGTTCTTCAAAACACCAGCTCCTTTCATACCAGTTTTTCGAGTTGACTGTAAAAATTGCGATTGCCAAGTTCAATCATTTTCACGATATGCTCGGAACAGGTAACAATCAGCCGGTCTCCGCTTTCCAGGTCGGCTACGGTATAGCCGTCGACCGCAAGGTAGGCCCGGCGGCCGGTGAGTTTTTCGGTCAGGATCGTGACAGTCCGGTCCGGTGACAGGACATAGGGCTTGGCGGACAGCGTGTGTGCACAGATCGGCGTCAGCAGAATGGCCCTGGCGTCCGGTTCGACGATCGGCCCTCCGGCAGAAAGAGAATAACCGGTCGAGCCGGTCGGGGTAGCGGCAATCAGGCCGTCACCGGAAAACGAAAACATCCTGACGCCGTCGGACCAGGCCGTAGGCCGGATACACTCGCCGTAGCCGTGAACCACGATATCGTTCAGGGCACTGTCCTGCAGGATCGTCTCGCCGTCCCGCTGAAGCGCCAGCTTCAGCATCATGCGGCAGCTGATCGGCGCATCCGGCTTGAGCGCTTGAGGCAGAAGTGAAATCTCATCCGGCTCCAGTGCTGTCATGAAGCCCACCGTACCGAGGTTCACGCCGATAATCGGCACTTCAAAAACCTGCAGCGCGCGCACGACCGCAAGGATCGTCCCGTCGCCGCCGAGAACGATGGCATGGCTGAGATCCTCCCTCAGGTCGGAGAGTTCCCGAACCGGAAGCCCATCCGGTGCCTGCCAGCCCTCCTCCGCAAACACGGGCGTGACACAGGCCGGAAAGCCCATCCCCTGCAAAATGGCAAGGCATCTTTTCGTGCAGGAAAGCTGATCGTCCCGGAAAGGATTCACACATACAGCAATCATGGCTGACCTCCGTGTGCGGCCTCAACAACGGCCGTAATCAGTGAATCCGGCGTATGCTCCGCCGATTCGGTATTTCTCAGATGACAGAGGAACTCGATGTTGCCGTCTGCACCGCGGATCGGTGACCAGTCCAGGCCCTGCACCGCATAGCCGTCCTCCGCCGCGGCGTCCAGACAGGCGCGGATCACAGAGGCATGAACAGCCGGGTCCCGAACGATCCCCTTCTTCCCTACCTGTTCCCGCCCGGCCTCGAACTGGGGCTTGATGAGGCAGATATAATCGGCATTCTCCTTCAGGAAGGGACGGATAACCGGCAAAATCAGCCGGATCGAAATAAACGACACATCCATGACGGCGAGGTCCAGCTTTTCGGGCACCTGCTGCTCCGTCAGGTAGCGCAGGTTGCAGCGCTCGATGTTCACCACGCGCTCATCCTGCCGAAGCTTCCATGCCAGCTGGCCGTAACCGACATCCACCGCATAGACCTTCTTCGCGCCGTTCTGCAGCAGCACGTCCGTAAAACCGCCGGTGGAAGCGCCGCAGTCGATGCAGGTTTTCCCCGTTGGGTCCACGGAAAAGACCTGCAGTGCCTTTTCGAGCTTCAGACCGCCCCGGGAAACATAGCGCAGTGTGCTGCCGCGCACTTCCGGTTCAGCATCCGGCTTCACCTGAAGCCCGGGTTTATCCGCCCGGCGCCCGTCAAGATACACCGCGCCGCTCATGATGAGGGCCTTGGCGCGCTCCCTGCTCTCGGCAAAGCCGCGTTCAAAAAGAAGCTGATCCAGACGAATCTTATCCATGTCTCAGGTTTTTGCGCAGAGCCGTACGGCTTCCTGCACGACCGTCTGCGCGTCAATCTGGAAATCACGCATCAGCTGTTCGCGGCTGCCGTGGGGAACGAGACCGTCGCCGAGATTCAGAAGCGCGGTGCGGACCGGAATGCCGGCCCTTGCCGCCTGGGCGGTCAGAACCGTCCCGATGCTGCCGGCGGAGCAGACCTCCTCGGCAATGATCATGCGTCCGGTCTTCTCAATCGACTGCCTCACCAGGGGGAAGACCTCTCCGTCGATCTCTGAGAGCTTGACAACGTCGGCCCGGATGTTCTTTCTCTCCAGTTCCTCCGCCGCTTTCAGCATCTCGCCCACCATCGTGCCGTAGGCTACAAGGGTGATATTCTCTCCGGAACGCAAAAGGTATTCCCGTTCGACGTGCACATCGTGATAGCCGCACTCGCCGCCGCGGGGATAGCGCAGCGCCACCGGGCCGGTCATATCCGTGACGGCAGTACGGAGCATGGCGCTAAGCTCACCGAAGCTCGCCGGACACAGGATTTTCATTCCAGGCACGGTACGCAGATAGGAAACATCGAAGATGCCGTGGTGGGTCTCGCCGTCGCTTCCGACCAGGCCGGCGCGATCGAGGCAGAACACCACATGCAGCTTCAGCAGCGACACGTCGTGGATCAGCATGTCAAAGCCGCGCTGCAGAAAACTCGAATAGACCGCAAACACCGGGATCATGCCCTGCTTGGCCATTCCGGCCGACATCGCCGTCGCATGCCCTTCGGCAATACCGACATCCTGAAAGCGGTCCGGATAGCGCTTCGCAAAGCCCTCGAGGCCGGTGCCGAGCGTCATGGCCGCTGTGACCGCGACCACCCGGGGATTCTGTCCGGCTATGCCGCACAGGGTCTCGCCGAAGCAGTCCGAAAAACTGCGGCCGGTATCCTTTATTTCACCGGTGTTGGGGTCAAAGGGGCCGACCCCGTGATAGATTTCGGGATGTTCTTCCGCAAAGGCGCAGCCCTTCCCCTTCTTCGTCAGCACGTGCACCAGCACCGGCTCTTCCATGTCACGGGCCAGCCGCAGGACCGATTCCAGATCTTTCAGGCTGTGGCCGTCCACAGGGCCGAGATAATTCAGGCCCATGGCGGAGAACATGTTCACCGGCAGCAGGCGTTCCTTCAGGAATTCCTTCACCTCATGGCTGAAGGCGTAAATACCCGGTGTCCGGGAAACCGCGTCCCGGTACAGCCGTTTGAAGCGGATATAGCCCGGGCGGATCCGCATGCTCTGCAGCAGATGGGCTGTCCCGCCGACATTCGGGTCGATGGACATGTTGTTGTCGTTGAGGATGATGACCATCGGCTCTCCGCTGGCGGCGGCCGCGGCCAGGCCTTCATAGGCAAGCCCGCCGGTCAGCGCCCCGTCTCCGAGAACGCAGGCAACATCATAATGCTCGCCGCACAGGGTCCTCGCCTTTGCCATCCCCACCGCGACCGAGACCGAGTTGGAGGCATGGCCGGCGATGAAGGCATCGTCATCGGCTTCACGCGGTTTGGGGAATCCGGAGATGCCGCCGTACTGGCGCAGCGTGCCGAAGCGATCCCGGCGGCCGGTGATGATCTTGTGGACATAGCTCTGATGCCCGACATCGAAAACGATGCGGTCAACCGCCGTGTCATAGACGCGGTGAAGGGCCAGGGTCAGCTCCACGGCGCCCAGGTTGGACGCCAGATGTCCGCCGGTCTTGGAAACCGACTCAACAAGGAAGACGCGCATTTCATCCGCAAGGGTTTTCAGTTCCTCCTCGGACAGCGCCTTGATATCCGCTGAGGAGTCAATTCTGTTCAATACATTCATATCTTCAATTCTTCCGTTCGGCTAGCTTTTCGGCAAAAGCCTCGAGAAAGGCCGTGTCCCGGAAAGCACCGCGCAGCAAAGCAACGGCCTCGTCCGTCAGGCGCCGAATCTCGCGGCTGCAGGCATCGGGGCCAAGCAGCGCCATGTAAGTATTCTTATTCTCTTCCCGGTCTGAACCGACAGGCTTGCCGAGCTCGTCGGACGTGCTCAGCACGTCCAGCATATCGTCACGGATCTGGAAAGCCAGGCCGATCAGCCGGCCGAATTGCAGGGCGGCTTTCTCCTGTTCCCGGCTTCCGTCGGCAGCCGCCGTGCCCATGGCACAGCTCGCCGCCAGCAGTGCACCGGTCTTCCGCAGGTTTATGTCATCCAGTTCATCCGCCGAGAGAGTCTTCCCCTCGCCGATCATATCGAGGTACTGGCCGCCGCACATGCCGTCCATACCCACGGCATCGGCAAGCAGACGGGCGCAGCGAAGCCGGGCGCTTTCCGAAACGCCCGCATGCAGGACACTGCGGAAAGCCTCAGCCTGCAGCACATCGCCGGCCAGCGTCGCCACGCACTCACCGTATACGATATGATTTGTCGGCTTGCCGCGCCTGAGATCGTCATTGTCCATGCAGGGCAGATCGTCATGAATCAGGCTGTAGGCGTGCAGCATCTCGACCCCGCAGGCCACGTCCAGCGCATCCTCGGGCCTTCCGCCGCTGATGCGGCAGAATTCCAGAACCAGCATGGCACGGACGCGCTTGCCCCCGGCCAGCAGGCTGTAGCGTGCCGCCTCGGCAAAACCGTGCATCGGATCGCTTTCCGGCAGCCGGAAGCAGCCTTCCAGCGCCCTGTCTACCATTTTTTTATAGTTTTCTGCCGTCGGCAGCCACTCATTCTTCAAAGGGAATTTCCTCCGTCTCGTCGTCATCTCCTCGTCGAAGCAGGCTGACCTTCTGCTCCGCCTCCTCCAGTTGACTGCTGCAGAGCGCAAGAAGACCCGACCCCTCCTCAAAGAGGCGGATCGATTCTTCCAGCGGGATATCCCCTTTTTCCAGATGGCTGACAATCTCTTCCAGCCGTTTCATGGCTTCTTCAAAGGAGAGCTTTTTGCGTGCCAAGGCTCAATTCCTCCTGTTTTTCAACTGTACATTCCGCGCTGCCGTCCTTCAGACGCAGGCGAATTCTGTCTCCGGGCTGCAGTTGGTGTACGCTTGTGACCGGATTCCCCTTCCGGTCCCCTGCAATCAGATAGCCCCGCGCCAGAACCTTCAGCGGGCTCAGGGCATCCAGGGCTGCGGCACAGTGTGTCAGGCGGTTTCGCTTTCCGATCAGCTGCCGCTGCCCGGCGGAGGAAAGACGCTCGCACAGGCGATCCAGCTCGAGCCTGCGCAGATCGACAAAGGCTGACGCGTCCTTCAGGACCGGCCGGGAAGCCTGCAGTTCCAGGCGCCGGCGCTTTTCGCGGAGCACGCGGTCCATCCCCTGGCGAAGCCGCAGCTCATATCCGTACAGATAATCGGCAATCTCCTCCCGGTCGGGAACGGCGATCTCGGCTGCGTTGGAAGGGGTGGAGGCTCGCCTGTCCGCGACAAAATCGCAGATTGTCACGTCCGGCTCATGGCCGACGGCAGAGATAACGGGAATTCGCGATGCATAAACCGCTCTCGCTACCCGTTCGTCGTTGAAGGCCCATAGGTCCTCCAGCGAGCCGCCGCCCCGTCCGGTGATGATGAGATCCGCCGCAGATATGCTGTTCACCCAGCGGATCGCCTCGGCAATCTCGCCCGGAGCCTCAGCCCCCTGTACCCGCACCGGCACCACCAGCACCCTGGACAGAGGCCAGCGGCGGCCGAGAATACGGATCATGTCATGTACCGCAGCGCCGGCCGATGAGGTCACCAGCGCGATCCGGCCCGGGAAGGCCGGCAGCGGTCTTTTCCGGTCTTCATCAAAGAGACCTTCCTTCTGCAGTTTCTGCTTGAGCTGTTCGAAGGCAAGCTGCAGATCGCCGATGCCGTCGGGAATCAGGGCACTGCAGTAAAGCTGATACGCACCGTCGCGCTGATAGACCCGCAACGCACCGAGAGCACAGACCTTCATGCCGTTTTCCGGGCGAAAGCGCAGCCTCACCGCACTCGAGCGGAACATGACGCAGCGCAGACTGCTGTCCTGATCCTTCAGGGTAAAATAGTGGTGCCCTGATGGATAAACCTTATAATTAGACAGTTCGCCCAGGACAGCGAGATCGGCAAAGCGCAGATCAGACTCGATCCGGTCCCGGACAAGGGCGTTCAGCTCGCTGACCGTCAGAGTCAGGGCATCCGGCCTCATTCCGTCTGGGCAGGCTTCTCCGCCCGCAGGAAGCTGCCGAGCACCCCATTGATGAACGCGGCCGCCTCGGGAGAATCAAAGGTTTTGGCAAGCTCCACAGCCTCGTTGACGGACGCCCCTTCCGGAATATCGTCAAAATACAGGATCTCGCACAGCGCGGTGCGCAGAATGGCCCGCGTTGCCGCAGAAAGGCGCTCTGTCTTCCAGCCCCGCGCGTAACTGGCGATCTGATCGTCCAGTGCAGGCAGGTGTTCGGAAACCGTTTCAACCAGGCGTCGGATATAGGAAAGGGCTTTCTCGTCCGGCTGTTCCTCAAAGCCGGTATCCTCTCCCCTGAGTGTCTCATAATGCTCCGGCGAGAAGAACAGTTCAAATGCCTCGCCGGCAGACAGTTCATTCAAATCCATAGAAAACAGAAGCTGAACCGCGATCTGTCTGGCAGTCTTTCTGGTCATATCCTCCTCCGGTTTATCGGTCGAACGAGATGCCGGAGACGTGGACATTCACCTCCGCGTCCCCAAAACCCGTTGTCGCCTGAATCACATCCCGAACCGCATTCTGGACGGCCTTCGCCACACTGACCACATTGCTGCCGTAAGATACCGTGATAATGGCATCGGTAATGATCCGGTTGTCGTCAAGACGGATCGTCACACCCTTGGGCAGGGTTTTCAGCCCGATCATCTCAGCCAGTTCCGCGCCGGCCGTGGTGGAAAGGCCGGAAACGCCCTCGACCTCGGTCACCGCCGCACGGACGATGCTCGAAATCACGTCCTCGGATATGTTGATGCTGCCGTTTTCTTCCCGGTAGCTGATATAGTTGTCGCTCATCATCGCGCCTCCATAATAATCATACAGAGTGATTGTATCACGAACTGCACAAAAAAGATAGTCTCATTTCGGAAAAAGCAATCTTCTGATTGAAACCTTTGCAGAAATATGGTATATTCTTTCCCACATCAGCTGGGAGGTCAGTTTATGGAAATGAAAATCATGCTTGCGGCGGCGCTGTTCTTCGCAGGCTTTCTTTGGGTGTATCTCATTATCCGGCAGCTTCTCTTCAATCTTGCAGTCGCCTATCCGACCCTGAACAAGATGAAAGCACTCAAAGAGGATCTCATCGTGATCGGTGCCTGGCGATATACGCATATTTCGATGGCCGTATGCATTCTCTTTTCCGCTGTGGTGCTTTTTGTCGTGTTCCGCTTCTGCCCGACCTACATGCTCATTTCGTTCGGGGTAGGCTCGCTGATCTGCTTTCTGTTTCTGGTCACGAAGATCAAACCGGAGAACAAAGCCATGTTTGACAGCTTCTGCAATGCCTACTGCCGTTTTGTGCCGGATGATGAGCTGAGAACCCTCATGTTTGAGAAGGAGTATAAAAAGATCGACCGGCGGCTGCGGGAGCTTGGCTGCAGCGCCAGCTTCGTTCCGGAGTTCAAAAAAGAATCTTAAGACAGAAGAAAACGGCAAAAACCATTTGCAGGGGGACGGTTCCGGCTGGACCGTCCCCCTGTCTTTATTTTCTGCTGTCAGTCTTATGACAGTCTTAAGAGCATGGTTTTCTTTACCGCGCGGACAATGTTTTCATAACCGGTGCAGCGGCAGAAGTGCCCGGACATGCGGATGCGGATTTCCTCGTCCGAAAGCAGGCGGCCTTCGCTGAGGATCTCCGTCGCGCTCATGATCGCCCCCGGGGTGCAGAAGCCGCACTGAACGGCGGCCTCGTCAATAAAGGCCTGCTGAATATCCGAGAGCTCTCCGTTCGGGCCGGCAAGGCCCTCCAGGGTGAGAATCTCGCGGCCGTCCGCCCAGACGGCAAGAAAGAGGCAGGAATTGACTGCCTCACCGTCAACGAGGACGGCGCAGGCGCCGCATTCACCGACCTCGCAGCCCTTCTTCACGCTGGTCAGGTGAAATTCGCCGCGAAGAAAATCGGTCAGAGAAGCACGGACGTCCACCGCGGCTTCCCTCAGCCTGCCGTTTACCGTGCATCGGATCACCTGAATCTGCTTACTCATGGATGACACCCCCTGCACGTTTTACGGATTCCAGAAACATCCTCTTTGCCAGTTCCCCGGCGATCTGCTCGCGGAGCGCTCTGGATGCCCGCCAGCCGTCTCGGGGATGAATGTCCTGCAGAAAAGCTTCGGCGAAAAGCGCCGGAAGCTGCCCGTTCAGGCGCTGTCCGGTGACAGTGGCCTCCGCCGTAGAAGCCCGGGCGGGAAACGGTCCCAGTGCGCCGCCGAAGGCAGCCCGGGCTTTTTCGATCCGCTCGCCGTCCTCCGAGAGGCAGACGCTGACAGAGCAGTTTACAATGGAGGTGTCCAGCGCCTCCCGCGCGGCGTATTTCACCATTTTCCCTGCAAAACCCCGGTATGCCCCGGCAGAGATCAAAACGGCCGTCAGCAGTTCTTCCGGCTTTTTGGCCACCGCTTTGGAGCCGAGATAGAAATCCTGCAGGGGGATGCAGTGCGTCCCTTCCGGCCCGAAAAGCTCAAGCTGTGCGTCCCAGGCGAGCAGTGTAGGCGGCGTATCCGCGGTCGGGGAAGCATTGCAGATGTTTCCGCCCAGAGTGCCGATATTGCGGATCTGCGGACTGCCGACCTGACAGGCCGCCTCCGCCAGCGGCGGAATACACTCCAGAATCACGGGGTCTTTCCCGAGGCGGGCAAAGCTGGTCAGGGCGCCGATCCGGAGCGTTCCGTCGGGCGTGCGGCTGATCCCACGCAGAGCCTCAATACCGCGGATGCTGACCAGTTCCGCATTTTTCCGCTTTCCGTCCCGGATCTGGACCAGCACATCGCTTCCGCCGGCGATGATGCAGGCATCCGGGTGAGCGCAGAGCAAACGCACTGCCTCCTCGGCGTCCCCTGCCTCAAAGTAAGCCTTTATATCGTACATGCGGATCCCTCCCTTCTCGGAATCAGACCGGCCTTCACGAACGAGTCATAGAGATTCTGCGGGTCCATCGGGATTTCATTCAGGCCGACCCCCGTTGCGCAGAGCACCGCGCTGCGGATTGCCGGCGCCACCGCACAGACCGGTGTCTCGCCCAGGCCCTTTTCCCCGAAGGCACTGAAAGGTTCGGGGTTCTGAACGAACTCCGCCTTCAGCTCCGGATGGTCCGCACAGGTCAGAAGCTTGTAGTCCAGCAGATTGTTATTGAGGGGCCGTCCGGTCTTCGGGTCAAAAAGCAGCTTTTCGGACAGGCCGTATCCCAGGCCCATGCTCATGCCGCCGTGTACCTGCGCCTCTGCCAGGGCCGGATTGATCAGCACTCCCGCATCGTGACAGTTGACCAGATTCAGTACTTTGATTTTGCACAGAGCGATATCCACCTCGACCTCGGCGATCGTACAGCCCAGCGTATAGGGGGAGGTATTGATGAGACTGGTGCTCTCGGCGGAGAGGTGGTCGCTGTCGGTCCGATTGTACAGGACATCTTTGGCAAGCGCGCCGAGATCCATCATCTCAAAACCGTCGGAGATACGCACAATCTTTCCGTTTCGGACATCCAGATTGGAAGCCGGGATCCGGATCAGTTTTTCGGCGCGATCGAGGATCAGCGCCTTCAGCTGCAGACCTGTACGGCGGATAGAGAAGCCGGCCGCATGGGTCTGACGGGAGGCGTATGCCCCCGTGCCGAAGGGGCTGACATCGGTATCTTGAAAGGACAGGATGTGTACCCTGTCAAACGGTACGCCGACAGTGTCGGCAGCCATCTGACAAAAGACCGTATCCGCGCCCTGCCCGATCTCCGTTTCGCCCAGCTGCAGCTGAAGAGAGCCATCCTGATTCAGCGTCATGCGGCAGGAGGAGGTCTCGAGCACGACCGGCGCAACGCCCGTGTCAAACCAGAAAACCGCCGCGCCGATGCCGCGCCGGAGATTGCCGGTCTGATTCCGGTATTCCCGGCGCTTCTGCACATAGTCGGTTATCTCCATCGCCCGATCCAGGCACTGCTTGAAGGAATCGTCATTCAGTGCCTTCCGGGAAACCGGATCCCAGTAGCCGACCGGCATCAGGCTGCGGCGCCGGACTTCCAGCGGCTCCATCCCCAGTGCAGCGGCAATATCATCCATATGGCATTCCATCGCCCAGGTGATCTGCGGGATTCCGTAGCCCCGCATGGCGCCCGCCACCGTCTTGTTCGTGAAGACGGTCCAGGCATCTATCTCCATGTCCGCACAGGGATAAAGCTGGCGAAAGGCCGGGATGGCCGCTCCGGCGACGGCGTGGCCGTGTGAGGCATAAGCCCCCTGGTCTGACCATAGCTCCAGCTTCCGGGCGGCGAAGCTTCCGTCCGGGCGCATCCACGAGACCAGATGCATGCGAAAAGCGTGCCGCACCCGGTTGCAGTAAAAGGTCTCTTCTCTGGGCACATCCAGCCTTACCGCGTGTCCGCCGCACTGCAGGCAGAGCCAGGCGCACAGCGGTTCGTACAGGATATCCTGCTTGTTCCCGAAGCCACCGCCGACATAGGGCTTGATCACCCGGATCTGCCCGCAGTCCAGGCCCAGCGCCTGCGCTACGACCCTTCGCACCACGTGAGGAACCTGCGTGGAGGTCACCAGACGAATCCGCTGTTCCCTCATCTCGGCAAAGCAGATAAAGTTCTCAATGTGGCAGTGCTGCATGGTCTGGGTTTCATACCAGCCCTCCACCTTGACAAGCCCGGGCTCGGCGGCCGCCGTTGCATAATCCCCGTCCCGGATCTCCGTATGCTCCAGGACATTGCCTGGATATCTGCTGTGCAGCTGCGGTGCGCCATCCTTCATGGCCTCCTGCACATCCATCACGAAGGGGTATTCCTCGTACCGGACTTTGATCAGGTCCAGAGCCCGGGCCGCCGCCAGCGCGTTCTCGGCCACCACCGCCCCGATGTCATCCCCGTAAAAGCGGACCATATCCGTCAGGATCAGCCTGTCCTCAATATCCCGGAATTTGGTATCCGCTACCCAGGGGTGCCCGGGTGTCGCATAATAATGCTTTTCCTTCAGGTCGAAGCAGGTCAGAATTTTGACCACACCCTCGACCTTCTCGGCTTCCGAGGTGTCGATGGAGAGGACCTTTCCGTGCGCAACGGCCGCATGCAGGACACGGGCGACGTAAGCCCCGCTGTCACACAGATCATCGGTGTATTGCGCCTTCCCGGTCACTTTGTCATAGGCGTCGACCCGCTTTTCGCTTTTTCCGACAGCCATATCCGTCTTTCGCCTCCTTCTCGTGTATGGTGTTTCTGTATGAATATTCACATTATACAGGAAATCGACATGTGAAATCAAGTATGTTCTGATGCGGCAGTCACTCTTTACAGATCCGGAAAGCATCTGTATAATCAGACGCAGGACAGAGGAGGGATCAAGATGGCCGAAGAATTATATACCGTTGTCGTCGCCGATGACGAGCCGGGACTGCTGGAAGCGGTCTGCAGCATGATCCGCTGGGAGGAGATCGGCTTTCGCCTCGTCGGCAGTGCTGGCAACGGACTGGATGCCCTGCAGCTGGTAGAGCAGCTGCAGCCGGACCTGCTGCTGACAGACATTCAGATGCCTTTTATCTCAGGGACGGAGCTGGCAAAGAGCGCCCGCGAGATACAGCCGCTGATTTCCATCGCCTTTCTTTCCGGTTATGATGATTTTGAATACGCCCAGCGTGCCATCGAAAACCGTGTCATCTCTTATCTGCTCAAGCCGATCAGCATGGCCGAGCTGACCAATGCCCTGAAGGATATCCACGTCAAAATGGAGCAGCGCTTTCTGGAGCTCCGCCCGTCGGATGTGCGCGTCAGCAGGCATCTGGCAGCAGCCTCCCTCCTGCTGGATCCCTGTGCGGAAGCCAGCACCGGGACGGCGGAAAAAGAACTTCATGAAAGCGGCATGATCTTTACCCCTCCGTATGCCGTTTCGGTTTTCTCCACAGCGGTCCGCCATGCGGATCAGCGATCCGCGCACATGCTCGACCGCATCCTTCGAAAATACTTCAGCTGCTGCAGCTTTGCCTCCGGGGGCAGAATACTGAGTCTGGTCATCTCGGAAGACGGCTTTCAGCATCTCGGGGCGGCGCTGGACGAGCTGTATTACGCCTGTCGGCGCATGCTGGACGAGAATACCGTTCTTGGTATCAGCCGGGTCTATTCCGGTCTCAGCAGCTGCCGGGAAGCCTGTCGGGAAGCCGATGAAGCGCGCCAGCGGGCAGACGAGCCGGGAATCTTTCGCTACGAGGACCCGGCCGCAGATTCCGGCGCCGGATCTGCCGGCGGTGAGGCAGTTCCGGCACGCGACGGCGTCCGTTCTCTCTGCCAGCAGGCCATGCGCATCATCGCATCGGAATATCAGGATGAGAGTCTGAGCCTGAGTTCTGTCAGCGACCGGCTTCACGTGAACCCGAATTATCTGAGCGCCAATATGAAAAAATATGCCGGCGATACCTTCATAAACCTTCTGATCCGCGAACGCATGGAACACGCCCTTCAGATTCTTCAGCAGTCCGGCAGCGTCCGCATTGCGGAGGTCGCCTCCGCCTGCGGCTACAGCGACCAGCACTACTTCAGCTACTGCTTTAAAAAATACCACGGCATCAGTCCGGCAAGGCTCCGCCGCAGTGCGGAAGCGGAGGAGACCGTATGAAAAAGAACGGGATTCGCATGAGCACGCTGCTGATCTGTTCGATCCTCGGCATCGCGCTGCTCGTCCTGGCTGCCGCGGTCCTGCTCTTTTCGCGCAGCTATCAGCAGCAGCTGATCCAGACCGCCCGGACAAACAGTCTGCGTACCGTAAGCCAGGTCAGCGCAACGGTGGATCATTATCTTGCCGAGGTCAAAACCGTCATGCGTACGCTGGGCAATGAAATGACCGATTCGGAGGAAGAACGGGAAGAGTTTTTTGAGGTCTTTCTCCGCACACGGCCGGAGGTTGTGGCGGTTTCCACCTATGGCCCTGACGGCAGGCTCTCGCACTGCTATTCTGAGCTGGGTCCCCCGACGGGTATGGAAGCGGACGGTGTAAACCTCTCTCTGGATCTTAAGCGTCTGCACAGCGAGCCGTTGGGCTATGTCTCCGCGCCGCATGTCGTCACTTTTTTTGAAAAAGACTACCCCTGGGTCATCACGGTGGTCTCGCGGATGAAGGAAGGCCGGGGAGATCAGTGGGTCGCGCTGGATATCAGCTGCAGCGATATCGCCTCCTACATCAGCGAGAGCGGCATCGGCCACCGCGGCTACTGCTACCTGACGGACATCAACGGGGACATCGTCTATCACCCGCAGCAGCAGCTGATCTATTCCGACCTGAAGGAAGAGGACACGGCGCTGATCGCATCGCTGGAGGACGGCAGCTATGTGGAGGGCAGCGTGATCTACGCCGTCAAAACGCTGAGCAACGGACAGTGGCGGCTGGTGGGCGTCAGCCATCTGCAGGAATTTTTGGCGGAAAGCCTGCGGCAGCTGGGAAGGATCCTGCTGATTCTTGCGGGTCTGGTGCTTCTGGCAACGCTGATCGTCAGCGCCCTGCTGAGCGCCTCGATCTCCCGGCCGCTGCGTGAGCTGGAAGCTTCCATGGAGCAGTTCGAGGAGGATGCCGACCGCTTTCACTATGATCCTCCCCGGCAGGGAATCCGCGAAATCCGCCGTCTTTCGGCTTCCTTCCGCGAACTGGTCGTCAAGCTCCAGCAGCTGATGAAAACCGTCCGTGAAGAGGAAATCAACCTCCGGAAAACCGAACTACGCGCCTTGCAGGCACAGATCAACCCGCACTTTCTCTATAACACGCTGGATTCCATCTCGTGGATGTGCGAGCAGGGCAAGAACGCGGAGGCCGTCGAGATGGTCAACGCCCTGGCGCGTCTCTTCCGCATCAGCATCAGCCGCGGTCACGAGCTGATCCCCATCCGAAGCGAGCTGATGCACGCCGAAAGCTATCTGGAGATTCAGGCTTACCGCTATAAGAATCAGTTCACCTGGTCCATCGATGCCGACGAGCGCTGCCTGGACTATCTCTGTCACAAGATCACGCTGCAGCCGATCATTGAAAACGCCATCTATCACGGCATCAACGGGCTGGTTGATGACGGTGAGATCCTTGTCTCGGTGAAGGAGGACGGCGAGGACATACTCTTCACCGTCCGCGACAACGGCTCGGGCATGACGGAGGAGCAGATCGCCGCCATCATGCAGAAGGAGCAGAGCGATCACGCCGGAATCGGCATCAAAAATGTCAACGACCGGCTGACCATCTACTTTGGGCCCGCATACGGCATCCGCATCGAAAGCGAACCGGATCAGGGGACCAGCGTTTTTATCCGCATGCCGAAGGTAAAGGAGGAGGCAGACTATGAAAAACGCTAAGCTTCGCATCTCTGCAATGCTCCTGCTCCTTGCGGCACTTCTTCTCAGTGCCTGCGGGCATACCGAAGGCCGCGCGGCACAGTACAAAATCTATCTGATCACGAAATCGACCTCCACAGAATTCTGGCGCTCGGTGTTTGCGGGGGCCAACGCGGCCAGGGCAGAATACAACGTGAATCTTGTCATCCGCGGCCCGGACACGGAGGAAAACTACGCCGGGCAGAACATGTATATTCAGGAGGCTGTCCGCAATCACGCCGATGCGATCGTCTTTTCCGCCATCAGCTATACGGAAAACGCTGCCGCCATCGACGAGGCAGCGGAAGCCGGCATCAAAATCGTCGTGATCGACAGCGATGTCAATTCTTCCCGGGTCAGCGCCCGTATCGGCACCGACAACATGCAGGCCGGAAGAATCACCGCAGCAGCAGCCCTCGACACGGACGAGCAGCATTTGTCTGTCGGCATTGTGAACTTCGCCCAGTTCAGCCGGAACGGAGAAGAGCGCGAAATAGGCCTACGTGAGCAGCTGGAGAAAGACCCCCGCGTCGAAGAAATTTGTACGGTCAATTCTCTGACCGATCACGACGCGGCACGTGAAAGTGCGACGGAACTGCTTCGGGAGCATCCGGAGATCAACATCCTGATCGGCCTGAACGAGCCGCTGGGCGTCGGCGTCGCCGAAGCCTCGGAAGAGCTGAAGCTGAAGGACCGGGTCCGTGTCATCTCCTTCGACTCAAACATCCGCTGCATCGAGCTGCTGCGGCACGGCGACGTCTCTGCCCTGATCGTGCAGAACCCCTATGCTATGGGCTATCTCGGGGTAGAAACCGCATGGAAGATCCTGGAGGGACAGAGCTTTCGCCCCGATCAGCTGATCGACACGGCCACCTCAATCATCACACAGGAAAACATGTTTTCCGTAGAAGGGCAGAAGGCGCTTTTCTCCTTCGGATAAGGCCTCTCGGGGAGAGCAAATTTGTCTTGTGCGCATTGCACAAAATTGTCCGTACATTTTTGACATCCTCCATGATGGAACTGAGAAATTTCAACTTTTTTCGCAAAGATAATCCATTGTTTTTTTCTTGTTCCGTTGCTAAAATGTTATCGTATGAAGGGGATAATCCCCCGAAAATAATCTGTATGGAGGAATGAAACATGAAGAAAGCTCTCGCAATTCTCCTCGTTCTGGTCATGGTTATGGCCTTCAGCGGCACAGCTTTTGCCGCCGGCGTCCCCAACGACCAGAAGCCCGTGATCTGGTTTAACCGCCAGCCGTCCAACAGCACGACCGGCGAACTGGACATGGATGCGCTGACCTGGAATGACAAGACCTACTATGTCGGCTTTGACGCCAAGCAGGGTGCCGAGCTGCAGGGCCAGATGGTCGTCGACTATCTGCAGGCCCACGGCGAAGGCCTCGACCGCAACGGCGACGGCGTCATCGGCTATGTCCTCTGCATCGGCGACGTCGGCCACAACGACTCCATTGCCCGTACCCGCGGCGCCCGCATGGCCCTCGGTACCGCTGTTCCCGACCCCCAGCAGAAGCTGACCGAGATCAAGACGATTGACGATGTTGACTCCTCCCCCATCGGCACCAACACCGACGGCAAGGCGACCGACGTTCAGGACGGTTCCATCACCATCGACGGCAAGGACTATATCGTCCGTGAGCTCGCCTCTCAGGAGATGAAGAACCAGGCCGGCGCCACCTGGGATGCCCCCACTGCCGGCAACGCCATCAACGCCTGGAGCGCTGCCTTCGGCGATCAGATCGACGTGGTTGTCTCCAACAACGACGGCATGGGCATGGCCGTGTTCAATGCCTGGTCCAAAGAGCAGGGTGTTCCCACCTTCGGTTATGACGCCAACAGCGACGCCGTTGCCGCCATCGAAGACGGCTACTGCGGCACCATCTCCCAGAACGCCGACGTGCAGGCCTACCTGACCCTCCGCACCCTGCGCAACGCACTGGACGACGTCGACATCATGACCGGTATCAGCATCCCCGATGCAGCAGGCAACGTCCTGTCCGAGGATCTGTTCTACTATGACGAAGAGACCCGCTGCTTCTACGCCCTCAACGGCGCTGTCACGGAAGCGAACTACAAAGACTTCCTGGATGCCACCGCCCCCAACAAGGCCTTCAGCAGCCAGCTGGACGAGAAGGACTTCCCGGTCCGCAACGTGTGGCTCAACCTCTACAATGCTGCCGACAACTTCCTGAATGCCACCTATCTGCCCCAGCTGCAGAACTATGACAAGACCCTCAATCTGAATGTTGAGTATGTCAAGGGCGACGGCCAGACCGAGGCCAACATCATCGACCGTCTGGGCAACCCGGATGCCTACGAAGGCTTCTGCATCAACATGGTCAAGACCGACGACGGCGCTTCCTACATGATGAAGCTCAGCTGATCGCAGCGGTCAGGATCACTGAACACCGAAAGCCCCGATCACAAATCGGCGGACGGGGATGTGGCATAACCCACATCCCCGTTTTTACACTTTGAAGACGATCCCTGTACCCCCGTCCGCAGTGCCGGCCGGGAGGTGCAGAAGCAAATGCATTTAAAGGCAGGAATGAAACAAATGGCTGAGTCGAACACAAATTATGTCCTGTCGATCAGGGACATGTGCAAATCCTTCGGCCGCAACCGGGTCCTCGATCATATCAGCCTGGATGTGAAACCGGGCAGCATCATGGGCCTGATGGGTGAAAACGGCGCCGGAAAATCCACGATGATGAAGTGCCTGTTCGGTACCTATCAGAAGGATGAAGGGATCATTCTGCTCGACGGGAAAGAGGTCAACTTCGCCGGTCCGAAGGACGCGCTGGAAAACGGCGTGGCGATGGTCCATCAGGAGCTGAACCAGTGTCTGGAACGCAACGTTCTTGACAACCTGTTCCTGGGCCGTTATCCCAAAACCCCCTTCGGCACTGTAGATGAAACGCGCATGAAAAACGAAGCCACCGAGCTGTTCCGCAAGCTGAACATGACGGTGGACCTGTCGGCTCCGATGAAGACCATGTCGGTCTCTGCGCGGCAGATGGTCGAGATTGCCAAAGCCATCTCCTATAACGCAAAGCTGATCGTGCTGGATGAACCCACCTCTTCCCTGACCGTACGGGAGGTCGCCAAGCTCTTCGAGATGATGCGCAACCTGAAGGCGCAGGGCATCTCGCTGATCTATATCTCGCACAAAATGGACGAGATCTTTGAAATCTGCGACGAGGTATCGGTGCTGCGCGACGGGCGGATGGTCATGACCCGGGCGATTCAGGATACGAATATGGATCAGCTGATCCGGGCCATGGTCGGGCGCTCCCTCGGCAACCGCTTTCCGCCAGTGGACAACACGCCGGGCGAGGTGGTGCTTTCGGTGCAGCACCTCTCCACAAAATACGAGCCCCACCTGAAGGATATCTCCTTCGATGTGCGCGAGGGCGAGATTTTCGGTCTCTACGGTCTGGTCGGCGCGGGGCGCTCGGAGCTGCTGGAGACGATGTTCGGCGTGCGGACCCGCGCAGCCGGTCGGATCTATTACAGAGGCCGCCTGATGACTTTTGAAACCCCCGGCGACGCCATGGAGCACGGCTTTGCCATGATCACCGAGGAGCGGAAAGCCACAGGTCTTTTCCTGGAGGGTGATCTGACCTTCAACACCACCATCACGAATCTGAACCATTACATGAATGGCATTGCCCTCTCCCGGGACAAGATGGTGGAAGCCACCGCCAACGAGATCAACATCATGCACACCAAGTGCATGGGCCCCTCAGACGCCATCACGGCGCTCTCCGGCGGAAATCAGCAGAAGGTCATCTTCGGCAAATGGCTGGAACGGGCGCCGGATGTCTTTCTGATGGACGAGCCGACCCGCGGCATCGACGTCGGTGCCAAATATGAGATCTATGAGCTGATTGTTAAAATGGCAAAACTCGGGAAGACCGTCATTGTGGTTTCCTCCGAGATGCCCGAGATTCTGGGAATCACCAACCGGATCGGCGTTATGTCGAACAGGCGTCTGGCCGGTGTTGTCAATACAAAAGAGACCGATCAGGAGGAACTCCTGAGGCTCAGCGCAAAATATCTGTGAACGGAGGCAGAAGAAAGACATGGAGGAAAAGAACGGTGTCATCCTGTCGGTTGACGAAGAGGAGCGTCTGCTGGCACCGATCGATGAATACATTGGTTCCATCCAGCAGAAAGTAAACGCCCTGCGTGTCGACGGCACCGACAAGGTGGTTTCTCTGACCACCCACATGGCGGTTGTAAAGGAGAACGCCAACTACACCAAGGCCGAAAAGGCTAAAATCCTCGCCGAGGACCGTACAAAGCTCGAGAAGGCCAAGGCCGTTGAAGCCGCCAACAAGGCCGAGATCAAAGCGCTGATCAGCGATGCAACGACGTATCTGGACGCCCACTATGACAAGGATTATTACGACAGGGTGGTTGCCTCGTGTGCGGCGGAGACAGCAGAGGAAAACGCCCGCTACAGCGCCGAGCTGGAAACGCTGAAGCAGGAGCATGAAGCAGAGCTGAAGAAACTGAACGACCCGGAGCTGATCAAGGACGAGAAATACGTCTATAAAAACCGTCAGTTTGACGCCAAGCTCAAGCACGGCTCCACGCTGCAGCAGATCAAGGACCGCCAGCACAATGCCTTCACCCACCGCTATCGCCTGCTGGATCAGCTGCGTCTGTCCAAATTCACCGCCGCAGAAAAGCGGAAGCAGAAATGGGAAAGCAACCGCTATACTTTCAACATGCGTCAGTTCCTGCTGAAAAACGGTCTGTATATCGTCATTCTCTTTATCTTCATTCTGCTGTGCATTCTCTGCCCGATCGTCAAAGGCATGCCCCTGCTGACGATGAACAACATCCTGAACATTCTGCAGGCGGCTTCTCCGCGCATGTTTCTGGCCCTGGGCGTCGGCGGTCTGATCCTGCTGGCCGGTACCGACCTGTCCGTCGGCCGTATGGTTGGCACAAGCATGGTGCTCGCAACGATGATCATGCACAAGGGCGTCAACACCGGTGCCCTGTTCGGTCACATTTTCGACTTCACCGCCATTCCCCTCGGGCTGCGCGTGGTGCTGGCGCTGGTGGTGTGCTGCATTGTCACGACCACCTTCTCTACGATCGCCGGCTTCTTTACCGCCCGCTTTAAGATTCACCCCTTCATCTCTACCATGGCGAACATGCTGATCATGTTCGGCCTCATGACTTTCGCGACCAGCGGCGTCTCCTTCGGTGCGATCGAGATGAAGATTCCGAAGATGATCATCCCCAAGATCGGCAGATTCCCGACCATTATTCTGTGGGCCGTGGCCGTCATCGCCATCATGTACTTTGTCTGGAACAAAACCAAGCTAGGCAAGTACATGTACGCAGTGGGCGGCAACCCCGAAGCCGCGGCGGTCTCCGGCATCTCGGTTTTTAAGGTGACCATCACCGCCTTTATCATCGCAGGCATCCTCTACGGCTTCGGCGCCTGGCTGGAATGCATCCGCATGGTGGGCTCCGGTTCCGCCTCCTACGGGCAGGGCTGGGAGACAGATGCCATCGCGGCCTGCGTGGTCGGCGGCATCTCGTTCAGCGGCGGTATCGGTAAGATTCAGGGCATCGTCGTCGGCGTGCTGATCTTCACAGCACTGACCTATTCCCTGACGGTTCTCGGCGTGGACACGAACCTGCAGTTCGTATTCTCCGGCATCATCATCCTCGCCGCCGTCACGATTGACTGCCTCAAGTACGTTCAGAAGAAGTAAGCATACCGCCTGTCCGCAGGCAGCAAAAACGCCGGGGTTTCCATTACGGGAACCCCGGTATTCATTTT
>ONGJ01000016.1 GCA_900317375.1 uncultured Eubacteriales bacterium
GTGTTCGTCTCAATATGAAATCCTGTGCTGCTTAAATCTTCATTCATTTCTCCGAGCAATTTCGTAATCTTTCCGTACAGCCGGTATCTGGCTTTCTCTGTTCCTTTCCGCCATACCCAACTGTACTTGTTTGCATTGGCCTCATACTTCGAGCCGTCAATGTACAGATGCTGCATATCCACATGCTCTTTTTCACATATGTGCTTCATAACTGCCCGGAATATTTCCTCAATCGTATCCGTCAGTTCTTCATTGATGAAATCACCGAAGCAGTGGTAGCTTGGCACTTCATAGTCCATTAAATACATGTACCGCAGATTCACCTTACAGCGGTCTTCAAGCCCACGCAAAGATGCGTAGCCGGTGTCCATAAAGCCGAATAAGATCGTCTTCAGCATATTGACCCGACTGTACCCTGGCCGTCCGAAGGGCTTATATCCTTCCGGTTTCAGATACCGTTCGATTCCGATCTCCTCCATGATCTCGTCAAATGCCAATACCGGATCGCAGATTTCCAAACTTTCTGCTAAAAACACTGGTAATCTTCCCTGCTTTGGACTATAATTCTTTCCGGTGCTGTTTTTCATGACACAAAAATTGTACCAAAAAAGAAGGACGCTTCCAAGTACTTTTGCTCGGAAGCGCCCTTCTTTTTTAGGGACTTTTTTCACAGCCCCTGATTTTTGGCGTTTTTCGAAAACCGGGGCCGGGTTTATCAAACATAATACGTGTTAGTCAGAAAAACAGGACCTGGTTCATAGAAACAAAATATGCGCGGTGCAGTGCTTTGGTGCGAGGTGAAATGTACTCTTCCGCGCAATTGCAGAAACCTGCAGTCGGGCGCCCTGTCCCTTTTTACAGACCCAGGTCTTCCCGGATGAGCAGGATTTCTGTTTCCATGCCCATCATCGGTCCCCAGAGCGTTACCATCGCCCTGCAGACGCGTTCCGGGCTCTTGCAGTTGTAGCAGCGGTCACTGCCCTTTGCGACACAGGGCGTTTTCGTGTTGAACTGTGCCGCCCGCTTCGGCGCGGCGACGTTTCTTGCTCTCCGGACGGCGTCCTCATAGCTCTCTGTGATCTTGTTCTGGCCGACCACGAAATACACCTTCTCATGCCCGAAGAGGGTCGAGGCGACCCGGTTTCCTCTCCCGTCGATGTTCACGATTTCTCCGGTTTCTGCGACCGCGTTGGCAGAACAGAGATACACGTCCGCCTTCATCGCGTTCCTTCTGGCTTCGTCCTGATCCTGCTCCCAGTGCCAGTATACGGTGTTATGGGTTTTCAGGAGCTCGTACAGGCCGAGCGCTTTCACCGTGGCAGAGCCTCCGATGCCCACCGTTTTGCCGTCGACCTGCCCGTTCAGCCATTCCGCTGCCTCTGCGCCGCTGTCGAACACCTGTACCGAAAATCCGGCGGTACGGAGGTTTTTCGCTGTTTTTTCAAGATCCATGCTGCTGTCCTTTCTGCCGTAGCTGTTTTCTGATTACGAAACCGCGGCTCTCCCCATGAGGTAGATGCTCCCGCTGACCGCGGTGATGTTCATGCTGCGGAAGGTGATGATATAGCTGCTGCTGATGGTGCCGTAGGGGTAGCTCACCGTACGGTTGCCCTGCGGCCAGAAGCTCAGCGTGTCCGAGATGGTTTCGCGCTCCTCGCTCCAGGTGGTGCCGCTGTACTGCAGGGTCTGGAAATCGACGGTGTATTCCCCGTTCTGCGACACCCCCTCTGCCGTGAAGCTGACCCGCAGGGTATCCTTGTGGTCCGGGTCGTTGGCGGCCTGATAGCCCTCACGCAGGGCGAAGCCGTAGCTGAGGTTGCAGGCGTTGATGTTCCCGTCCTCGTCCGTTGCATAGCTCGGATACTCTTTGTAATCGAAATAGTCGTAAAAGTTGTCGGGGGTCAGCCGGACCTCGACGATCGGCAGCCCGGCAGGGGAATCCGGTTCCTCCTCCTGCTCCTTTTTCTGCCTTCCGCAGCCGGAAAGCAGGCAGAGCAGCACAAGCGCTGCACAGGCGAGAGAGCCGGCCCGGAGACAAAGCTGTTTTATGGACGGTCTCATGCTCTCAGCGTTCCTCTCGGAAATAGGCAAGGCCCAGGGAGGCGGGCGGCTGATTCTCCCGCTTGTTTCGCATGGACGAGAGCACCAGCACGATGATCGTCACCACATAGGGTGCCATCTTATAAAGCTCCTTGACGGCCAGGTTCATACCCGAGGGGATATACATATGCACGATGTACAGTCCGCCGAAGAGAAACGAGGCGAGTACGCCCACATTGGGCCGCCACACCGTGAAGATGACCAGCGCGATCGCGAGCCAGCCGCGGTCGCCGAAGGCGTTGTTGGACCAGACACCCGAGGCATAGTCCATGACATAGTACAGTCCGCCGAGCCCGGCGATCATCGAGCCGATGCAGGTCGCGGCGTATTTGTAGCGGCCGACATTGATGCCCGCGGCGTCCGCCGTGTTGGGGTTTTCTCCCACGGCGCGCAGGTGCAGGCCCGTCCGGGTATGCCGCAGCACATAGGCCGCGGCCAGGGCGATGACGACGGCCAGATAGGTCAGAAATCCGTAGGACAGGAAGAGCTTTCCGAACCAGCCCAGTTTGTCTGCGGCCGCAAGGCTGCGGCGGAAGCAGTTGCTGGTCTGCGTCAGGATGATGGAGGGAAGCTCGCTGCCCGAAAGCTTGATGAGCGATCCGCCGAAGAAGTTGCCGAAGCCGACGCCGAAGGTGGTGAGCGCCAGGCCCGTGACGTTCTGGTTGGCGCGCAGCGTGACGGTCAGGAAGCAGTAGAGAAGGCCCATCAGCAGACTGCCGACCAGGCAGCACACCAGCGGGATCAGAATGCCCGGCGCCGCGCGGAAGCTGCTTCCGGCGGCCTGCTCGTAAAAGAACGAACCGATCACGCCCGAGATGGCGCCCACATACATGATGCCCGGGATGCCCAGGTTGAGGTTGCCGGATTTTTCCGTCAGGGTCTCGCCGGTGCTGCCCAGCAGCAGAGGAATGCCCTGGACGACGGCACGGGGGATAAAGGAAATAATGTCAAACACCGCTCAGCCCTCCTTCTTCCCGGCGCCCCGGAAATGAATCTCGTAGTTGATGAAGAACTCGCTTCCGATGATAAAGAAGAGGATGATGCCCGTGAGGATATCGCCGAAGCTCTGGTTGAGCGAGAAGTTGGTGGCGATTTCCCCGGCGCCCCGTCCGAGAAAGACCAGCAGAAAGCTTGTCAGGATCATCCAGATCGGGTTGAATTTGGCCAGCCATGCGACCATGACGGCGGTAAAGCCACGGCCTTCCACGATGTTGGGGGTCAGTGTGTGGTTCGTGCTGCCCACCAGCAGCAGGCCGGCCAGGCCGCAGAGCGCGCCGGACAGGAGCATCGTGCGGATGATGACGCGGTCCACCTTGATGCCCACATAGCGGGCGGTGCGCTCGCTCTCGCCGACGACGGCGATCTCATAGCCGTGCTTGGAATAGTTGAGATAGATATACATCCCGACACAGACCAGCGCCACGATGAGGATGTTCAGCAGATACTTGTACGGCCCGATCTGCGGGAACCAGCCGATATGCGTGTTCGGGTTGATGATGCCGATCTGGCCCGAGCCCTTCGGCGATTCCCATACCACGCAGTAATAGGCGACCAGCTGGGTTGCCACATAGTTCATCATCAGCGTGAACAGGGTTTCGTTGGTGTTCCACTTCGCCTTGAAAAAGGCCGGGATGCCTGCCCAGATCGCCCCGGCCAGGATACTGGTCACGATCATCAGCAGGATCACTGCCCAGTTCGGCAGGCTGCTGCGCAGGCAGATCATGCAGGCGGCCGCGGCGAGTGCGCCGGCCAGCGCCTGTCCTTCGCCGCCGAGGTTCCAGCAGCGCATCCGGAAGGCCGGGGTGACGGCCAGCGAAACGCACAGCAGCATGGCGATATTCTGCAGCAGGACCCAGAACTTGCGCGTCGTGCCGAACGAGCCTTCAAAGATGGCGGCAAAGACAAGAAACGGGTTTTCTCCCGTGACCAGCGAGGTGATGATCCCGCAGACGATGAGGGCGATCAGCACGGCGCTGCCGCGGATGCCCCAGGCCTTGTACCAGGGTAGGGCGCCGCGCTTGGAAATATGGAAGAGAGGGCTTTGCTGTGTCTTATTCATCGGCTTTCCCTCCCAGCTTTGTCATCATCAGGCCTACATCCCTCTTTTTCGCGCCCCGGCCGGGCACGATCCCGCTGACCTTTCCGCCGCACAGAACCAGAATTCTGTCGGCCAGCTCCAGCAGCACGTCCAGGTCCTCTCCGACATAGATGACGGCGACGCCCTGTTCCTTCTGCCGGTTGATGAGGTCGTAAATCGTATAGGACGAGTTGATATCCAGTCCGCGTACGGCATAGGCGGTCAGAAGCACCTTCGGGGCGGACGAAATCTCCCTGCCGACCAGCACCTTCTGCACGTTGCCGCCGGAAAGACGGCGCACCGGCGTGCTGATGCTCGGCGTCCGGACCTCCAGGTCCTGCACCACCGTTTCGGCCAGGGTATGCGGCGTCCGGCGGTCCGTGAAGATGGTTTTGCCGCTCCGGAACGAGCGCAGCATCATGTTGTCGGCCAGGTCCATGTTGCCGACCAGACCCATGCCTAGGCGGTCCTCCGGCACAAAGGAGAGGCTGATGCCCATCTGGGCGATGCTCAGCGGGTCCTTCCCCAGCAGCTGCTCGCGGCTGCCGTCGTCCTCGATATACTGGATGCTTCCCGCCTCCACCGGCTGCAGCCCGGCGATGGATTCCAGCAGCTCCTTCTGCCCGCTGCCCGAGATCCCGGCGATGCCGAGGATCTCTCCCGAGCAGGCCGTAAAGCTGACATCCTCCAGCTTCAGAATCCCGTCGATGCTCCGTACGGTCAGGCCTTCCACCTCGATGCGCGGCTTCGGGTTCACGGGGTCGGGCCGCTTGATGTTCAGCACGACCGGATGACCGACCATCATGTTGGTCATTTCCTGGGCGTTGGTTTTGGCTGTGGGCATGTCGCCGATGAACTGCCCGTGGCGCAGGACCGCCACTCGGTCCGACAGCTCCTCCACCTCGTGCATCTTGTGCGTGATGATGACCACGGCCTTGCCGTCGTTGCGCATGTTGCGCAGGACGGCGAACAGCTTTTCGGTCTCCTGCGGGGTGAGCACGGCGGTCGGCTCGTCCAGGATCAGAATGTCCGCGCCGCGGTAGAGCACCTTGACGATCTCCACGGTCTGCTTCTGGGAGACGGACATGTCATAGATCTTCTGATCGGGGTTGACCTCGAATCCGTAGGCGCTGCAGATTTCGCGGATCTTCTCCGACGCGGCCTTCAGATCCAGCTTTCCGGGCAGCCCGAGCACGATGTTCTCGGCGGCGGTGAGCACATCTACCAGCTTGAAGTGCTGGTGGATCATGCCGATGCCCAGGTCAAAGGCGTCCTTGGGCGAGCGGATCACGACCTCTTTTCCGTCGATGGCGATGGTGCCCTCATCCGGGAAATAGATGCCGGACAGCATGTTCATCAGTGTCGTTTTGCCGCTGCCGTTTTCGCCCAGCAGCGCCAGGATCTCGCCCCGGTAGATGTTCAGCCAGACCCGGTCGTTGGCCAGCACCGAGCCGAAGCGCTTGGTGATATCCCGCATCTGAACGGCGGGGACTTTGTTGTCCAAGGATCCACACTCCTTTCCTGAAAAGACAGGATGCCGCAAAGGGCAGCGCGGCGGCGAATGTCACTGCGCTGCCCTTTGCAGCAGCTTGCTGATGCTCTCGCCCGCCCTGCGGAGAGAACAATCACAGAAATATCCGGCCGACGATGGGGATGCCGTCGATCTCTGTCTGCCTGTAATCCCCCCGCAGAGCGGGGGGATTACAGAATGCTTTCTTACTGGTCGATGATGGTGATGCCGTCGATGTCGACGTCAAAGCTCGGGGCCGAGCGGAACACGGATTCCGCAAAGGCGCCGTTGACGATCGACTCGGTGTCCGGCGTAAAGGTGCCCAGGTCGTTGACGTCGGCGCTGTAGGTGGTCAGCGGCTTGCCGCCCACGGTGAAGGTGCTGGTGTCAAAGACCTTGGTGGTGCCGCTGCGCAGACTGGCGCTGACCTCGGCGAGCTTCTCGGCGGTGCCGGGGGCGGCGACCTTCTCATTGAGGTCCGAGAGCACGACCGAATCGGTGGCCATGGTGCCGGTCCAGTCGGCGTGCAGATGCTGAGCCTTGGCAACGTTGCCGATCATGACCTGCATGAAGGGCACCCAGTTGATGCGCGAGGACACGATGAAGGTGTTCGGGCAGTCCGCTTCGGCAGAGCCGTTGTAGAACACAAAGGGAACGCCGCGGGATTCGCACTCGGTCGGGGCGCCCATCGAGTCGGCGTGCTCGGACAGGACGACGCAGCCGTTGTTGATGAGCTTGATGGCGCCTTCCTTCTCCAGGGTCGGATCATACCACGAGTTGGTGAAGGTCACTTCCATCGTGGCGGAGGGGCACACGGAACGGGCGCCGAGGAAGAAGGCGGTGTAGCCGGACTTCACTTCGGCATAGGGATAGGCGCCGATGTAGCCGAGCTTGGCCTGTTCGGCGGTGATCTGACCCTTCTCGATCATCTCGTTGAGCTTCATGCCCGCGGCGACGCCGCCCAGATAACGGCCTTCAAAGATGGTGGCGAAGGCGTTGTGGAAGTTGGGCAGGCCGGCGGAGTGCGCCTGGGTGCCGGTGGCATGGCAGAACTCGACTTTGGGGAATTCCTTGGCAGCCTGGATCATGAACGACTCGTGGCCGAAGGAGTCGGCGAACACGATGTTGCAGCCGGCGTCAACCAGCTCGGCGGCGGCGTCATAGCACTCCTGACCCTCGGGGATGCCGGTCTTCAGGATGAAGTCCTGTCCCTCTTTCAGGCCGAGGCCTTCGCAGGCTTCTCTGGCGGCGTTGATGAAGTTCAGGTCATAGGTGGAGTTCTCGTCGTGCAGGAAGATGAACCCGACCTTGACCTTCTTCACCTCGTCCTCTGAAAGGGTCGAGACGTCGAAGGGGGTGGAGTCGTTATCAAATTCAAAGGTGGGCTCGGCTTGTTCAGCAGGAGCGGGAGCCTTCTGGCCGCAGGCGGCCAGCGCGCAGACCATGACAAGAACCATCAGCAGAGCAATGATTTTCTTCATTTCTTTTCTCCTCATCATTTTTGTTATGGGAATGCCGTCGCAGAAAGCGGCATTCCCGGCTATCTGTAGAGGCACCGGCCTCCGAGATACGAAAGAAAAGTCCCGTACGGGGAAACAAAAAACACCGGGGAACGCGCAATTTCTGCTCCCGGTGGAAAGAATAAATCCGAAAGCCCGCCTGCTGCGAGAACAGAAAAGGCTTCCTGAGTCATTCGATAGTCCGGTCATTTACGGCGTCCGGGTAGAAACTTCAAATCCATATCATTTGCTTATATCGAACGTCTATATAGGAGGCCGTCCGGGCCGTCTGAAACAGCCCTTCAGGATGGCCGCATCATATCATGAAAAGCCCGGGAAAGTCAAGCCAAAATTTCTCTGTTTTCCACACTTTTTCGCCCTGCTTTTTGTGCAGAATGTCCACACAAACCCGCTGCAGTCGGGCACGCCCCGGGAAGCTTATCCCAAAAAAATATGCGCGGCGCGGGAATCTACAGGCGAGAGCTCAGCCTCACTTCCGCGCAAATGCAGTAAGCCATAATCGGGCGCTGAAAAATCTTGACTTTTCCTGCGTCCCGGAGTATTACTCAGGGTAGAAAAACAGAAGGAGGGAAAACCATGATCACCAGAAACTGGCAGGAGGAATACGACGGCCGCGTTGCCTGGATTCGGGACCTTGTGCACAGCGCTGGCGTGAAAGGCATTGTCTTCGGCAATTCCGGCGGCAAGGACAGCGCGCTGGTGGGCATCCTCTGCAAGGCTGCCTGCGACAACACGGTCGGCATCATCATGCCCTGCGCTTCCCGGCGGAATTACGGCAGCGACGCCGAGGACGGCCGCGAGCTTGCCCTTCAGTACGGCATCGAGACCCGGACGGTCGACCTGACGGCGGTCCGCGCTGCCGAGCTGGAGGCGCTGCAGGGCGTGACCGACATGACGGACCTTGCCGTATCGAATATTGCCCCGCGCCTGCGCATGACGACGCTCTATGCCGTTGCCGCTGCCGAGGGCCTTCTGGTCGCCGGGACCGGCAACCGCAGTGAAGGCTATATGGGCTATTATACCAAGTGGGGTGACGGCGCCCATGACTTCAATCCGATTTCGGACCTCACGGCCACCGAGGTGATCGCTTTCCTGAAGTTCCTCGGCGCCCCGCGCAGCATCGTCGAGAAGGCCCCGTCCGCAGGCCTCTTTGACGGTCAGACCGACGAGCAGGAGATGGGCGTGACCTATGAGGCCATCGACCGCTATCTGACCGAGGGGATCGCGACGGAGAAGGACCGCGCCATCATCGAGCGTTTTCACAGCCGCAGTGAGCACAAACGCCGCCCGATTCCAACTTACAAATGAAGAAAATGCCTGACCCCTGGGTCAGGCGTTTTCTTCATCGGGATTCCACGGCAGCTCCACATAAGCGGGCGCATAGCCGAGCGCGGGAAGGATCTTCCCGGTCAGGTCTTCCATACGGATCCGCAGGCTGCTGGTGTTCAGACAGGGGTGACAGCCGAAAGTTTCATCCCGCAGCAGCTCTCTGTCGATCAGCAGCTTCACCCGTTTTTCTCTGTCGTTCATCAGTCCCAGAACGCTGACCGAACCCGGTGTCAGGCCGAGCAGCTCGCGCATGTGCCCGGCATCGGCAAAGCTGAGCCGGGAGCTGCCAATCTGCTTGGAGAGGATTTTCGTTTTGAAGGGCTTCTGTCCGGGCATCAGCAGCAGGTAGAATTCCGTCTGCTGACGGTTGCAGAGAAAAAGGTTCTTGCAGATCCGACAGCCGAGCAGCCCTTCCACCAGCTCGCAGGCCTCTATCGTGTCGGCATGCTCGTGGTCCACCCGGGCATAGGATACCCCCAGCCCGTCGAGAAAATCATAGCACCGCTCTTCCGTTTCCGTTCGTGCCTCCGCCGGCCTCCCGCTGTAAAGATGATGATCATATTCCATGTTTGCCTTCTCCTGATTCCTGTCGTATTACGCTCCAGGCCTCTGCCAGCCGGTCCAGGCTCCACGCCGCATTGGCGGGGCTTGTCGACGGAAGACAGACCGCCGGAATCCCGGTCACGGGAAGGGTATACCGCCGATACAGCCGGTCTGCGGTCTTTCCGTTTGTAAAGATCTTCCGGATCGGCGCCCCCTCCAGAATGAGCCGCAGGTCGTTTGCTTCCACATTCCGGATGCTGCTGTCGGCGGAGCCTGTGATGCGGCAGGCGGCGATCACGTCCCAGGCGGCGATCCGGTGACGCAGCAGAAAGGCGCGTCTTCCCTCTGCCGTCGCGGGGATGTCCTCTTCGAACAAAACGGACATCACCTTCCAGAAGCGATTCTGCGGATGCCCGTAAAAATAGGCCATCTCCCGGGACTTTACCGACGGAAAGCTTCCCAGGATCAAAATTTCCGACTCCCCGTTCCATGTGGGCGGAATCGGATGCAGGATTCTGTCTGACATCTTCCGGCTTCAGCGGTGCTGCTTCTTACAGCATGAAAATGGAATCGTCGTTCTCGATCCAGTCACTGACGGGGATGGTGCGGTATTCGGTCTTCGAGGTCCGGATCACGATCTTCTCGATGCCGGCGTTGATGATCTGCCTTTTGCACATCGAACAGCTCATCGCGTCGCTGAGCAGCTCGTTGGTGCGGGCATCCCGGCCGACCAGATAGATCGTCGCGCCGATCATATCCCGCCGGGAGGCCGAGATGATGGCGTTTGCCTCGGCATGGACGCTACGGCACAGCTCGTAACGCTCCCCGGAGGGGATGTGCAGGGTTTCGCGGGTGCAGACCCCCAGGTCGCTGCAGTTGCGGCGTCCGCGCGGCGCGCCGTTGTAGCCGGTCGAGATGATTTCGTCGTTGCGCACGATAATGGCGCCGTATTTCCTCCGAAGACAGGTCGAGCGCTCCAGAACAGAGTCGGCGATGTCCAGGTAATAGTTCTGCTTGCTGGTCCGGTTATCCATGCCCTTTTTCCTTTCTGCCTCTGCGATCCCTCCCTCCTCACCGAGGGGGGATCGGTTTATCCGATGCCTTTGTATTATAATCAGCAGGAATCCTGCCGTCAAGCCGTTGGGCCCTCTGGACCGCGAAAGTCATTGAGTTTTTACCGATCCTATAGTATAATATTATAGTTATATTCTCATGATATGAGGCATACGAGGCCGAGGGGGGTGGCTGCCGTGACCGCGAAGGAACTTCATAAACTGAGCCGTCAGGATCTGCTGCAGCTGCTTCTTGCACAGAGCCGCGAGGTCGCCCGTCAGAAAGAGAGCATTGACGAGCTGAAGGGTCTTCTGAAGAAGGAGAGGGACCTCAGCAACCGCCTGAAAGAAAAGCTGAATGAAAAGGACGAGGATCTTGCCAGACTGGCGGACAAACTGAATGAGAAGGATGAGAACATCGGCAGGCTGAAGGAAAAGCTGAACGGCAAGGACGAGCTCTTTGAACGCCTGAAGCACAGGCTGGACGAGAAGGATGAAGAGCTGAACGTGGCCCAGGAAGAGGCCGAGACCATGAGACAGAATATGGAGTCTCTGCGCTCGCGCCTGGATGAAAAGGACATCGCGCTCGAGTCCGCCCGGGCCCGGCTTGACCGCATGGGTCCCGCCGCTGCTGCCCGTCCGGAACCGGCAAGGCCAGGCCAGGACAGACCGGCTGCCTATTACAATCCGCCTTCCTATGATCCCCCCGCATACAGTCCGCCCCCTGCCGAAAGCAGGCCGGAACCGCACCGGGAAGACGCCGCCCCTTCCCGGAGGGATGACGGCGAAGAGAGAAGGCGCTATCTGCAGGAGCTGCTGGCCCGGCGCGAGGCGGAGGCCAACAGGTTGAGGAAGCCATGAGTAAGGAAAAGAACGGCGAGAGCCGGAAAAAACAGGCGAAAAAAAAGCTGGAGATGCCGAGCATCGAGATGCTGGAGGGCGAGCTGAAGCAGGCGCAGTACAAGACCCGCTACGGAAGGGTTCTGCGCAGCACGATTTTCTCCCTTCTGGTGGTGGCTGCCGTCGCGGTCATCATTGCCGTGCTTTTGATGCCGGTCCTGCAGATCAGCGGCAACTCCATGGAAGACACCCTCTCGGACGGGGATCTGGTGATCGCGCTGAACAACGGCAAGTTCAAAACGGGCGAGGTCATCGGCTTCTACTTCAACAACGGCATTCTGGTCAAACGCGTGATTGCCACCTCCGGCGACTGGGTGGACATCGACAGCGAGGGGACCGTCTATGTCAACGGGGTTCGGCTGGATGAGCCCTACATCTCCGAAAAGGCTCTCGGCGAATGCAACATTACCCTGCCCTATCAGGTGCCGGACGGGAAATGCTTTGTCATGGGTGACCACCGCGCAAACAGCATCGACAGCCGTACCACGACGGTCGGCTGCATCACCGGCGACAAGATCGTCGGCAAGCTTCTCCTGCGTTTCTGGCCGCTGAGCTCATTCGGCCTGATCAGATAAAATCCGGGCCCCCGCCTTTCGGCGGGGGCTCGATTTTTCCCTTCCCGGCCTTATGCCTGCGACCGGTATTTCCCGTACACGCGCTCCAGCACCTCCGCCCGCGGTAAGGGAAAAACCTGCCGTGGGCTGTTGATTTTCACTGCTTGCTTGACATTCTTTCAAAGTCGGATATGATAATGTTTACAAACATCTTTTTTTCGTAGAATTAGTGTTTCTAAACATCTTTTCGTGCGCGTTCATCGTTTATGGAATCCAGGACATTCCTGACAGTTTTCTGGCTGTGGATGATACGGAAGTCGGAGTGCGCAGCAGAATTCCCCTGTGGCTTTTTGGTTTTTTGTACTGATTTTGACGCTTGGGGAGACGGCTCTTTCTCAGCTGCCCCCGGTGCAGCTGAGAAAGCTGAAATATACTTCAATTACGATGCTGCGAAAGATTCCTGCTGCAGGCTGCCTGCCTTGCTGTCATTCATCCCGTTCATATCGTCTCTTCAGGTTCTTATACTCGTCCCGGTCAATCAGACCGCTCTTCAGCCAGTCGTCCAGTTGCGATATCCGGTTTCTACGGTCTCTCTGAAAGTGATCTTCACTCTGCGCATCGCGCGGCATATCCGTATTCCTCTGCCGACTGCTGCCTGTATCTTTCACCTGCTTCTTTTTCCCCGCTGCAGCCTTCAGGATCCGCCCGAAAGCAGCAGCCGCCAGGATCAACACGAGCGTCGGCAGAAGTTCTTTTACCGTGTCCAAGATCGCCGAAATCTGCTCGGTCTGCCCGCCGGGAGGTGCTGGGGGCGGCGTGACTTCCGGTGCCGGTGAGGCTTCAGGCTCCGGTGTTTCCGGTTCCGTCTTAAAACGCTTGTCGTAGTTTTCTGTCTCAAGCATGGTCAGTTTGCTGCCGAGCCATCGGATATTGCGCTTCCCGTATACGTCGGTCAGGGTCATTTCCCCCTTGTTTTCGACAAATCCCGGGATATATGCGGCGATATCTGTGTCCTGCACATCTCCGGTTTCGGACAGGTCTCCCTGGAATACGGTGCCCCGGTTGATAAGCCTGCCCTGCACGGTAAAACCGTACGCCTTGAGTTCCGCGCCCTGCGCGACGGTGAGCGTTACACCCTCGGGAACCGTAAAGCTCCGGAACAGAACAGTCCTGCCGGAAGGAAGCTCCAGGTCCTCGGAAATGACGAGATCTGCTGCTTCACAGGACAGAGCACGGCCGGAAGAGTCTGCGTCCTCCTCACAGAAGCTCCGGAGTTCTTCGAAGGTGGAGAAGGCGGCCGCATCGGTCTCCTCTGCGGCTGCATGCTGCACAGGAAAGCAGCACATCACCAGCAGGGCCGCAAGCAGACAGCAGAACAGACGTTTTCTCATCTTGCTTTCATCTCCCTTTTTCTCAAGCATTCGGCCGCGTTATACAGGCTTTTGCTGAATTCTTACCCCTATACTAACACGCTGAACACTGCGATTTCAAGCGTTTTACAAGACTAAGTCCTGCCTCGCGTCTGTGTTTTCGTTATTTTCTTTTGCAATTTTAATTCATTTGGAACTTACTCTTGCAAACCGGAACGTCACTTTGCAATTGAGCGCCAATAAAAACATCCTCCCGAACGGACGGGAGGATGTTTTTTGTGAAACGAATTTGGAATGAATCAGATACTGGCGTTCTTCGGCACGACCATGGGCAGCTTCGGGCTGCCGTTCAGACGGGTGTTGTCCGAGAAGCGCGCGTACTTGTCCGAGATGACATAGCTGAGCTCCGCACCCTCGCCGACGGTTACGCCGCGCATGATGATGGAGTTTTTCAGCTTCGTCCCGGCGCCGATGCGGCAGCCGGAGAACACGATGCAGTTCTCGATTTCCCCCTCGATGATGCAGTTGTCGGCAATCAGGCAGTTCTTTACGACAGCCTGCTCGCCGAGATAGCTGCTGACCTCCTCGTGGGTCTTGGTGCGCACGGGACGCTCCGCCGGGAAAATCTGCTTCCGCTTTTCCGAATCCAGCATGTCCATGCTGGCGCGGTAATACTGGTCAATGTTGCGGATCGCGCCGACATATCCGTTGTGCCTGTATACATCCATCTTTCCGCCGTCCTCGAGGAAGCTCAGCATGGCGTGACGGTGGAAGGCATAGTGATTCCGGGCAGCGGCCTCGTCCATCATGCGCAGAAGGACCTCCTTGTGAACGATATAGCCTTCCAGGCTCTTCAGACCCTTTGTGCTGTCGCCGCGGTACAGATGGATGCCGTTGACAAGACCGTCTGCATCGACCAGATAGTGATGGTTCAGGCCGAAGGTCGGGCCGTCCGAACAGATGGCGGTGATCTCTGCCCCGCCGGCTTCATGTTGGGCGATGGCGGCGCTGAGGTCGATGTTGGCAAGCAGGCTGCCGAGCATCAGGACGATATGATCCTGCGGAATATCGCGGATATAGGGTGCCACCGCGTTCAGCGCTTCGATCGTGCCGCCGTAGTTGCCGCTGTGGGCGTGCGGAAGACCGAAGGGGGGCAGCATCCTGAGGCCGCCGGAACGCCGGCTCATATCCCAGTCCTTGCCGCCGCCGATGTGGTCCAGAAGGGACTGATAGTCCCGGGCCATAATGACGCCGACATCGGTGATTCCGGCATTTTTCATGGAGGAGAGAGCAAAGTCGATCAGGCGGTAGCGTCCGCAGAAGGGCAGGGAAGCAACCGTGCGTTCGCGGGTCAGATCGCCGAGTTCCGGCGCATCGCTGTATGCGAAGATAATACCATGGTATTTGCTCATTTCTTAACCCTCCTCTCCGGAATAGATCATTGCACCGGCCGGGATGACCTTGCCGGCGGCAATGCTGACATTCGGACCGCAGGTGGTGACGCCCCAGCCGTCCGTGCCGTCCGGAGCGCTTCCGACAACGGCGCCGGGTTCAATGACCACGTTTTCGCCGATGATGGCATACTCGACCGTGGCGCCGGCCTTTACGACCGCACCGGGCATCAGCACGCTGTAGACGACCTTGGCTCCGCGTTCCACCGTCACCGAGGCCGAGAGCACGGAGTTCTCCACGTGCCCGTCGATTTCACAGCCCTCCGTGACGATCGAGTGAACGACCTTGGCGTCCTCTCCGGTGTAGCTGGGCGGAAGGACCGGGCTGCGCGAGCTGATGGGCCAGGAGGGGTCATAGAGATTGATGAGCGTGGTGGAGAGCATGTCCATGTTGGCGTCCCACAGGCTGGTGATCGTGCCGACATCCCGCCAGTACCCGTCAAAGCGGTATGGCCAGAGCTTTTCGCCGTTATTCAGCATCGCGGGGATGATGTCCTTGCCGAAGTCCTTGTGCGAGTTCGGGTTGTTCTCGTCCGCGATCAGATAGGCACGCAGCTTCTCCCAGTTGAAGATGTAGACGCCCATGGATGCCAGATCGCTCTTCGGATGTTTCGGTTTCTCTTCAAACTCATAGACATAGCCGTCTTCACCCACGTTCATCATGCCCATGCGGGTCGCCTCTTCCATCGAGACCTGCTGGACCGAAATGGTGAGGGCGGCGTCGTGGGCGAGGTGTTCGCGCAGCATGTCGGCGTAATCCATCTTATAGATATGGTCACCGGAGAGGATCAGGACGTTTTCGGGGTTGTAGTTCTCGATGAAGGCGATGTTCTGATAGATGGCGTTGGCCGTTCCGGTAAACCACGAGCCCTTCTCATCCTGCTTCTGGTAAGGCGGAAGGATAAAGACGCCGCCGTCGGAAACGTCGAGGTCCCAGGGCTGGCCGGTGCCGATGTAGCTGTTCAGCTGAAGCGGCCGATACTGGGTCAGGACACCGACGGTGTCGATGCCGGAATTTGCGCAGTTGGAAAGAGGAAAGTCGATGATGCGATACTTTCCGCCAAAGGGAACGCTGGGCTTTGCCACATCCTGTGTCAGAGCATAAAGACGCGAACCCTGCCCGCCGGCGAGAAGCATCGCAATACAGCTCTTCTTCATTTGCAGCCTCCTTTTCTGGTGTGTATTTCGATATTGATAATACCGCAGAGCGGTTATTTCACCTTTTTCTGACTGTAGCGGTTCATGGCCTTTTCCGGGCCCTCCGCGATGTAGCACTCCGCCGCGTCGGCGGCCCGCGAAGCGGCCTCCGCCATGTCCTCGGCGTCCTGATCGCGGAAAACCGAGAGCACCCAGTCGATCGTGTCGTAGTCGGGATGCGGGGGCGAGCCGACCCCGATGCGGATCCGCGGGAAGGCGTCGGTTCCCAGCACTTCGATGATGTTCTTCAGGCCGTTGTGCCCGCCGGAGGAACCCTTGGTGCGGATGCGAAGCGCGCCGATGGGCAGCGTGATGTCGTCCGAGAGAACCAGAATATGCTCAGGGGGGATTTTATAGAAGCGGGCGGCCTGTCCGACCGCCTCACCGGAGAGATTCATATAGGTCTGGGGCTTCATCAGCAGGACCTGGTCCCCGCCGATGCCGCACTGTGCCGTCAGGGCCCGGAAGCGGACGCGGCTGATGCGGACGTCGTGCTTCCGGGAAAAGGCGTCCGCTGCCATAAAGCCCGCGTTGTGCCTCGTCCCCTCATAGCGGAGGCCGGGGTTCCCCAGAAAAACCACAAGCCAGGAAACCGGGCGGGAGGAAAAGAGCATGTCCGAACCCTTCCCGCTCAGTTGTCGAACATGTTGGCGATCGAGACCTCTTCGTAGATCCGGCGGATGGCCTCGGCAAAGACCGGCGCTGACGAGATATAGCTGATTTTTTCCAGCATGGGCTGATCTTTCGGATAGGGGATCGTGTCCAGCAGGAGAAGGTGCTCGATCGAGCTCTCCTCGATCCGCTGAAGGGCAGGACCCGAGAGAACCCCGTGCGTTACGGCGGCATAGACCTCTTTGGCGCCTCCGATTTCCTTGATGGCCTTCGCCGCACCGCAGAGCGAGCCGGCGGTGTCGACGATGTCGTCCAGCAGGATGCAGATCTTGCCGTCCACCGAGCCGATGATGTTCATCACCTGCGACTGGTTGGCGCGCTCGCGGCGCTTGTCCACGATGGCCAGGTTGACGCCCAGCTTCATCGCGATCGACCGCGCGCGGGCGGTGCTGCCCACATCGGGCGAGACGACCATGACGTCTTCGTTTCCCTTGCCGAAGAGCTTGGTGAAATGCTTGATGAACAGATGAGAGCCGACCAGATTGTCGACCGGGATATCAAAAAAGCCCTGGATCTGCGCTGCATGCAGATCCATGGTCAGCACGCGGTCCGCGCCGGCGACGGTGATGAGGTTGGCGACCAGCTTGGCGGAGATGGGATCGCGGCTCTTGGCCTTGCGGTCCTGCCGGGCATAGCCGAAATAAGGGATGACGGCCGTGATGCGGCCGGCTGAGGCGCGGCGCATCGCATCGATCATGATGAGCAGCTCCATCAGGCTGTCGTTGACAGGGTTGCAGGTGGACTGGACAATGAATACGTCCTTGCCGCGCACCGGTTCGTAGACCGAGACCGAGCACTCCCCGTCCGCAAACTGGGAAATGCTGCAGTTGCCGGGGCTGATAAACAGTGCGGAACAGATATCTTTTGCCAGCGCGGGATTGGAGTTTCCGGTGAAAACTGCAATTTCTTTACCGTGTGAAATCATTCTTTCAAGAATCCTCCCCATCATCGGCTGCCCGATCCGGCGCACGCCGGAGCAGCTTTGTCACGCTCACAGATGAAATGAATGCGGCAGAAGCGAAGCTTTTGCCTGTAACAACCACTATAACATAAACAGGAGGGAATTGGAAGAAAAAAACAAACAAAACACGCGAGAAAAAAGCAATTGAAAAAAAGGGGGATTTTGTATATAATGATTAGACTGCGCGGCAGAAAACCGATGACAGGGGGGACGGGCATGAAGCGGAATACCGATCGAAACCGGCGAATAAACCTCTTGCTGTGCCTTGCGGTCTTCGCTGCGATGTCGGTTTTCTTTATCGTGCTGCACCCGATCCCGATCATGGACGAGGACGATGTGATCTATACCGTCCTCAGCAGAAAAGCCATCCCGATTCCGGGCGCCTGGAATCCTTCCCGGATGATGCCGGAGCTGCTTTCCTCTCTGTGCGGGAACCTGGCGGGGCTCTGTGCCGCCCTGCATCTCGGGCGTTTTATCGACTGCCAGATCGCCGTGCTCGGCCTCATGCTCAGTGCACTGATCACGGCGTATGTTTTCAGTCTGAAGCGGCTGCTGGAAGCGCGCTTCCGGCTCGGTCAGTTTTCTTCCGTCTGCCTTGCGCTGCTGTTTCTCCTGCTGCATTTTCTGTTTTTCCGCAGCGCCTACAGCCGAAACCTCTATCTGTTCCACACCTATGACCAGTGCTGTGTCTTTTTCTATACCATGCCGGCGCTGCTCTGCTGCTCCCTGGTGCTTCACTTCATGGCGGACCCGGAACAGGAGCCGCAGCTGACCGGCTGCCGGCCCCTCCGTGAAAGCATGCTGGTGCTGCTTCTGTATCTGGCTGTCTTTTCCAACCTCTTCGGCAGCGCCATCCTGGCGGCCTATGCCCTGTTCCGCGCCGTGCGCGGCTTCTGCGGCAGGAGGGCAGGCGCGGACGGAAAGAGCCTGCTGAAGACAGAGGCGGTCTGGCTTGCCGTCGTGATCCTCTGGCTTCTCGCGGCGGTTCTGGAGGCCACCGGAGGACGCGCCGGCGGGGCGGCGGATGCCGCTTTGCTTTCCCGCCTGGGAGAGGCCTTTGCGGAATGGATGAAGCTGCTGGGCAAGACGGCGCTTCTGTTCCGGCTGCTTGTCCTGGCTGCGGTTCTGGCTGCGCTTGGGCTGCTGGCGGCTGAAAAAAACAGCGGGAACAGAAAAAACGGCCTTTCCTTCCTTGGCGGGGTCCTTGTCTGGGCGGTTCCGAATGCGCTGTTTCTGCTGCTTCTGAGCGCGGTGGTGAATCCGAAATACGCCGGGCGTCCGGAGGCCATGTTTACCCTGCTGTTTTCTGTCATCCTGCTGATGCTTCTGAGCTTTGCCGCCTTTGTCCGGCGCTGGCCGAAAGCGTCCCTTCTGCTGCCGGTTCTGCTGCTGTTTGTCTATTCCATGACAAATACGCGCTTTCTTACCTTTGCCGACTCCAACCCGCTGGAGCTGGACGGGCATCTGGCCGCTGCGGTGGAAAATGAGATCTATGAGGGCATCATTGCCGCCGCCCGGGCCGGCGAGACGGAGATCACGATCGATGTCCCCGTCTCCGGAGAGGAGGGCAACTGGCCGCACGACGGAAACATCGGCAAGCCTATGGCGGCGTTTTTCCTGAAATACGGCCTCATCGATCACGAGATTCTCGTCCACACCCATCCGAGCGAGGACTTCAACCGCGCGTTCAACATCCCCCTGCCGTGAAAATGCCGCAATCATCCCTGCTTTGACGAATGAGGATCATGCGTTTAAGAGGAAGTATAATACGAAAAAGCTCTAAATCTCATTTTTCATTGAAAAAAAGAGATAATTGACACTTTGTTTTGTCTAAAACAGCGGTTACCGGACACGAAAAGCCTTGACAACAGACGGATTCGCCGCTGATGAATTGGCTGTTGACAAAGAATATGATCAAAGCATGAGAAGAAAAATCAGCACCATAGCGCCCGCAGAGACTGATTGAAAGCGCCCGACTTCAGCTTTCTGCATTGCGCGGAAGCGGAGCTGAGATCTCGCCTATAGGTTTCCCCGCCGCGCAAAAGTGGAGGTAGACGATTTCCCCATAATGATCGCGGCCGCAGGGGCTGCGATAGGGGCAGAGCCCTTCCCTTGCCGCGAAACGGCACAGCCTTCCGGGGAGTGTTTCTCGGCTGCCGAATCCGATCGTTTACAATCATAACAGGAAAGTAGTTGAAAATATGCTGGAATTTGAAGAGTATAAACAGAAACTGAATGCCGACAGGCCCAAGCTGGAGGTCCTGCGGAGCGCGCTGAAGCTGGACGCTGCGGAACGGGAGATCGAAGAGCTGGAGGCCGCCAGTGCAAGAGAGGGCTTCTGGAACGATGTGGAAAACTCCCAGAAGGTTCAGAAGCGCCTGAAAAAGCTCCAGAACAAGCGGGACAACTACAACCGTCTCTGCTCCAACTGGGAGGACCTGATGACGCTCTGCGACATGGCCATCGAAGAGGGCGACGACAGCCTCTTCGAGGAGCTGCAGTCCGAGTATGCCGCCTTTGAGGAAAAGCTCGAAGAGACCCGGCTGAGCACCCTGCTTACGGGCGAGTATGACGGCAACAACGCCATTCTCACCTTCCATGCCGGGGCCGGCGGTACCGAGGCGCAGGACTGGGCCTCGATGCTGTACCGGATGTACAACATGTGGGCCGAGCGCCACGGCTACAAGGTAAAGGTCATGGATTATCTCGACGGGGATGAGGCGGGCCTGAAGAGCGCGACCATCATGATCGAAGGCGAGAATGCTTATGGCTTCCTGAAGAGCGAGCACGGCATTCACCGCCTGGTGCGGGTTTCGCCCTTTGACGCTGCCGGCCGGCGCCATACCAGTTTTGCCGCTGTCGAGGTCATGCCCGAGATCACGGACGATACCGAGATCGAGCTGCGCGAGGAGGACATCAAGATGGATGTGTTCCGTTCCTCGGGCGCCGGCGGACAGAAGGTCAACAAGACCTCCTCTGCGGTCCGCCTGACCCATATTCCGACCGGCATCGTGGTGTCGAGCCAGGTCGAGCGCAGCCATTTCCAGAATCTGGAAAACTGCCGGAACATGTTGCGTGCCAGACTGGCCGAGATCAAGGAACGGGAACACCTGGAAAAGATCAGCGACATCAAGGGCGTGCAGATGAAAATCGAATGGGGCAGTCAGATCCGTTCCTACGTTTTTATGCCCTATCAGCTCGTGAAGGATCATCGGACAGAGTACGAAAACGGCAACATCCAGAGCGTCATGGACGGGGACCTGGACGGGTTTATCAACGCATTTCTGTCCATGCGGGCGGAAAACTGAAGAATCCATTAATTTTCGCGCGAAATTCTTGCAACGCACTGGGAATGCAGATATAATGCATCCGCAGGACAAAGGAAAAAGAGGGAAGAACTATGAGTGCATCAACTGAAAGAAAAAACCGCATTGCTGCCCGTGAGGCCGGCACAGACAAGAAGACACTGGCTGCGCAGGAGGAAGAGAAGAAAAAAGCCCAGTCAAGACGCAGATGGACCTGGGGCATGATCGGCGTGGTCGTTCTGATCGCCGCCATCCTGCTGCTCAACTCTGGTCTCATGTATACCATGACCACGGCGCTGACGGCAAACACCACCAAGTACACGCCGGCGCAGGTCAATTACTATTACGGCCGGGACTATGTGAACCTGGTCAACACCTACGGCGATTACGCGTCCATGCTGGGCATTGACACCAGCCTCGGCCTGGCCGGCCTGAAGGATCAGGAGTGCCCCATGACCGACGGCGGGACCTGGCGGGACTACTTCCGTGACTCCGCCAAGACCGATGTTCAGCAGATCCAGGCCCTTCTCGACTATGCGAAGGAAAACGGCATCTCCCTGAGCGATGACGAGATTGCCGAGGTCGACGCCCAGTTCGAGGGCATCGAAGAGACAGCCACGTCCCTGGGCTACGGCAGTGCTGACAAGCTTTACAGCATGAACTACGGCAGCGGCGTGACGACGAAGATCGTCCATGAGGCCGCCCTTGACGGTGCCCTGGCGCAGAAGGCCTATGACGCCAAACAGGACACCCTGACCTGGACCGAGGATGAGCTGGAGGACTACTATAAGAGTCTGAACGGCAGCAAGGACCTCTTTGACTTTGACATGTACTATGTCACCGCCGAAACGATTGAGACCGCCGTGACGGCCGAGGACGGCACCGAGAGCACCGAGATGACCGCCGACGACGCCAGCCGGGCGGAGGCAAAGAGCAAGGCGGACGCCATTGCTGCGGCCTACCGGGACGGCGACGACACCGACGACCCGAAAGCGCGCTTTGAAGCTGCGGTGCAGTCTCAGACCGGCGAGCAGCCCACCAGCCGCACCGGCTACAGCGGGTCCGGCCTCTCCTCTGCCTATGCCGACTGGATGAAGGCTTCCGACCGCAAGGCCGGCGATGTCGAGGTCTTTGCCGATGCGGAAGAGAATCCTGCGGGCTATACCGTGGTGATGTTCCTCAGCCGGGAGGACAACCACTATCCCACCGTGAACGTGCGGCACATTCTGGTGAAAGCTGTGGCCGGCGAGGACGGGACCTACAGCGACGAGGCCAAGGAGGCTGCCCGGACGCGTGCCGAGGAGATCCTTGCGGAGTATGAGGCCGGCCCGAAGACCGAAGAGAGCTTTGCCGCGCTGGCGGAAGAATATTCCGAGGACGCCGGCTCCAACACCAACGGCGGCCTGTATGAGAATGTCGCCCGCGGTCAGATGGTGGAAGAGTTTGAAAACTTCTGCTTCTCCGAGCACAAGCCGGGCGATACCGGCATCGTATACGGCGAGAGCGGCTCCTATGCCGGCTACCATGTCATGTACTACGTCGGCGAGGGTCAGCTGTACAGCAGCTATCTCGCAGAGACCGAACTGAAGAATCAGGCAATGACGAGCTGGACAGAAGAACTCAACGCGGCATGCCCGGTGACGGAAGGCTTCGGCTTCCGTTTTGTCGGAAAATAAACGGAAAAAGGAGTTCTCGCAGCGCGGGAGCTCCTTTTCCCTTCCGCGCGCCGGATAAGCGCTCCCCGGAGGCTTTTCCCGTGCGCGCCAAGGGAAGCCGTCTGCCCCTCATCAAGACACTGCGGGCGCTTATTATATCTTATGCAGGTTTTTCTCTCTCGCATTATGCGCGGCGCCATAATCTGAAGGCGAGAGCTCAGCTCCAATTCCGCGCAGCGGCAGAAAGCTGAGATCGGGGGCAGATCTTGCTCCCATGCAGCAGCCGATGGTTTGAAACGGAGGTATACAATGAAAAGAACGGTTCGCATTTCCGCGCTCCTGGTGGCCGTACTGATGCTGCTGTCGCTCTGCGGCTGCGGCTCGTCGAACCACAGCAGCCAGTCCTATACCGCTGCCCGTGAAGACGGAGCTTATGCCGCCGACTACGATTTTGAAGGCTATGCGGCTGCCGAGATGGCGGCGGACGAGACCTACGGTTTTGCCCCGGTTCCTGCCCCGAACGCATCTGCATCCGCATCCGGGTCCGGGACCAAAGAGGGCGATGTCCCGGCCGAGGATCCGGAAAAGATCATCTATGCCGCCGACGTCACGGTCGAGACGACGACCTTTGATGAGACGGTGGCAGGTGTGACCGAGCTGGTCGGCCGCTACGACGGCTGGATCGAGTCCAGCAGCATCAGCGGCTCCAACTACTATCAGAAGGCCAAGGGAACGGCATCGACAAGGGATGCCAGCTTCACCCTCCGCATCCCCAGCCGCCGCTTCAACGAGCTGATGGAGAGCCTTTCCGCGCTCGGCAACATCCCGTATTCTCATATCTACACCGAGAACGTGACCAGCCAGTATGTCGACACCCAGGCCCGCCTGAAGGCCTATCAGACGCAGGAAGCCCGCCTACTGGAGATGATGGAGCTGGCCGAATCCGTGGAAGACGTGATCATCATTGAGGACCGTCTGACCGAGCTGCGCTACCGGATCGAATCCCTCCAGTCTACCCTGAACAACTGGGACCGCCGCGTCAGCTACAGCACCGTTTCCCTGACCGTCAAGGAGGTCCGGGAGTATACCCCCGAGATCAAGGAAGAGCCGAGCTATTGGCAGGAGCTGAAAGACGCCCTGAAACAGGGCTTCCGCAATGCCGGTCAGATCATAAAGGATCTGCTGGTCTTCCTGATCGAGATCCTGCCGGTCCTGATCATCCTGATTCCGGTCGTCTGGCTGCTGATCTGGCTGATAAAGAAAGTCTTCCGTCTTGACGGCTCCCGCGCCCGCGCGCGCCGCGAGGCAAGAGCGGCGAAAAAGGCGGCAAAGAAAGCCGCCGGAGACGCTCCCCATCCGGAAGCTCCTGCTTCTCCCCCTGCAGAAGCCGGCCCTGCTCCGGAAACGACTGCCGCCGCAGAGAAAAAGGAGGATAATCCATGAAGACCCTGCAGACCATGCCGGCCTCCGGCGTTATTGTGATTTCCATCATCGCGGTTCTGTTCATTCTGGCCGTGATTCTGCTGTTCTATGTCCGCATCCGCTACCGCCTGCTGGAGAGCAAAGCCGGCGGCAAAAACCCGGAATCGCGCGGCTTTCGGGCGGCGCTCCTGACCGAGTTTACCGAGGCCTATCGCCAGTACGGGCGGGATGTCAACACCCCGGCCATCATCTCCGACGTCGTGGGCCGCAAGCTCTCCGGCCTGCTCCTGTGCGAGCGCTACCTGAATAACGCCGTGTCGCTGTTCGTCACCCTCGGCCTGTTCGGGACCTTCCTTGGCCTCAGCATGTCGGTCAGCTCCCTGACCGAACTGATCAGCCTCTCGAACACCTCCGAGTGGCTGAGCGTGCTGGACAGCGTGGGCGGCGGCCTGATGAGCGCGCTGAGCGGCATGGGCGTCGCCTTCTATACCTCCCTCGTGGGCGCGGGCTGCTCGATTCTTCTGACCATCCTGCGGACGATTCTGTCGCCCCAGGCTGCCCGCGAGAAACTGGAGACCCGGCTTGAGCTCTGGCTGGATACCGAGATCGCCCCGACCCTGACGACCGAGGCGGTGAAGGACGATGCCGAGCTGCTGGGACGCCTCATCGAGACCCTGAACGCCTCGGCGGGTGAGTTCCGTTCGGCCATGCGCGCCTCTGCCGAGGCCTATGCCAAGAGCACCCAGGCCTCTGCCGCCGCGATCACCAGGGCCACCCAGGAGCAGAAGGAGCACCTCCGCAGCTTTGACGAGTCGCTGGAGAAATTCAACAGCGGCGTACATGACTTCTCCGAGGTGGACTACAACCTGCGTGGCAGTGTCGAGCGTATGGACCTTGCGGTGCGTGATCTGGCCTCTGCCTTTCGTGAGATCAGCCGCCGCATGGGAGGAGGAAGACAGCAATGAGACGGCAGTATGTCGGCCGCACGGACGCCATGGTGCGCTCCGCTGAGGGAGAGCAGGGCTTCTGGCCCTCCTATGCCGACATGATGTCGGCGGTGGCACTTATCCTGTTTTTCCTGATGCTCCTGAGCTATATTTCGAATATGATCACCGGCAACAACCTCAAGAATACCGAGAGTCAGCTGGAAGAGACCCGGATTCAGCTGGCCGCCCGCGAGCAGGAGCTGTCGGACCTGGAACAGGCTTTGATCGTCACCATGAAGCAGGTGGACGATGCCAAGGCGGACCTCCAGCAGCTCACGGTGAATCTGGACGAGGTGAAGCTCACGCTTGCGGCAAAGGAGGAAGACCTTGCGGCCCAGGACAAGCTGCTCCAGGACCAGAAGGCCCTGCTCTCTGAGCAGGAACAGCAGCTTTCCTCTCAGAAGCAGCAGCTTTCCAGCCAGCAGGAACAGCTTTCCAGCCAGCAGCAGCGCATCACCGAGCAGGAAGAATACCTGGCGGCGGCTACGGATGAGCTGCTGGAAATGCGCGGGCAGATGCAGACCATTGCCGTCCTGCGTCTCTCGATCCTCGAGCAGATCCGTGACAGCGTTGTCGCCGTCATGGGGGACGCCTCGAAGGTCAGAATCGGCGAGAACGGCAACATCGTGCTCAGTGAGGGCGTTTTCTTCGATGTCGGCTCCGCGGCGGTCAAGACCGCGGCTGTCCCCACGCTGAACCAGCTGATCGAAGTCTTCTCCCAGTTCCTCGCGGACCCGGAGAATGTCCGCTATGTCGACAGCATCGTCATCTCCGGCCACACCGACAGCACCGGTTCGGATGACACCAACCGTACGCTCTCCACCCAGCGCGCCAACGCCGTTCTCGGCTATCTGCTGGAAAACGGCGGCGGAAAGCTTCAGCAGTATGCCTCCTATTTCTGTGCGGCCGGTTACGGCGAGACCCGTCCCGTGACCACCAACGACACCGAGGAAGGCCGGGCGCAGAACCGCCGCATCGAGATCTCCATCATCCTGAAGGATGACTCGATCATGGATATCGTGGATACCTACCTGAATATCGATCTTCCCGCCGAGGCCGAAAACCGCATGGCCGAGGCCGGCGCATAAAACGGATAACAGAAAGGACGGTACATCATGGCAGTGGAATTTTACCCCTTTGGACGTCTCAGTGACGGCAGACAGGTGACAGCGGCAAAACTGAAAAACCGGGCAGGCGCTTCCGTGACGGTGCTGGACTACGGTGCCACGATCCAGTCCCTCTGCGTCCCGGCGCGCGACGGCAGTCTGGTGGATGTGGTGCTGGGCTATGACACCGCGGAAGAGTACGAGCGCAACGGGGATTTTTTCGGCGCCACCATCGGCCGTGTTGCCAACCGCATCGGCGGCGCAGCCTTCGAGCTGCACGGCAAGCGCTATGAACTGGCAAAGAACGACGGCGAAAACCACCTCCACGGCGGCACTGAGGGCTTCGACCGGAAGCTCTGGCGCATGGCTGCCCAGGGGGAAAGCCTGCTCTGCTGGCGCATCTCCCCGGACGGTGAGGAAAACTATCCCGGAAACCTGAAGGTTCAGGTGCTCTTTACCCTGACCGAGGACAACCGGCTCTGCATCGGCTATGATGCCGATACCGACGCGGATACGCTGTTAAATTTGACTAACCACAGCTATTTTAACCTCAACGGCTCCGGAGACATCCTCTCCCATCGGCTGCAGCTGTCTTCCGAACGCTTCTGCGAGAACAACGCCGTCTGCCTGCCGACAGGCAGACTCCTGTGGGTCGAGGGGACAGCCTTCGACTTCCGTAAAGAAAAAGAAATCGGCGCCGACATCGGCGCCGAAGAGGAACAGCTGAAGCTTGCGGGCGGCTATGACCACAACTTTGTGCTCGCCGGGAAAAAAGCCGCGGTCGTCTGCGGCGACCAGACCGGCATCGAGCTCACGGTCGAAACAGATTTGCCGGGCATACAGTTATATACTGCCAATATGCTCGCCGAGCGGATCGGCAAAGGCGGCCGGAAGATCGGGCGTCGGGAGGCCTTCTGCCTGGAGACCCAGCTGTATCCGAACGCGATGAACTGCTGGGGCTTTCCGTCCCCGGTCCTGCACGCGGGCGAGCATATGCACTCCGAAACCGTTTACGCTTTTCGCGTACGCTGAGAGACGGAGCCTTCCGCGTAGCCCTGACAGAGCTCGCGCAGACAGCAGACCTCGCATTTCGGGCTGCGGGCATCGCAGACGGCGCGGCCGTGAAGCACAATGCAGTGACAGAAATCAGATGAGCTCTCCGGAGGAAGAAGCTTCCGGAGAGCTTCTTCGATCTTTTCGGGCTCTTTCAGGTTGTCCACCAGCCCGATGCGGTTGGCAAGACGGATGCAATGGGTATCCACAACTACCGAGCCCGGAACCCGATACAGATCGCCGAGCAGCAGGTTGGCCGTTTTTCTGCCGACGCCGGGTAGGCGGAGAAGCTCCTCCATGCTGTCGGGGACCTTTCCTCCGTGCTTTTCCAGCAGCACAATGGCACAGTTGACGATGTCCCGTGCCTTGGCGTGATAAAATCCGCAGGAGTGGATATATTTTTCCACCTCTTCCACGTCGGCTTCGGCAAAGGCTTCCAGCGTGGGAAAGCGTGCAAAGAGCGCTGGCGTGACCATGTTGACGCGGGCATCGGTGCACTGAGCCGAAAGCCGAACGGAAAACAGCAGTTCGTAATCCTTGCCGTAATTCAGCGCGCAGACAGCTTCGGGATACTCGGCCAGAAGCCGCCGGACGATTTCATTGACCTGTTCCTGTGTACGCATGTATACACTCCTTGAGAAAAAACTCACCGGTTAATCGCCGGTTAAAGTCGAAAAACAGATGCATTGCCCCGCCGCATTGCGGCGGGGCGTGATTGCTTCAGCGGTTCAGCGAGATGTTTCCGCCGCATTCGATGGTGTCGAGGTTTACCCCGCTGTAGGAACCCCGGTAAAGCCAGGCGACATCCAGCGGAATCTCACGGTGGGCGCCCGATAGGAGGGGTACGGTAAAGGTCCGGGAGTTAATCTCGACGCTGCCTGCACCGGCGGTTCCGTCGCGTTCAATGGCGGGCGAGGCAAGCGATACATACTGCCCGTCCACCGCAATGTTCAGGGCTCCCGGCGTGGCGGTGGTATACAGGCTGTAGCAGTCGGCATAAACCGTTACGGTGATGTCTGCGGTGTCCTGGCCGCTGATAGCGGCAGACCAGTCTGCACGGATGTTTAGACCGGTTCCGGTATCCGAGCGGAAGCTTCCGCTGCCGATATTCGTGCCGACAGGGATGGACGTTCCGGAAGAGCCGGACCCGTCCGGAGAAGGCGTCGCTGCACCCGGAACAACGGGAATCAGATCCTGCGCCGAGAAGAGCGGATTGCCGTTTGCGTCGGTCGGAGTCGGCGTCGGTGTGGCCTGGACAGCAGGAGCAGGTGTTGCCGCCGCAGAGGCGGGGCGGGCGGTCGAAACCGGAGCCGCAGTCGAAACCGGGGTGGAAGTGGATGCCGGATAGTATACGGGCGCCGAGGTTGCCGCGGGTGCTGGCTCAACAGAGACCTCCGCCGGCGGAGCTTCGGGCGTTATGACCGGTTCGGCGGTGGAAGTAACCGTTTCATAGGGGTTGTCGCGGGCAGACGTCCGGTCCAGCCCGGTCAGAAAAATAATCACCACTGCAACGACCAGCAGGAAGACCAGCAGCATCAGCAGCGCGGTAGTGCGGTTGTTTTTCATAAAATCAGATCTCCATAGGGAAAGTGTTGTGTCCAGAGTATAGCGCTCTTTCCGCAAAAAAACCAGTAAAAGCGCCAGAGTTTCAGAAAGATTTAAGAATCGGCACAGCGTAGCCAGCGTTATTATATAGGATGTGTCGGCTTTTTACAATCCCCAAGCTCGGGAAAAGATGATCACCTGTTCTGTAAAGACAGAATTTTGACGGCTTAAGAGGAAACATCTGTTTTTACTCTTGCTATTGAGCCCTTATTATGCTACAATAATTTGCCTTTGACAAGGTCAGAATGTAAAGAGCTTGCTTATCGTTGTTGAAACATGTCTCCCTTTCTCGTTGCTGGGAGATTGGTCCTTACAGAAAGGTTTTTCACTATGAAGAAAAAAAGCAAAACCGGTCAGGCCGTCGTCCGGCTGATTGACCGGATTTTTGGCCTGTTTCTTGCAGCTGCCATCGTGTTCGGCATTTTTGGCCTGACGCTGGAGTGGATCCTGCTGAAAGGCCCGTCTCCGGCTCTGCGCGATTCGTTCGTCATGACCATGATCTGGACCCGCCGCTTTGATTTCATTCCCAATATTTTTCTGACAGATCAAGAAATAGATGATATCTATTATTCTCATTTTGAGACGAATGCAACCGGCGCTTCTACGGATACAAGTCTGATTACCATTGTAGCACAGGAAGAAACCGATGCCAATAAGGGACCGCAGCCGGACGCCTACGGCATCACTGACGAAGACGGTGATGGCATCGTCATTGTGGACGTCAAAAAGAAGGGCTTTGTCGGCAAAATGATGGTGGTCTATGACCCGAGCCGCATCATTGTTGGCAAACCGGAGGTCTACGGTGGATACGGTATGACGCTGGATGCGCTCTGTGAGCGATATGGGGCGATTGGTGGCATTAACGGCGGCGCCTTCTTTGATGAGGACGGCGGTGGTACTGGCGGCTGGCCTGACGGTTTAACGATTTCTGATGGTGAGAGTACCATGATGGGTCATGAACGTACCTTTGTCGGATTTGACGAGAACAATGTGCTTATTGTCGGAGACCTCGATGCTGAAGCAGCGGCGGAGAAGCATATCCGTTGCGGCGTGAGCTTTGGCCCGGCGCTGATTATCAACGGCCAGGGTGAGTACGGCAGTTATATGGAGAGCGGCATTAACCCGCGTACGGCGATCGGCCAGCGTGCTGACGGTGCTGTGCTGATGCTGGTTATTGACGGCCGCCAGATGCATTCCATCGGTGCCAGCTTCGGCGATATCCGCGATGTCATGATTGACTTCGGTGCGGTTAATGCCTGCAACTTGGATGGTGGTTCATCTACGGTTATGTATTTTAACGGTGAATATGTGAACAGCCCGTCTTCGGCAAGCGGAACTTCCCGTGCTCTTCCCAACGGGTTCTTGGTTAAGTAACAAGGGCATGTAAAGGATCGGAGAAAAATGGCGACAAAGAAAAAAAAGAAGAAGAAAAACAGTTCCGGTGTCGGTACGGCAATCTATGTGGTGCTGCTGACGCTGTGGATTCTATTCCTTGCCGCAGTCTGCCTGTATATTCTCAGTCAGGTATGGGCATATGCGAGCGTCTATGACGAGACCCAGAAAGAACCGGTTATTGAAGCCTATATGGCCAAACTGCGCGAAAATGTCTGGGATAACAACATTGCCGCGACGGTCGCGGCCATGCCGCATCCGGTGCAGACAGATGAAGAGGTCGGGGCTCTGGTCAAAGACATGCTGCTCAATGATGATCTGAGCTATGCCGAAAAGCCGGGCTTTACCCGCAGTGACAGCATAACCTACAACCTGCTCTGCGGGCAAAATGTCTTCGGGGAAGTTACTTTGCGCGAGGATACTTCGAATAACCTGGTCAAAGATGTAAATATACCTGCAGTGGTGGTTGGCGCGCTGGCAAAGATGGGCGTCGCTATCCAGCCCGAGCTGTATCCCTGGAAGGTGGCGGAGGAGAAATTTGACTTCTCCGGTCTCTACTCCAGTGTCAGCGCGACGGTTCCCGAAAGCTACACGGTGACGCTGAACGGCGTGAAACTGGACGAGAGCTATATTGTGGAAAGGGACATTCCCTTCGATGTCCTTGAGGCTTATTACTACCGCTATGACAATCTGCCTACCAAGGTGACCTACCAGTTTGACAATCTGATGGGACATATGGAACCTGTCGTTTATGATGCCAACGGTGAGGTGACCGTCATTGACAAGGAGGCAAGCGATGCTCAGTTCCTCAAGCCGGTGGACGAAGAAACCCGAAACCGTTTGGCAGAGCATCTGAATGCTTTCTCAGACGCCTACCTCAACCTGAGTGCCAGTACCGGCGATCCGATCTCGGCTTATGCGCGGCTGGAGCCTTACATCGAAGCCGGCAGTGAACTGGACACCAAGCTGCGCCAGGTCTTCCTGATCGGCGACTGGTCACACAACTCCTACTACCAGTATCAGGGCTTTGAACTCCTGAATGCCTGGCAGTTGGATCAGAACTGCTATGTGGCAGAATACAGGGCTTCTGCTACTGTCAATCAGCCGGCCGGTCCGGTCGCGCTGGACAGAACATTCCGCTCGGTGGTGGATGCGTCGGGAGACCATATGATCACGGCGACGATCGATGACATCTGAGCCTTTCTGGAGGGAGTCTCATGCCAAATCAGAATGCGTGTACATCAGCCTGTGTGATTGTTCTGCCGTCCCTGAACCCGGATGAAAAGTTTGACCGTGTGCTGGATGGACTGAGAGAGGCCGGCTTTCGGCATATCGTGATCGTCGATGACGGAAGCGATGCCGGGCATCAGCTGCATTTTGAAAGAGCGGCTTCTTTCCCCGAATGCACGGTGATTCACCATACCCGAAACCTCGGGAAGGGCCGTGCTCTGAAGGACGGCTTCCGGGTCTGCCTTGAACGCTTCCCGGATGCGCAGGGGGCGATTACCATCGACGGCGACGGTCAGCACCTGACGAAGGATATCATTGCCTGCGGCAGCCGCATGCTGGAAGAAAAAGACCGGGTGGTGCTCGGCTGCCGGAATTTTGACCTGCCGGGTGTCCCGGCGAGGAGCGTCGCAGGCAACAAGACCACCGCCCGCCTGTTCCGCCTCTACGGCATCCGCATTACCGACACGCAGACGGGCCTGCGGGCTGTTCCCCGGCAGTATTGGGAGCTGTTTACGAAGATCGAGGGCGAGCGTTTTGAATACGAGACCAATATGCTGCTTCAGATGAAGCGCCGCGGCATCCCCTTTTCCGAGCAGGAGATTGAGACCGTTTATGAGGATGAGAATGCGGGCTCGCACTACAATACACTGAAGGATTCCTGGCGGATTTTCAAAATTATGGGCAAGGCAGTCTTCCGCAGAACGCAGCCATGAAGAAGGGGAGAGAGCCGCTGCTCTACACGCTCAGCTCGCTGAGTTCCTTTCTCCTGGATACCGGGCTTTTCAGCGTTCTTCATCTGCTGCTGAAAGCCGCGCTCGGCATCTATGCCGAACCGGTGTGCAATCTGACGGCCAGAGCGCTTTCTTCCTTCTATAATTTCAATATGAATCGTCTGGTTTTTCGCAGC
>ONGJ01000021.1 GCA_900317375.1 uncultured Eubacteriales bacterium
TTTTCTTGGTACGGCTGACGGGATTCGAACCCACGACCTCCAGAGTCGGAGTCTGGCACTCTATCCAGCTGAGCTACAGCCGCATGTGAAAGAGCTTGCGCTTGCCGGCCGAATTTGTTATAATTCAGGCGGCAAACGGTATTATAGCAAAAATCCTTGCCAAAGTAAAGGGTTGTTTTTCTGTCTTTTTCATTTGACGAAAGGGGTACTGTCATGCAAAAGGTTCGATTGGGGAAAAGCGGTCTGGTCGCCACCAAGCCCGCCATGGGCTGTCTGCCGGTTCAGCGCTGCGACAAGGACTATGCCGTCCGTCTCCTGCGCGCCGCATACGAGGGCGGCATTCGCTTTTTTGATACCGCTAACGCCTATACCGACAGCGAGGAGAAGATCGGTCTTGCGCTGCGCGATGTGCGCGGCGACATTATCCTGTCCACGAAAACCAGGGCGGATACCAAAGGCGGCGTTCTCCGGCATGTGGAGAACAGTCTGCGCATGATGAAGACCGACTATATTGACCTGGTCCAGATTCATCAGGCGGAGGCGGTCCCCGATGCCGACGACCCCGACGGCGCCTATGCCGGTCTCCTGGAGGCAAAAAGGCGCGGCTGGATCGGGCACATCGGCGTCACCTCACACCGGGTTCAGGTGGCGGAGGCCTGCATCGATTCCGGTCTGTTCGAGACCGTCCAGTTTCCCTTCAGCTATATTTCCTCCGAGCGCGATCTGGCTCTGGCCGAGCGCGCGGAGAAGGCCGATGTCGGTTATCTCGCCATGAAGGGCCTTGCCGGCGGCCTGCTGACCAACGCGCGGGTCTGCCACGCGTTTATGAAGCAGTACGGCAACGTTGTTCCCCTCTGGGGCATCCAGACGCTCGAGCAGCTGCAGCAGTGGCTGGACGCGGCCGGGGAAGACCCGGATCTGGACGAAGAGATGGAGGCCTTCATTCAGAAGGAACGGAAAGAGCTCTCGGGCAGCTTCTGCCGCAGCTGCGGCTACTGCATGCCCTGTCCTGTGGGGATCGAGATCCGCAACTGTGCGCGCATGAACATGCTGCTGCGCCGCAGCCCCTGGCAGCAGTACATGTCGGACGAGTGGTATGCCAAGATGCATAAGATCGAAGACTGCATCGGCTGCCGCACCTGCGCCTCCCGCTGTCCGTATCAGCTGGACACGCCGAACCTGCTGAAGTACATGCTGAAGGATTATGACGAGTTCTATGAATCACACAAGAATCTCCTGTAAACGCCTGGTTTCGCTTCTGCTGTGCCTGGCAAGTCTCCTGGCCCTCACCGCCTGCGGCTCTGCGAAGATGGAGCAGAAGCAGATTTTCGCCATGGACACGGTCATGACGTTGACCGCCTACGGCAAAAACGCTTCCGCCGGTCTGGACGCGGCTGCCAGCGTGATTACTTCCATGCAGGCCGAGCTGGATCCCAACCTTCCGACCAGCACCTGCTACGCCATCAACCACGCAAACGGCTCCAACGTCGTCGTCAGCCCGCAGATCGCCAAGATGCTGAGCACGGCCAAAACGGTTTATGACCAGTCGGACGGCGCGCTGGACCTGAGCATCTATCCGGTTGTCAAGCTCTGGGGTTTTACCGACGGGCGCTACTATGTCCCGACCTTTGAAGAGCTCTCCGTGCCCATGACCAAGCGCGGCTATGACAAAATGATCCTGACCAGCTATCCGGCTACCGGTTCCTATTCGGTCTCTTTCCCGGCCGGGACGGAGATCAGCTTCGGTGCCATCGGCAAGGGCTGTGCCGCCGAGAATGCGGTCAGCGCCATGAAGCAGGCCGGTGTGGAAAGCGGCATCGTCTCCCTGGGCGGCAATGTCCAGACCTTCGGCACCAAGCCGGACGGCGGCAAGTGGACCGTGGCCATCCAGGACCCGAACAACACCGCCAACTGGGTCGGCACCGTCAAAGTCGGCGAGGCCGCCGTTGTCACCAGCGGCAGCTATCAGCGCTTTTTCGAGTTTGACGGCAACACCTATCACCACATCATCAATCCGACCAGCGGCTACCCGACCAGCAACAGTCTGCTTTCGGCCACGATCATCTGCGAGGACGGCACGCTGGCGGATGCGCTGTCCACCGCGATGTTTGTCCTGGGCGAATCCCGTGCGCTGAATTACTGGCGGCAGTACGGCGGCTTTGAGATGATTCTGGTCAATAAGAGCAATCAGGTCATCTGCACCAAGGGGCTGATCGACGTGTATACGGCGAATGCCGCCGCAGGCGACTATAAGCTCCGGTTTACAGAGTGACGATGAATACCCTGCAGAAGGATATCCGCAGCATCCGGGGTATCGGCGAGAAAAGGGCGCAGGCTTTGGGAAAGCTGGGCGTCTTTTCTCTGTTTGACCTGATTTCCTATTTCCCGCGGCGCTATGAGGACCGCAGTCGGGTAAAGCCCATTGCGCTGGTCCAGGACGGTGAGAGCGTCTGCATCTCTGCCGTCTGCGGTGATGAGCCGCGTCTCAGCCGTATCCGCCGCGGGCTGGAAATCGTGCGCTTTCACGCCTTTGACAGCAGCGCCCGGGTGAACATCAGCTATTTTAACCAGTCCTATGTCCGAAATCAGATTCACCGCGGCGAAAGCTACCGCTTCTACGGGAAGATGGAGGTCCGCGGCTCCCTGCGCAGTCTGACCAACCCCGTTTTCGAGCCGGAGGACGCGCCGTTTTCCGTCACCGGCGCCATCGTGCCTGTTTACCGTCTCTGTGCCGGGCTGACGCAGCGTACCCTGCGCCAGAGCATTCAGGCAGGCCTGGATCAGTGTCTTAGTGAGGTTCCGGAGCTTCTTCCGGAGTCGGTGCTCAGGGACTTTGGCCTGGTAGGGGCAAGGGAGGCCTACCGGGCCATTCATTTCCCCGAGGATTTTGCCTCCCTCGAGCTGGCGCGGAGGCGCTTTGTCTTTGAAGAGCTGTTTCTGCTCTCCTGTGCCCTCGGCATGCGGCGGCATGACGCTGCAGCCGGCATTCCCCTGCCCTTGCCGGATTTCGAGGCTTTCTATTCCCAGCTCCCCTTCCGTCCTACCTCGGCCCAGCGCCACGCCATCTCCGAGGCGGCTGCAGACCTCGCCTCAGGGCGGCAGATGAACCGTCTGCTGCAGGGCGACGTCGGCAGCGGCAAAACGCTGGCGGCAGCGGCCCTGATCTGGCAGTGTGCCCGGGCCGGGCATCTCTCCCTTCTGATGGCGCCCACTCAGATCCTGGCACAGCAGCATTATCAGACCCTCACTGCTTTCCTTTCGCCGATGGGTCTGCGCATCGGTCTGCTGACAGGCACGGTGAAGGCGGCCGAGCGGAAGAGTCTGCAGAAGAAGCTGGATGACGGCGAGCTGGATCTGGTCGTCGGGACTCACGCCCTGCTCTCCGAAGGCCTGCGCTTTCCCCGTCTGGCGCTGACCGTCACCGACGAACAGCACCGCTTCGGTGTCGAGCAGCGTGCAAGGCTCGCAAAGCCGGAGGAAGGCGGCCGGAAAGAGCTTCCGCCGCATCTGTATGTCATGTCGGCGACTCCGATCCCGCGCACGCTGGCTCTGATCATCTACGGGGACCTGGATGTGTCCCTGCTGGACGAGCTTCCCCCCGGCCGCCGCAGGGTTGAGACCTTCTGTGTGGACAGCCGTTACCGCCCCCGCCTGCTCGCTTTCATCCGCAAACTCTGCGGCGAGGGACGTCAGGTGTTTGTCGTCTGCCCCAAGGTGGAAGAGGAGGACGCAGAGAGCGCCGAGGCACCCTCAGGGCAGCTGCTTTCGGCGGTGGAGGAGGCCGAGCGCCTGCGAAAGGAACTGCCCGGCCTGCGGATTTCCTGTGTTCACGGCAGGATGAAAGCCTCCGAGAAGGACACGGTCATGCAGGCCGTTCTCGAGGGCCTCGTCGATGTGCTGGTCTCGACCACAGTCATCGAGGTCGGCGTGGACGTGCCGAACGCGGCCCTGATGCTGATCGAGAATGCCGAGCGCTTCGGTCTCAGCCAGCTGCACCAGCTTCGCGGGCGCGTCGGCCGCGGCGTGCATCAGAGCTACTGTGTGCTGGTGACGGACAGCGAGACGAAGGAAGCGAAGGCCCGCATGCAGGTGATGTGCGAGACCGCCGACGGCTTCCGCATCGCCGAGGAGGACCTGCGCCTGCGCGGGCCGGGTGACTTTTTCGGCTCGCGGCAGCACGGTCTGCCCGAGATGCATGTGGCGGATCTGGGCACGGATACCGAGACCCTGATGCGCAGCAAGGAGGCTGCCGGCCGGCTGCTGCGCCTCGACCCCGGCCTTCTGCTGCCGCAGCATGCCGCACTGCGCGAACGCGTGGAAATGATGACAGAGAAAATGAACGGAACGCTGAACTGATGATCTTCAGCGTTCCGTTCTGTTTTATCCGTTCTTTTTTTACTTAGCGCAAGTCGGAAAACCAGGACCTGGTTCATTTAATCAAAATATGCGCGGCGGTGACTTGTAGGTGCGAGGTACAGACTTATCTTCCGCGCAATGGCAGGAACCTGAAGTCGGGCACTCCAACGAAGTCTCTACCGTGCGCGGCAAGGGAAGATACTGCCCCTGAAGCAGGTACTGCGGCCGCTCACAATTGGGAGGAAGGTCCTGCCATTCCGACTGACCCTTTTTACTTCTCCTCGTACGCTGCGAGGATGCCTTTATACGTCATGTAGCAGTCGAACTTCCCGACCACCTCGAAGGGGGCGTGCATGCTCAGCACCGGGACGCCCGCGTCGATGGTGTCGATGTTGCGGTTGGCCATGTACTTGGCAATGGTGCCGCCGCCGCCCTGGTCGACCTTGCCCAGCTCGGAAAGCTGCCAGACCACGCCGGCGCGGTCAAAGAGCGCGCGAAGCCTGCCCACCAGCTCGGCCGAGGCATCGCTCGTTCCGGCTTTTCCCCGGGCGCCGGTGAACTTGCAGATGCCCATGCCGTAGTTCAGCTTGGACTCCGAGCGTTTCTCCGAAACCTCGGGATAGAGCGGGTCGAAGGCCGCCGTCACATCCGCCGACAGGCAGAAGCTCTTTTCATAGCAGCGCCTCAGTTCGACTCCCTGCGATGCGCAGAGGTCCTCCATGAACGTGTCGAAGGCGGCGGACTGCATGCCCGTGACGCCGTCGGAGCCGGTCTCCTCCTTGTCGGCAAGGATGCAGACGCAGGTCTTTTCAGGCTCCTTCACGTCCAGAATGGCCCGCAGCTCGGCATAGGCACAGACGCGGTCGTCATGGCCGTAGCCGCCGATCATGCTGCGGTCGACGCCGACCTCGCAGACGTCAAAGGCCGGTACGGCGGCAAGCTCTGCGGACAGGAAGTCCTCTTCTCTGATGCCGTACGCATCGTTCAGCAGGCTGAGCACCGCCAGCTTGACGCGGTCCTTGCCTTTGTCGGCATAGGGGACCGATCCGATCAGGATATGCAGGCCCTCGCCCGTGATGCCCTCGGACATGGTCTTCTTCATCTGATCCTGCGCCAGGTGGGGCAGCAGGTCGGTGATGACGAATTTCGGCTCGTCCTTTTCCCGCCCCAGGGCGATGTCCACGCACTCCCCGGATTTCAGCGCGACCGTGCCGTGCAGCTCCAGCGGGATCGTCACCCACTGATACTTTTTGATGCCGCCGTAGTAATGGGTGCGGAGATAGCAGAGCTCATCCTGCTCGTAGAGCGGGATCTGCTTGAGGTCCAGGCGGGGCGCGTCGATGTGGGCCCCTGCAATGACGGCCCCCTCGGCAAGACTTTTCTTTCCGATGACGGCAAGCATCACTGCCTTTCCGCGGTTCACGCGGTAAACGCGGTCCCCGGGCTCCAGCGCCGCGGCAGGGTCAAAGGGGCGGAAGCCGGCCGCCTCAGCCTCGCGTACGGCCAGCCGCACGGCTTCGCGTTCGATGCGGGCTTCATTCAGAAATTCCATGTAGCCGCTGCAGTAGTCCTCCAGCTGCATTCTCTCCTCCGCGTTCAAGCGGTCATAGCCGTTTTGCGGCTCAAAGAACAGGGTTTCACGCATATCTTCCATTTTTAGCACTCCTTCCAGAATGATCGTAAACTGATTGCGCAGGGTCTCGGGTTCTCCGTCGTTGACGATGGCGGCATCGCATCTTTCTGTGAACCAGGATTCGGGATGCTGGGCCCGGATGCGCAGCAGGGCCTCTTCGCGTGTCAGCCCGTCGCGGGCCATGATGCGCGCTGCGCGCGTTTCCTCAGATGCCGTCACCGCCAGCGTCAGATCGCAGTGTGATGAAAGCTCGCTTTCGAAAAGAGCGACGGCGTCCACCGCGGCAAGCGTGCCGCCCTGCATTGCAAAAGCCTGCAGGCGCTGCCGGATCTCGTCTGTCACATAGCGATGCGTGATTCCGTTCAGGCGCTCCAGGGCCGCGGGATCCTGGAAGACCTGCCCGGCCATGGCGCGCCGATCAAGTCTCCCGTCCCGGACCGTACCGGGAAAAGCCCTGCTGAGTTCCCCGATCAGGTCGGGGCTCGTCTCCAGCAGCTCGTGATAAACCCTGTCCGCATCCAGGACCAGCGCGCCGCGCTCCTCCAGCATCTGCAGGACCGTGGTCTTGCCGCTGCCCGTCGGGCCGGTGATTCCGATGAGGGTGAGGCTCTCCTCCAGCGCCTCGGCAATCGCTTTCTCCGGCAGCGAGCCCTGCCGCAGAATCCGGTACGGGCAGGTACTCATGTCCAGCACCGTGGATGCCTGTCCCAGCGCGCACGCACCGCCGTCGATCACCGCGTCGATTTTCCCGTCAAAGTAGCCGAGCACCTCCTCAGCCGTCACAGGGCTCGGTTTGCCCGAGGGATTTGCCGACGGGACCCCCAGCGGGAAATCCAGTTTTTTCAGCAGCTCCAGGGTCTGTTCCTGTCTCGGACAGCGCAGTCCCACCGTCAGTCCCCCTGCGCGCAGGATTTCGGGGATATTCTCTTCTGCCTTCAGCACAAGGGTCAGCGGGCCCGGCCAGAAGCGCTCGGCAAGCCGGAGGGCTGCAGGTGGTACCTTACAGCAGAGCCGCGAGATCGCTGCCGCGCCCGGTACCATGAGCGAGATGGGCTTGACGGCAGGGCGGCCCTTGACCTCGTAGATCTCCCGGATCACCTCCGGGTCGAGGCCGTTTCCCGCGAGGCCGTAGACGGTCTCGGTCGGGACGGCCACCAGGCCGCCGCGGCGCAGGATGTCGGCCGCCTCGCCGATTTGTGTGGTCAGGCGCCGGGTCTTCATACGCTGTCCTCCTTCTCGCCCGCGGCAAGCCTTTCTGCCTGGTCCTGCGTACGCAGGGCGTCCAGCAGGGGGTCGAGGCCGCCGTTCAGGATGCTCTCCAGGTTAAAGCTTCTCCCCTCGCCGCTGAGGCGGTGATCCGTCACGCGGTTCTGCGGGAAGTTGTATGTCCGGATCCGGTCCGAGCGGTCGCCGGAGCCGATCTGGCTCTTCCGTTCGGCGGCGAGCGCCGAGCGCTGTGCCTCCTGCTCGCGCTCATACAGCTTTGCGCGCATGACCGACAGCGCCCTGTCCTTGTTCTTGTACTGGCTCCGCTCGTCCTGACATTCGACCACGAGGCCGGTCGGCAGGTGCGTGACGCGGATGGCGCTCTCCGTCTTGTTGACGTGCTGGCCGCCTGCGCCGGACGAGCGGTAGGTGTCGATCTTCAGCTCGTTCATGTTCAGCTGAAAGTCCACCTCTTCCACCTGCGGAAGGACGGCCACGGTCGCGGCCGAGGTGTGGATGCGGCCGCCCGACTCTGTCACCGGGACCCGCTGGACCCGGTGTCCGCCGCCCTCGAACTTCAGGCGCGAAAACGCACTCTCGCCCTCCACGACAAAGCTGATTTCCTTCAGGCCGCCCAGCTCGGTTTCGTAAGCATAAACGGTTTCGATTTTCCAGTGCCGGCTTTCCGCATACAGCGTGTACATGCGGAACAGGTCTGCGGCAAACAGCGCGCTCTCCTCCCCGCCTACGCCCGCACGGATTTCCAGGATGACGTTCCGCCCGTCCCGGGGGTCCGCAGGCAGCAGCAGGAGCTTCATCTGCTCTTCCTCCTCCGCCCGGCGGCGCAGCAGCTGCTGCTGTTCCTCGGCGGCAAGCGCACGCAGCTCCGGGTCCGAAAGCATCTCTTCCAGCCCTTCCAGCTCCCGTCCCGCCGCTTCCCAGCGCGCATAGGCATCTGCCAGCGGCGCCAGCTCCTGCAGTTCCTTCTGGCAGCGGCTGAAAAGGGCCGGGTCCTGCCAGATTTCCGGTTCCTGCAGGCGGGCGCGAAGCTCCTCCGCCTGTCGGCTGACTTGTCTGATTCGTTCAAAATTCATGCTGTTATCCCGCCGGTGTTTCCTGCCCGCCGCCGACCAGACTGTTGATTCTGTTCATAAACTCTTCCAGCGTGCTGATCAGCTGTTTGATGCTGTCGGTGAAGCCCACGACCTGGTCCTTGGTCTCTTCCACCTTCTCTATGGTCTCCCGTACACTCTCCACGCGTTTCTTCAGCGCGTCGGGGTCCAGTTTTTCCAGCGTACGGCTCAGATCCAGCAGCTGTTCCACCTGGGCGTCTGTCAGGCGCACCTTGTGCCGCGCGGCGATGTCACGGATGGTTTCGCGGATTTCCTCGTCCGTCATGTTGGGGGTTTCATTCAGCATGCTCTTCAGCTCGCTGATGATGCCCGCCGAGTCTTTCGCGCCGATCTCCTCGGCAAGCTCTCCCGTCACAGTCATCTCCTGCGTGCCGGCGTCCTTGGCTCCCTCATCGAGGTTCTGTCCGGCCATGTCCTCATAGGCCTTGTAGATACCGGCGACGGCGCCGGTTCCGCTGACCGAAAACGGTGCGGCGATGACCACCCGCGCATCCTGGATGCCGATGGTTTCCAGGGCGCTGGTCACCATTTCGGGTGTGCACCAGGTGATATTGACAAGGCGCACGTCGTATCCGCTGCCCGCCGGCAGAAGCTCCAGATACACGCTGGAGATGGTTTTCGTCCCGAGCACGGCCTCGTCCACATGGCCGCGCATGGCCTCGTGCTCTTCCTCCGAGGTCAGGCGCAGTTCGGGCACCTCGCCGCGCGGAAAGCCGAACAGCCCGTAAACCTGCTTGATCTGCTCCTCGGTCAGGTCTGCCCCGATCACAGCCCGGCGCAGCTCGCTGCCGCCCGGCGTTTCGGCTGCCGCAGCAGGGGCCGGCTCCGGGCTTTCACCCGCCGCTCCGCAGGCGCACAGCAGCATCGCCGTCAGTGCCAGCACAAGGCCCAGAAAGCGCATTCTCTTCTTATTCGACTGACAATGGTTCATCTGTCTGAAACCCTCCGTAGACCGGCAAGATCTGTCGTTCCTTTTCCGTCTTCCGATTCTCGTCTGCCATCCGCTTCGGCATGTTGCATGGTATCACAGTTTGCGCAGGAAGAAAAGCTTTACTTTATTAAGAATTCTTTATTCTTCAGGTTTTTTTCAGCTTGCGCTTGACGATTACGCGAAAAAATCTTATACTGTAACGTGTTATATTCTCTCATTCTGTTTGCAACAGGAGGATACTATGAATAAGCTGTTACGAATTGCAGGTGTTTTTCTGCTTGTCTGCGCGCTTGTCTGTGCGCTCGCCGCCTGCGGTCAGACTGCTCAGGAGCAGCCGACCCAGACCGTAACCGAGACCCAGACGGAGCCGAAAGAGATCACTGTCGAGACCCCGCCGCCTTCCCCGACGCCGACGCCGACACCCACGCCGTCGGTCCCGCCTGTTGCGGTGACAACGGTCCCCATGCCCATGCCTTCCGTATCCCCGACGCCTGGCGTCACCACGCCGGAGGCAACCGCGACGACCTCCCCGGAGGCCTCGCCCATCGTTTCGGCAAGTCCCAGCCCCTCCGCTTCCCCGGCCGCTTCCGCCGCGCCTGTCTATTCTGCTGACGCTGCCTTCGCCTCGACGATTCTGCCTGATGCGGCTCTTGTCCCCGACAGTGCCGTGCCCGGCTATGTCGCCGGAAACGATGTCATCTTCCGTGCCGGTCCCAGCGCCAGCGCCAGGGCGCTTGCCACGCTGCAGTACGGCACCTATATTGACATCGTCGGTGCCGAGAACGGCTGGACCGAGGTCATTCTCGGCGGTGTTTACGGATACATCAACAGCAACTATGTCGCCCGCGGCTATTACAACACCACCAGTCCCTCCAGCTTCATCGGCAGCAGCGGCTCCACCACCGTCGTGGTTGTCCCGAGCGGCGATGAGCACGCGCATAACGGCGCCGTGGTTTCCACCCCGACCGAGACCAACTTCCTCGGCATCCAGCCTGACTGATCCCCTGCATTCGCTCTTTTGGGAAGCACCCTTCCGGTGCTTCCTTTTTTCTTAGCGTAAGTCGGAAAGCCAGGGCCTGGTTCATTGAAACAAAATATGCACAAAGCCCCGCAGGAGAGTCCTGCGGGGCCCCGTTAAAGGGAGAAAAGAGAGGATAAGGAGTAGAAAAGTGTCAGAATCAGGTGTCGGGCTTGGCCTCGTCAAAGGTGATGCTCAGATGAACCTCATCCCCCGCGCGGTAAACCGTCAGCACGGCGGTTTCGCCCGATGAGAAATGGCGCAGTGCGCCTTTGATGTCGTTGTAGCTCTCGACCGTATACCCGCCGATGGCGGTGATGATGTCGCCGGATTTCAGCCCTGCCTTTTCAGCCGCCGTGTGAGGGGTCACCTCACCCACATAAGCGCCCAGCGGCATGCCGTAATACTGGCTGTACATCGAATTATAGCGCGAGTCAAAGCTCACGCCCATATAGGCTTTGCCCGTTACATAGCCGATGTTGATCAGGTCGTCGGCAATTGCCTTGACGTCGTTGATCGGGATGGCAAATCCGAGGCCTTCCACGCCAGAGGACGAGTATTTGGCGGTGACGATGCCGACCACCTCGCCCATGCCATTATAGACCGGGCCGCCCGAGTTTCCCTCGTTGACGGCGGCGTCGATCTGGAACATGTTGATTCTCTCGCTCTCCTGCGTGTTGATCACACGGTCCAGCGCACTCACATGTCCGGTCGACATGCTGAAGTCCAGCTCGCCGAGGGGATTGCCGACGGCATACACCGCATCGCCGACACGCAGCTCGTCGCTGTTGCCCAGTCCGGCAGCGCTCAGCCCCTGCGCGTTAATCTTCAGGACGGCGATGTCGTTGTTCGGCTCGACGCCGACGATATCCGCGATATACTCGGTGCCGTCAAAGGTGACCACCTTGATGCTAAGGTTCGCAGTGTGCGCGCTTTCAACCACATGATAGTTGGTGAGGATATAGCCGTCCTCGGAGATGATGAAGCCGGAGCCGCTGACCGCGCCCGAGCTGGTCATCCCGAAGAAGTTGGTCATGGTTACTTCCGTCCGGATCCCGACGGCCTGCCGCACTGCCTGGTCATAGATTTCCGCGGGGCTCATCAGTGTCGGCGCGTCAGAGATCAGGTTGTTTGTCGCGGAGCGGGGTACGCTGGCCGAGGCGACGGAGGACGCCGTACCGCTTTTCTGGACAAGGGCCTCTTCGCAGCTGCTCAGCCCGCTTTCAAGGCTGACGATGCGCTCGTTCAGTTTTCTGGTCGTCAGCGCCGAGCCGGCAGCGCCGCCCAGCACTGCCGATGCCAGGACCAGACAGGCAATTCCGGCATTTCTCGCGCCGGTGCCTTTCTGGGTTCTTTTCTTTCTGGGTTCTCTGGCCGTTTTCTCAGGCGGCGTATAATACCGCGGCGGAACCGTGCTTTCATCCGCGGGTTCATAGTGCGCGTCCGTAAAGTCCGCATGCCTGTTTTCCGGCACAAAGTGATATTCCCCGTTGATGGCCTCATGCCGTCCGCTGACAGAACCGCTGTCTTTCCAAGTATCCCAGTCTTCCTGCCCGTTCATGCTTCAGCCCTTCTTTTCCCGCTTTATAGGAGTTAGAATAACGCGGAAATATGACCTTGAAATGAACAAACAGAAAAAATAGTAAAAACAGCGCCTTCTGCAGCGCTGTTTTTCGTCCGTCGTCCCTCTGTCTGAAATCGGGATCGCGGCAGGATGTTCTATTTGATTCCTTTTCCCGCCCGGAAGTCCGGCTCTGTCCCGGCACGAAGCCGTTTGATGTTCTCCGCGTGCCGGCAGATCGTCAGGACCGCCCCGAACACCGCCAGTGCAATCATCGGCGGGCGCGGTGCAAAAACAAGCGTTGCCGGCACGACGGCCAGCGCCGCACAGAGAGAGCCGACCGAGACCTTTTTGCTCAGCAGCGCGGCAATCAGGAACGCCGTAATGATCACTGCAAACACGCGCCAGTCGATCATCAGGCCGACGGCTGCACCGACTGAGATTCCCTTTCCGCCTTTGAAGCGGTGAAACACCGGCCAGCAGTGCCCGGTCAGACTCCCCATGCCGCCCAGGCAGATCCCTGTATCGCCCATCATCGCACGGCCGATCATCATGGCTGCAATGGCCTTCAGAACGTCAAAGATAAGCGTCGCGATTCCGGCCGCCCAGCCGAAGACGCGTGTCATGTTGGTTGCGCCGGCATTTCCGCTTCCCTGCTTGCGGATGTCGCGCCCGATCATTTTCGAGAGGATAATCGAAAAGTTCAGCGATCCCAGCAGGTAGGATATCGCCAGAACAAAAAGCCATTTCAAAGCAGTTATCGAAATCACCTGCTTTCAGCAGAAGAATGCATCAAAAACGAACGCTCAGAAAAGATGAATCACCCCGAGCGTTGCCGCCGTCATGATCGCCGCGGCAATGCAGACCCCGATAAAGATGATCGGCACCGCCTGCTTCAGCTTCATATCCATCAGCGCGGCAATCAGCGCCCCTGTCCAGGCGCCGGTTCCCGGAGCCGGAATCGCGACAAAAATCAGCAGTCCCCAGGGGCCGTATTTTTTTACGGTGTCGCTTTTGTTGTCTGCCCGCTTCTCCATCGCGGTCACCACCCGGTCCATCCAGGGCCAGTGTTTGCGAAGCCAGGCAAAGATCTTTTTGATGAAGATGATGATAAACGGCACCGGGACCATGTTCCCGAGGATGCAGGCCGGCAATGCCAGATAAAGCGGCAGGCCCTTGGCGATTGCCAGCGGCAGCCCAACGCGCAGCTCGATCACAGGTACCATCGAGATCAGAAACGCATATAACATTTTTCCTGCCGTGGTGCCTGTCAGCCAGTCCATGAACCCTACCTCAGCAAAAAATCTTGTATCAATATAACACATGCCGCTGCATCCTGCAACGGCATAAAGGAAGAAAACCCCCGAATCTTAATAAAAATTCAGACTTTCGCAAAGATTCAGCTCTCCGCGCCTTCCGTCTGTTCCATATGCTCCATCCGCTTCATCGCGTTGCCCACGTGGATCAAAACGGCTTTTTCTGCCGCATCCGGATCATGCGAGGCCAGCGCCTGATAAATCGCCATATGCTCGTCATTCGACTGCTGCGCGCGGCTGTGCTCGCTGACCGAGGCCTTGCGGTATTTCGTCATCTTCTTGTGAATGCGCATCAGGACATCCGTATAGGCGTTGCTTCCGCTGCAGCGGTACAGCAGCTCGTGAAACTGCGAGTCCAGATTCTTGATGTTCTCGGAACGGCTGTTCCCCTGTTTGTTGATATAATAGCGCTGCAGCTCGGTCAGCTCAAGCAGCTGTGCCAGCTGTTCGTCCGTAATTTTTTCGGCGGCCCGCCGCGCCGAGGGGCCTTCCAGGTGCAGGCGGATGTCGTACAGATCCAGCATGTCCTCCGCCGTAATACCGATGACCTCCATCCCGCGCCCTGTTTCGCGCAGCACGTTTTCCTGCTCCAGCCGCAGCAGGGCCTCGCGGATCGGCGTCCTGCTGACGTCCAGCTCCTTCGACAGGCGCAGTTCGCTCAGGATCTCTCCCCTCATGTATTTTCCCGACAGAATATCGCGTTCCAGCTGATCGAAAATCTGATCCGCAATCGAGATGTTTCTGTGTTCTTTCATCCGCGTACATCCTCGCAGCATTGTTTATCGGTATAGCTGTGTACAATTATAGTGATATTCTATTCTGACGTCAAGAGTGAAATCCAAAAACGGGCCTTCTCTCCCGGATTTGGTGATGAAAGCCCGTTCTTTGTTTATCTGTTCATTGTTTTGCCGCAGCGGCCCGGTATCGGCACTGCTCTGTCTCAGCACTGAATGCTTATTTTTCCTCGCGGCAGAGTCTGTCGGCGCGCTCAAAGACCGAGGCGACAGAGGCGGTGCCGTCGTATTTCGCCAGACCGCAGGAGATGACCACCCCGCCGGATTCCCGGTTTCTGCGGCTGATCTCCTTCAGTTCGTCCGCAAGCTCGTCTGCATGCTGATAGTCATGCCCCTGGGCGACGGCCGCAAACTGGTCGCCGGCTACGCGGAACACCGGGCTGTGCTTGAAGACGTTGCAGACAATGGCGCAGGCATCCCGGATCAGCTGATCCCCCGCCTCGCGGCCGCGCTCCTCGTTGACCTCCGTCAGTCCGTCCACCCGGCAGAGGGCGATGGCGTAGTGTACATCCTGCCCGACCTCGACCTGGCGGTCGAGGTTGTGAGACATGTTTTCATAGGCGTTTTTGTTCTTTACGCCTGTCAGGATGTCCAGATGGGCCCTGCTTCGTGCGGCGGCGAGCCTTCTCTCATACTCCTGTTCACGCCGGACCTGCGCATCGATGTCGGTGACCCCGATGATCAGCTGCGGGCCGTCCTGCTCCTCGATCAGGGTCGCCTTGAGGCCGGTATAGCGCGGCTCCCCATCGATATTCATCCGGTAGCGCATCGTGAAGATGCCGTTTTTCCGGATTTCCTCCATGATCCTTTCCTTTGTGATCAGCTCCTGGAAGCGCGCAACATCCTCCGGCCAGAGAACACGCTCGCTCTGGACCCGGGATGTGGCATAGAAATCGTCGCCCTCCTTGGGGACGTTGAGACCGGAATAGTCTGCGGTCGCCCCGTACTCCACATAGCGGTCCGTATCCGGATTGACCGTATAGATGCAGATATAATCGCAGGACAGGGCATTGATGCGTGCATAGGTGATCTGCTCGGCCTGCAGCCGGGCCATCTCCTCCTTCTGCCGCATCTGCGCATCCACGTTGCTGACGCCGATGATGATATGCCCTCTGTCCGTGGGCATGCGTACGGCTTTCATACTGACGTAAATCGGGTTCTCCCCCGTCTGCAGGCGATAGCTCAGCGTAAAGGTGCCCTGCTCGTCCAGAGTGCGCAGGATGTTCTCCTTGGTAAAGGACTCGAGAAAATACTCTCTGTCTTCCTTATAGATGAACATCTGCGCGTCTTTTGCGCTGGCGCTGAAGAAGTCGGTTCCGCGCCGCTCCACAGACAGGTTTTCACGGCTGGCATCCGATGTGTATTCGATGAATTCCTCGGTTTCAAGGTCGACATAATAGAGGTTCATGTAGTCCGATGAAAGGGCACGCGAGATACTCTCATAGCTGGCGCCGGCCCCTTCCTCAGCCTCTGTCTCCGCCAGGACGGCCACGGCGACCGCCGCAGACCCCGTAACGGGGTTCACCGCAATGCGCCGCATGAACGCGTGAATGGTCCTTTTTTCGTCCACCTGTTCGTCGATGAGCGAGCGGTTGCCGTCGTGGCTGCAGCGCATGATCGCGCCCATAAAGGCGGTCCCCTGTCGGTTCGGCATGTTGTTGCCGTCGATAACAAAGTCCGTTTCGATCTCCGCGCCGAAAATGCGCTTCATAAAATCGCGGTACGAGCGGTTGCAGCGTTTGTACCAGGCTTTGGTGCCGTTCACTTCCATGATTGCCATCGGCAGACCGTGGAAATACCGCTCCAGCGATTCATCGCCCTCGCTGGCAAGTACGGCCACATCATACAGGTTGATGCGCCCGATGGCGGAATAGTAGTCCGCCTCCGCGGGGTTTTCGTAGCCCGGGCCGGCACCGTCCCGAGCTCTGGCAAGAATGCTTTCAAAGGCCATCGGTTTCCCGTAATAGTAGCCCTGGATTTTGGTGCAGCCGATTTCACAGAGAAAATCGACCTGTTCCTTCTTCTCCACGCCTTCGCAGACCGTGTCGATCCCAAGGCCCGCGGCCATTTTGGTCAGCTCTGTCAGGATGATCTTTGCCTCGTCTTTTTCGAAATGCTCCATAAAGCGCATGTCGAACTTGATCAGGTCAAAGCGGATCTGCTGCAGAACGTCCAGAGAGGAATAGCCGCTGCCGAAGTCGTCCATCCAGACCCGGAAGCCCAGTTCCTGAAAGCGCTTAACCTGCTCCCTGATGAATTCAAAGTCGCTGCCGACCGTGCTTTCGGTAATCTCGATGGTCAGCATCGCGCGGTCAATTCCGGCTGCATCGACGCGCTGCCGGATCTCCTCCACGATGTCGCAGCTGTCAAAATCCGTACGGGAAAGATTCACGGACTGCGGCACCGGATACAGACCGGCCTCTGCCTGCTTTTTCAGCTTCTCCAGCACGCGCTCGACCACATAGAGATCCAGCTTATAGATCAGCCGGGCTTCCTCCAGCGTGGGGATAAAGTCGGCCGGCGACAGGAAGCCTCTCACCGGGTCGATCCAGCGCGACAGTGCTTCCTCATCACAGACCTTCCCGTCGGAGGCGCGTACGATTGCCTGATAATAGACCGTGATCCAGCCCTCTGCCAGTGCCCGGTCCAGGTTTTCGATGATGTACTGCTTCTTCACGGTATCCTGCAGCATCTTCTCGTCGAAATACCGAAAGCAGGATTTCTGTGCGCTGCGGTTCAGATCACAGGCGATTTTTGCCCGGTCGCAGACTGCCCCGATCTCGATGCTGTCTTCCGTTACGCGATAAATGCCCGCACGGATCGGCAGTGTTTTTCCTTCATTCAGCAGCGCACCTGCTTCAAACAGTTCTTTCAGCCGCTTTCTGATGCCCTCTTCCTCCGTCAGGACGGCAAAATGGTCCTGCCCGAAACGGGCACAGTTCTCATTGCCGAAGTGGCCGGCCAGCAGATACCCGAAAGCCCGGATCAGCTTATCCCCTTCCGCAAAGCCCCACTTGTTGTTGAAGGCCTTCATCCCGCAGAAGTCCAGGAAGAGAATGACCGGCTTTTTCCCGCTCATCCTTATGCTTCTGATGCCGTCCTCCGCAAGTTCGAAGAAATAGGTCATGTTGGGCAGTCCGGTCAGCGTGTCATAGCGGATCTTGCGCGTCATGCTGCCTTCCCGCAGCATCTGGTTGAACGAGCGGTTCAGACTGCCGGCGCTTTCCCCTTCTTCCTCTTCATAATCCCCCTCAACGGCATACCACACGTAGGCCAGTCTTTCGCCTGTCTCGGTATATACATGCCTGCCCTGAGCATGAATCACGGTAACCCTGCCGTTGTTTTCCGCCCTGGAACGGTAGACGACGTTATATTCCCCGCCCTCGGTGGCAAAGCGGAAGGCAGCGTCGGCAATACGGCTCATATCGTCCGGATGGGTCGAGCGGTACATGTCATTATCCATGACGAAATAAGCCTCTTCCCTGTCTTCAAAGCCGAACAGGTCCAGAAAGCCTTTGGACAGGATGAGCGTATTAACCCGTCTGTCGATGAACTGATAGACCGCAAAAGGAACCGGTGAGTTTTCCAGGCTGCTCTTGACGGCTGGGTCGAACTGATACTTTTCCATAAAGCGTTGCTCCTTGCGTATTGGAGGATATCGCAGTCTTGTATACCTTGTATACAGAGTAGTTTAACATATGCAGGACGGAAACACAACTAAAAATACAGACGGTCCGCAAAAGGCCGTCTGTATCTGTCTGTTATTCCTGTTTTTCTTCCGGTTTTTCTTCCTGTCCAGCCTCTGTCTGAGGGCTGTCCTCCTGCGGTGGCGCATCTGTTTGTGCAGCCGTCGGTTCCTCAGTCTTTTCCTCAGTCTGCTCCGCAGTCTCCCCGGTCTCCGCCTCCGCTGCAAAGACCTCGCTCTCAGCAGCCGCGTCATCCGCATAGCCGTCGATCATCGAGATTTTTCTCGCCGGGCGTTCAATCGTGCTGTCGCTTTTCGCACGTTTGCCGTCCTTTATGGACTCGGGCATGAACTCGCCGTGCTCGAAGTAATAGTTGAACTCCTCCGCCTCGATGGTCTCGTGGGCCAGCAGATACTCGGCCAGGCCCTTGAGCTGTTCGGCGTGTTCGTTCAGGATGCTTTCGCAGCGCTCTGTCGCCCGGTCGAAGATGGCCTTGACCTCCTCGTCGATGATGCCCGCCGTCTCTTCGGAATAGCTCTTCATCTGTCCGAAGTCTCGTCCGATGAAGATGCTGTGGCCGGAGGTATCGTAGAGGATGGGCCCCAGACGGTCGCTCATGCCGTAGCGCATGACCATGTCGCGTGCCAGCTTGGTCGCCTGCTGGATATCGCCCGATGCGCCGGTCGAGATGTCGTCCAGAAAGAGCTTTTCTGCCGTCCGTCCGCCCAGCGCCACCACGATGTTCTCAAACATCTCTTCCTTCGATGTGAAGTTTTCCAGGTCCTCCTGCGGACGGAACAGCGTGAAGCCGCCGGCCGGTCCGCGCGGGATGATCGTGATATAGTGGACCGGGTCCACATGCGTCAGGAAGTGTGCGGCAACTGCGTGTCCGGATTCGTGATAGGCGGTCAGGCGTTTCGCCCGGTCGCTCATCTTGCGGCTCTTCTTCTCCGGGCCCATCTGGACCTTGAGGATGGCCTCGTCGATGTCCTCCATCGTGATGAAGCGGTGCTTGCGGCGTACGGCCAGCAGGGCCGCCTCGTTCATCAGGTTTTCCAGATCAGCGCCCGAGAAGCCCGGTGTTCCCTTGGCGATCGAGTTGAGGTCGACATCGTCGCCCAGCTGCTTGTCGCGCGAATGGATTTTCAGGATGGCTTCGCGCCCGCGGATGTCCGGCAGGCCCACATAGACCTGGCGGTCAAAGCGGCCGGGACGCAGCAGCGCGTTATCCAGTATGTCGGCACGGTTGGTTGCCGCCATGACGATGACGCCTTCGTTGTTGCCGAAGCCGTCCATCTCCACCAGCAGCTGGTTGAGCGTCTGTTCGCGCTCGTCGTGGCCGCCGCCGAGGCCGCTGCCGCGCTGTCTGCCGACGGCGTCGATCTCGTCGATAAAGATGATGGCAGGGGCCACCTTCTTGGCCTGGTCAAACAGGTCGCGGACACGGCCTGCACCGACACCGACGTACAGCTCGACAAAGTCCGAGCCGGAGATGGACAGGAACTGAACCCCGGCTTCTCCGGCGACTGCCTTGGCAAGCAGCGTCTTGCCGGTTCCCGGAGGGCCGACCAGCAGGACGCCCTTGGGAATCCTGGCGCCCATATCCGTATAGGCCTTCGGGTCCTTCAGAAATTCGACGATTTCGGCCAGCTCTTCTTTTTCCTCGTCACAGCCGGCCACATCGGCAAAGGTCTTCTTGTTCTTCTCCTCGCTGCCGAGGCGGGTCCGCGCCTTGCTGAAGCGTGCCACACCGCCGGCGCCGCCGCCCATGCGGTTCATCATGACATACCACAGCGCCATCGCGCCGCCCATCAGGATCAGATAGGGGATGATGCTCGCCCACCAGGGAACGACAAAGCCTTCGTTATAGTCGTATTCTTTGAGGACGCCGCTTTCGTGCTGCTCCTTGATCAGGTCGCTGAAGTCGTTATAGAAAACGTTGAAGCTGTATAGGTCATAGACCTTTTCTTCCGTCTTCGCGGGATCGTCGGTGCGAAGTTGCAGCACGATCTTGTTGCCTTCCGTTCGGAAGGACTGGACCTTTTCCTGTTTGAACAGGTCCACCAGGTCGGAATAATGCTCGACGCTCTCCGGTTCGGTGTCCCTCGTCATGGTGAAGATGACCGCTGCAAGGATCAGCAGCAGCAGGACATAAAACCCTACGTCGCGGGCGCGGTTGCGTTTAGGATTCAAATACGTTCACATCCGTTCTAAATGGGAGATTGCTCAGGAGTATACTTTCGGCTTCAGGATGCCGATGTACGGCAGGTTGCGATAGCGCTCATCATAATCCAGACCGTAACCCACCACGAAGGCGTCCGGCACCTGAAAGCAGGAATAATCCGGCTGTATGGGGGCCTTTCTTCTCGCGGGCTTGTCCAGCAGCGTCGCGATATGGATCGAGGCCGGCTGGCGAACCGTCAGATACTGTTTCAGATAGTTCAGCGTCACGCCCGAGTCAAGGATATCCTCCACCAGGATCAGATGCCGGCCGAGGATGTCCTCGCTCAGGTCCTTGTTGATCTTCACGGCGCCGGTAGAGGTCGTCCCGCTGTACGAGGACACCGCCATGAAGTCCATGGAGCAGGGGATGCTCACATTCCGCATCAGATCGGCCATGAAAATGAAGCATCCTTTCAGGACGCCCACAAAGATCGGGTTTTTCCCTTCAAAGTCCAGGGAGATCTGCTTGCCGATCTCCGAAACCTTTGCCTGGATCTCTTCCTCCGAGAGGAGAACGCGTTCAATATCGTCCTTCATAAACATCCTTTCCTCCGGCGGCAGACAGCCTGCTGAGCCGTAAAACGTATCTTACCACAGAAGTGTCAAGTTGAGAAGATGCAAGTTTTGAACAAGCCGTTAATTTATGAACTCAAATATGAGCTCCCCTTTCCGGCGCCGGACCTTCCGGCCCGGAAGCTCCAGCACGCCGCGTTCCGTCCCCTTTGCGAAGGCGATCAGGGCTTCCGTGCGCTCCATGCTCACGCCGCTTCCGCACAGCAGACGCAGGACCCTGGAGGCAACTGCCGGCTCCAGCTTTCTGAATTCCGCTGCCGGCAGCCGGTTTTCTGTCAGATGCGCCGCCAGAAAGTCCTCCGCCAGCCGGCAGAGGGTTTTCTCATCCTCCCGCAGCAGGGAGGCGGTCCGGCTGAAGGCGGCAAGCACCGACGGGTTCATCTCCTCCAGCAGCGGCATCAGCTGATGCCGGATCCGGTTTCTCGTGTTCCGGTCATCCCGGTTGCTGCTGTCCTCAACGTGGGGGATCCCTCTTTCCCGCAGGAAGGCCTCGATGGTTTTCCGGTCGGTCATCAGCAGGGGCCGGATCAGCCTGCCCCGCACCGGCGGGATGCCGGTGAGGCCCCGCGTGCCCGCCCCGCGGCAGAGGTTCATCAGCATGGTCTCGGCATTGTCGTTCTGATTGTGGGCCGTGGCGATCCGGTCGCAGCCGAGCCTGTCCGCGGTCTCCTCCAGAAAGCGGTAGCGCAGAATCCTTGCCGCTTCCTCCAGGCCGATCTTCTGCTCTGCGGCAAAGGCCGGTACATCGCCGTTTCCGAAGCGGAAGGGGACTTTTAGCTTCCGGCACTGTTCCGCTGTAAATTCGGCATCCCGAAGCGATTCGGCCCCGCGAATGCCGTGTTCAAAATGGGCCGCAGCCAGCTGAAACCCCCGCTCCTGCTGCAGCTCTGACAGCCAGTGCAGCAGGCACATGCTGTCCGCGCCGCCCGAAACGGCACACAGCACACGGCTGCCCTCCGGCAGCATATCGTAGGGATCGATCAGATCCGCTCTGGGCTCAGTTCTCATCATCGTATCGCCGTTCCACCGACGAGAACGACGTGTATTCCGGCAGCCAGTTGAGAGGGACGGTCCCTGTCGCGCCCTTGCGGTTTTTCAGGATGATGGCCTCGGCAAGGTTCGGGTTTTCGCTCTGCTTGTTGTAATACCCGTCACGATACAGACCGATGACCACGTCGGCATCCTGTTCGATGGCGCCGGATTCGCGCAGGTCGGAAAGCATCGGGCGCTTGTCCTGGCGCGATTCGTTGGCGCGCGACAGCTGGGACAGGCAGACCACCGGCACGTTGAGTTCCTTCGCCATGATCTTCAGCATGCGGCTGATGTCGCTGACAGCCTGCGTCCGGCTTTCGTTGGACCAGCTGTGTCCGCTGCCGGCGGACTGCATCAGCTGCAGGTAGTCGATGACCACCAGGTCGAGGTTCTGCACACGCCGGCACTGGGCGTTCATGTCCGATACGGTCAGGGTCGGGTTGTCGTCGATGCGGATATCTGTGGTGCTGAGGCTCTGTGCGGCATCCGTGACATCCCGCCACTGGCGGTCGGTCAGCTGCCCGGTCTGCAGGTTCTGCGACGGGATCAGCGCCGCCCGCGAAAGCAACCGCGAAACCAGCTGTTCCCGCGACATTTCCAGCGAGAAGATCGCCACCGTCTTGCCCAGGTTCAGTCCCGCGTACAGGGCCATGTTCAGGGCGATGCTGGTTTTGCCCATGCCGGGACGGGCCGCGATCAGGATCAGCTCGGACTTGTTCAGGCCCAGGATCATACGGTCAAGATCCGAAAGGCCTGTCGAGATGCCCGGGAACTTCTTCCCGGAATCCGCCGCCTCGGACATCTGGTCAAAGACGGTCTGAACCACCGACGAGACCGGAACCAGGCCGCCGACATTTCTCCCCTGGCGCAGGGCATAGATTTTCCTCTCTGCCGCCTCCAGCGCGGCATCCGCTTCCCCGCTCCCCTCATAGACCATGCTGTTGATCTCGTCCGCCGCCTCGCCGAGCCGGCGCAGCAGCGCCCGGTCCCGCACGATTGCGGCATATTCCAGGACGTTGGCCGCTGTCGGGGTCATGCGCATCACTTCGGCCAGATACTGTTCGCAGTTGTCCTGGTAGACCCCGCGGGTCCGCATCTGGTTCAGCACCGTGACCGGGTCAACCGTGATGCCGTAGGCGAACATATGGTAAACCGTTTCGTAGATGTCCCGGTTCAGTTTTCCGTAAAACTCGTCCGCGCGCAGCTTTTCCATCACGGCCGGCACGCAGCTCGGGTCGATCAGGATCGAACCGACCACTGCCTGCTCCGCCTGTGCGGAATACGGCACCTTCCTCCCAAGCAGCTCGTCCATGGGTCAGCCTTCTACTACCAGTACATGAATGTTTCCGCTCACCTCGTAGCCGAGCTTGGCCTTCACGGTATAGCTGCCGTAGCTTTTGATGGGTTCCGCCTGGACGATCTTGTTTTTCTCGATGTCCATGTCAAACTGGTCCTTCAGCGCCTTGCTGATCGCTTCCGACGTGACTGCGCCGAACAGCTTCCCGTTGCTTCCGGCCTTCGCCCGGATCGTCACCTGAACGGCCTCCAGCTTTTCGGCGTATTCCTGTGCAACGGCCTTCTCCTTGGCCGCCTGCGCCGCTTTGGCTTTTTCCTTCAGCTTGATGGCGTTGAGGGCATCCGCAGTGGCCTCCGAGGCCAGCTTCCGCGGCAGCAGATAGTTGCGGGCATAGCCGTCGGATACTTCCTTGATCTCGCCCTTTTTCCCCTGTCCTCTGACATCCTGATTAAATACGACTTTCATCTTGTTCACTCCCGTTTTGAACTTTGAACTTTAAACTTTGAACTTTGTTATGCAAAGTATTCGTTGATCGCGGTCAGGATCTTCTCCTCCGCCTGCTTCGGTGTCGTATCTGCGAGGCGGGCCGCCGCTGCGCTGCGGTTTCCGCCGCCGCCCAGCTTCTCCATCAGGATCTGAACGTTCATCTCTCCGATGGACCGGGCCGAGACATACATGCCGCCCTCGCCGTCGGGCGATGCCACAACCGAGGCCTCCACGCCCGAGATGTTCAGCAGCTCGTCCGCCGCCTGTGCCGAGACGATGCGGCTCTGCATCTCGTCGGTCACGACCACGGCAATGCCCTGGTAGAGGCGGGCATTCTGCATCAGCTTATAGCGTGCCACCGTGGTGTCCATATCGATCTGGAACAGCTTTTTCACCTCCGCGGTCTCGGCTCCCGCCCGGCGCAGCCAGGCTGCCGCGTCAAAGGTGCGCTCACCCGTCCGGATGGAAAAGCTTTTGGTGTCCAGCACGATGCCTGCCAGCAGCGCCTCTGCCTCCAGTTTCGTCATCTCCGTGGGTTCCATCAGCTCCTGCAGGATCTCCGTCACCAGCTCGCAGGTGGACGAGGCATAGGGCTCAATAAATCCCAGCGCCGCGTTCTGAATATAGGTGGCGCCGACCCGGTGGTGGTCGATAACGGCGACCCGGTTGCAGGATGCGAGCAGGCTTCCGTCCTCGACGCTCTCCGGCCGGTTGGTATCCACAACGACCAGCAGCGTCCTCGCATCCGCCATGATCATGGCTTCATGCGGCGAGAGAAAGACATCCCGGTAATCGGCGTCCTTCTTCGCCCGTTCGAGCAGCGGCTGTGCCGCGTTGTGGCTCTGGTCGATGATCACATGGGCCTTGATGCCCTGCTTTCTTGCCATGCAGCAGATGCCGATATCGGCGCCCACCGCATCCAGGTCCGCATATTTGTGTCCCATGACGAAGATGTGCGAGGAATCCCTCATCAGTTCTGCCAGGGTGTTGGCCATGACGCGGGATTTGACCTTCGTGCGCTTTTCGATCTCAAAGCCGCGCCCGCCAAAGAACTCAAAGCTGAGGCGGTTCTTGATGACGGTCTGGTCACCGCCGCGTGAGATGGCAAGCTCTGTCCCGATATCGGCAAACTGCAGGCCCTCTTCCAGGCTGCCGGCATCCTCGCCGAAGCCGATGCTGATGCTGGCCGGGATGCCGCTGGGATTTTCCACCTCGTGCATCTGCGCCACGATCGGGAACTGATCCCTGCGCATCTCGTCAAGGTCCTTTTTCTCGAATACTGCGAGATACCGATCTCTGTCATAACGGCGGAGAATCCCGTGGTATTTCTCGCTCCACCGGTGAAGGCGTTCTTCCACGTTTTCGCGGATATCGTTCTTGACGCGGTCGGGATAGTTGCGCATCAGTTCATCCAGATTGTCCAGCACGATCACTCCCGGGATCGGGCGTGACCGTTCGTAAAGAATGCGGGTGTTGTCATAATCCGTGACGTCCAGCCAGTAGGTAATGCCCATGATGACATTGTTTTCGTCATCCTTTTCCCCGCGGATCAGATTGCCGTACATCTGATACTTGCGGTTCCGGATTTCGACCAGACTGGGATAGCAGGTCTTTCCCTCCATCAGCCACTTGCCCGAGAAATCGGGGATCAGCACCGCCAGCTGTGAATCCAGACGCGGCCCGTTAATACCGAACATGGCAAAGAAGGCATCGTTGCCCCATACCACCTCGGAGTTGGAAAGCCGAAAGACCGCCATCGGCAGCGGAAAGCTCAGCAGCGTGCTGTTTTTCGCGTTTTCGGTGTCATAGGTGATCGACTCGATATAGGCATCCAGCGCTTTTGCCTTGCGTTGGCGCGCGACTACCAGCATGACGAGCAGGACCAGGAACACGGCTCCTTCCGCCGCGGCCAGCCTGTAATGCTTGAGGAGCAGCGCCGCCAGGGCAAACAGAGCCATAAAGACCAGACAGAGGATCTCTGTCGGTTCAAGATTCTTCTGGAAAGACTTTCTGGATTTCACTGCACACCTCGCTCTCTGCAGGGCTCGGGAAGCGCCGAAGCCGCTTCCGATAATAAAACAGAGTTTATTATATCAGAAACGGCTGCTGTCTGCAAGCCCGCCTGTTTTTTCTCAGCCGCATGCAGTCCGGGCGCTTCTGACGATGGTATAAGGTTCTGCGGCTTTCGGGATCTGCATCTGGAAGAGCATGTCGGCGCGGCGGGTATCGGGGATCTTTTCACCGCTTTCATCCCGCAGTTCTTCCACAGTGAAGGGAATGCCGTCCGTCCCCGGAAGCAGAAGCTCCAGCCGGTCTCCCGGCCTGATCTTGTTGCGCTGCCTCAGCAGCGCCCTGCCGTTTTCATCACAGGCGACCACTGCCGCTTTGATTTCTGCTGTCGAACGGTAGAGGGAATCCGGATAATACTGCCTTGGCTGCCCGTAGTAGAATCCGGTGCCGTATGGGCGATGGCTGACAGCCTCGCACTCCTCCGCTGCGCCGACAGGCAGTGTTTCGCCCCTCTCCAGGGCATCCAGGGCCATGCGATAGGCGTTGGTAACGGCGCCGGTATAATAAGCAGACTTCATTCTCCCCTCGATTTTAAAGCTGTCGACACCGGCGTCCCGAAGATCTGCCAGATGCTCGATCATGCACAGGTCTTCTGCGTTCAGGATAAAGGTTCCCCCGCTTTCCGAGATCTCCATGTATTGTCCCGGCCGGGTCTCCTCCACAAGATGGTATTTCCATCGGCAGGGCTGGGCACATTCGCCGTGGTTGGAATCTCTTCCCGTCAGATAATTGGACAGCAGGCATCTTCCCGAGAACGAGACGCACATGGCGCCGTGGACAAAGGCCTCGATGCGAAGCGCCGGCGGACAGTGCGTACGGATTTCGCGGATTTCTTCCATGCTGCACTCCCGGGCAAGCACCACCGTATCCGCGCCCAGGTCATACAGGAAAGACGCGGTTTCGCTGTTCAGTACCCCCAGCTGCGTGCTGACATGTCTTGCGCATTTCGGCGCATGACGCTCCGCCATGCGAAGCAGCCCGAGATCCGCCAGGATCAGCGCGTCCGCTCCCAGCTCCTGCAGGAAGGCGAAATAGTCCGGGACAAGCGCCAGTTCCTTCTCCCGGGGCAGCACATTGCATGTGATATATGCTTTTTTACCCCGCTCATGGATCAGACGGATCGCCTGCTCAAGCTCCGTATCCTGAAAGCTGACCGACTTTGCGCGCATGCCGAACAGTCTGCCCGCAAGATAGACGGCATCCGCCCCGTAGAGCAGTGCCGTATGAACCCGATCCAGATCCCCTGCTGGGGACAGCAGTTCCGGTGTCTTCATGTTTCCCTCCCCGTTTTCATCTGCCGTTGTTCTTTCCGTACTGACCTCCGCTGCCGGTCAGTCTTCCTTCGGCGGCAGAATGCCTTCCTTTCTCTGT
>ONGJ01000046.1 GCA_900317375.1 uncultured Eubacteriales bacterium
CTCCTGCAGGACATAGGGAACCGCGCCGATATGGTCCTCATGGCCGTGGGTGATGATCATGCCCCGGATGCGGCTGGCATTGTTGCGCAGATACGTGATATCCGGCAGGACCACGTCGATGCCGTACATGTCCTCATCTGGAAAGCCCATGCCGCAGTCTATGATAATGAGGTCGTTTCCGAACTCCACGACCGTCATGTTTTTCCCAACTTCCCCCAGTCCGCCGAGCGGGATGATTTTCAGTTTCGGTGTCATTCCGTCTCCTTTTTTTCTTTCTCTCTCTTTTAACTCTCTTTTAAACAGCTTTTCTCAGATTTCTGTTCTTCCTTCCAGGGCGCGGGTCAGGGTTGCGTCGTCGGCGAACTCGAGATTCGAGCCGACGGGAATGCCGTAAGCCAGACGGGTTACTTTGATCTCAAAGGGTTTCAGCAGGCGCGAGATGTACATGGCGGTGGCCTCGCCCTCGGTATCGGGGTTTGTCGCCATGATGACCTCCTGCACCTCGTCATCTGCCGCCCGCATCAGCAGTTCCTTCACGCCGATGTCGTCCGGGCCGATGTGATTCATGGGTGAGATGACGCCGTGCAGGACATGGTACAGGCCGTTGTATTCGCGGGCACGCTCGATGCTCAGCACGTCCTTCGGGTCCGACACAACGGCACTGTCTGACGTCGCGCTTGGCCGCCGTGATCGCCTCGGCAAAGGCGTTCGCCTCGCTGTCAGGCAGGGACAGCACGTAGAAGGCAAGGCGCTGGGCGCTCTTCCGGCCGATACCGGGAAGCGCGGCAAAGCGATCGATCAGATTGTCAAGAGCAGCCGGAAAAAATGCCATGAGTAGAAATCTCCTTTAATCAGTTTCCCCGGAGGCGGCGGATGGCCTCGCGGCGGTCGGGGGCGTGAAAGACCGCGCTGCCCGCGACGAGCACGTCGGCGCCGTTTTCAATGCAGACGGGCGCCGTCTCGGGGTCCACCCCGCCGTCCACCTCGAGCAGGATGCTGCGTCCGCTCTCATCGAGTGCATGCCGGAGGGCACGGAGCTTGTCCATCTGCTCGGCCATGAAATGCTGTCCGCCGAAACCCGGCTCCACCGTCATGACGAGGATCAGGTCGACAAGGTCCAGATACGGCCGGGCCGCCTCCCAGGAGGTCGCCGGCTTCAGCGTGATGCCGCAGCGCTTTCCCTCGTCCTTTATGAGCCGGAGCGCTCTCTCGATCTCCTCGGGTCTGTCGGCCTCGACATGGATATTGACCAGGTCCGCGCCTGCCCGGCAGAATGCCTGCGCATAGCGGACCGGTTCGGTGATCATCAGGTGGGCGTCCAGGAACATGCCCGTGGCCTTCCGGATCGATTCGAGAACGGGAATGCCCATGGAGATATTCGGCACGAAGCAGCCGTCCATCACATCATAGTGGAGCCAGTCGGCGCCGGCGAGCCGGACATCCTCCATTTCCTCCGCAAGGCGCGAAAAATCGGCCGCCAGAAGCGACGGAGCGATACGAACCATATGTCTACCTCCGTATGAACGATCAAACTAAGTTATTATAACTCTTTTCCGCTCGGCAATGCAAGATGAATTTACAGAGAATTCACAGCTGGAATTCGATATCGCTAACCGAAGAATTGACAAACCTGATCGGCTTGGTTATAATGAGGCAAACCCAACCGTCAGGAGATGAAATATATGGAAATTACCCGTCAGACTACGATGGGCGAAATGCTCGAATACGACATGGGCATCGCCTATGTTCTCATGCAGTGCGGCATGCACTGTGTCGGCTGCCCCTCGTCCATCGGCGAGAGCCTGGAAGACGCCTGTGCCGTGCACGGGCTGAACGTGGAAGCCGTACTCAAGAAGATCAACGAGTACCTCGCCGAAAAAAAGGCCCAGTAAAAAAGAAGCCTGAAAGCAAAAAAGACGCGTCGAACGCGTCTTTTTTGTTATTTCAGGCAAGGACCTTGTAGCCCGCCTCTTCGACGGCAGCCTTCAGGGCCGCGGTGTCGAGGTCTGTGCCGGTGACGAGGGCACTGCCCTCCTGATGGCTGACCTCTGCCTTTTCAACACCCGCGACAGCCTCGAGAGCCTTTTTGCAGCGGGCTTCACACTTTGGGCACATCATGCCCTCGATTTTCAGTTTGATATCCATTCTATATTCCTTTCAGCGGTTCTGATATTCCGGGCCGAAGTAGGTGATGATGCCGCGGGGGCAGATATCGGCGCAGTGGCCGCACTGGACGCACTTGGTGACATCCACCTCGGCCAGGTTGTCCTTGACGGTGATCGCGTCCGCCGGGCATTCGCGCTGGCACTTCATGCAGCCGATGCAGCCGACCTTGCAGATCTTCATGACCGCGGCGCCCTTGTCCCTGCTGCTGCAGGCGGGCATGATCTTCTGCTTCTCGGGGATGAGCTTGACGATGTCCTTCGGGCAGGCTTCCACGCAGGCGCCGCAGCCGACGCAGTTCAGCCGATCCACACGGGCAACGCCGTCGATGATGTGCATGGCGTCAAACTGGCAGGCTTTGGCGCAGTTGCCCAGGCCGATGCAGGCGAAGGTGCAGAGCTTGCTGCTGTTGCCGCCGAAGAGCATGGCCGCGCGGCAGTCCTCGGGTCCGTTATAGTTGAAGCGGAGCTCGGCCGCTTCCGCAGAACCGCTGCAGGGTACAAAGGCAACCATCTTTTCGGCCGCGTCAACGCTGACGCCCATGATGGCCGCGACCTCGATCGCGGTGGCCTCGCCGCCGGCGACGCACTTGTTGGTCGGGGCCTCTCCCGCCGCCACGGCGGCCGCATAACCGTCGCAGCCGGGATAACCGCAGCCGCCGCAGTTGGCGCCGGCGAGGCAGGAGCGGATCTGGGCCTGCTTCGGGTCAACCTCCACATGGAAGATCTTGGAGGCAAATGCCAGCAGCGCACCGAACAGACCGCCGAGAGCGCCGAGGACGAGCATCGCCAACAGAATTGTTTTCATCTGATTCTGCCTCCCTTCCGATCACAGGATCTTCATGCCGCTGAAGCCCATGAAGGCCAGGGCGACCAGGGCGGCCGAAACCAGGCAGATCGGGAAGCCCTCGAAGCATTCGGGATAATCCGAAAACTGGGTCCGCTCGCGCACGGAGGCAAACAGCACGATCGCCAGCATGAAGCCGAGACCGCCGGTGATGCCGTAGACGACCGACTCGATGAAATTGTAGTTGTTCTGCACGTTCAGCAGCACAACGCCCAGCACGGCGCAGTTGGTGGTGATGAGGGGCAGATAGATGCCGAGGGCCGAGTACAGGGACGGGACCGCCTTCTTCAGGAACATCTCGACCAGCTGAACCAGCGCCGCGATGACCAGGATGAAGGCCAGCGTCTCAAGGAAGGCCAGACCCAGCGGCACCAGGATGTAGTTGTCGATCACCCAGCAGATGGCCGAGGCAAAGCCCATGACGAAGACAACGGCGAGGCCCATGCCGGTGGCGGTGTCCACCTTGTTCGAGCAGCCCAGGAAGGGGCAGCAGCCGAGAAACTGGGAAAAGATAAAGTTGTTGATGAGGATGGCGCCGAGGGATATTTCAACGATTTTCGCAAGCATTATTCCTCAACCTCCTTCTGCAGTGCGGCCTCTTTTGCCGCGCGTTCCGCCGATTTTTTCTTCTTCTCGCTCTTCTTCAGCGCGGCCTGCATCAGCCCGATCAGAAGGCCGAGGGTCAGAAAGCCGCCGAAGGGCAGGTTCATGATGGAGATGCCGTAGGCCTCGGGGAAGATCTGGATACCGCCGCCCGTGCCGTCCAGCGTGAAGCGGAAGCCGTTTGCGATATCGATGAGGCCGCCGCCGAAGCGGCCGGAGCCGACAAACTCGCGGAAAACGCACATGATGATCAGCACCACCGTGTAGCCGAGGCCCTGGAAGATGCCGTCGAAGAAGGAATCCTTCACGCTGTGCTTCTGGCAGAAGGCCTCCGCACGGCCGATGATGATGCAGTTGACGACGATCAGCGGGATGAACACGCCGAGGGCCGCGCTGAGCGCCGGGATATAGGCCTGCAGAAGCAGGTCCACGATGGTGACGAAGCCCGCGATGACCACGACGAAGATGGCCAGACGGATCTCTTCGGGAATGATGCTGCGCAGGGCCGCAACCACGACGTTGCAGCAGGTCAGGATGATCAGCACCGACAGGCCCATGCCGACGCCGTTGAAGAGCGTCGTGGTGATGGCCATGGTGGCGCACATGCCGATCTGCTGAACGAGGACGGGGTTGTTGGTAATCAGGCCTTCTCTGAACTGTTGTCTGCGATTCATACTCTCACCCCTCCTTTAGGCTTTCACGCTCTCGACCGCGGCGATGGATGTAGCCGTCGCCCCGGTAACCGCGTTCGAGGTAATCGTCGCGCCGGCCAGCGCATCGATGCTGCCGCCGGCCTTGGAGAGCGCGATGTCACTTCCCTGGCCGATGAACTGGGCTCGGAAGGCATCGCCGGCCGCCGAGTTCGCGGCCGCCACGGCGCCGAGACCGGAGGTCTCGGAATGCTCGATAATCGAGATGCCGGTGCACTTGAGATCGTTGTCGACGCCACAGACCATGGTAATGCTGCCCTGGGCGCCGGAGAAGGTGGACTTCACCACATAGCCGTTGCCGTCGTTGGAGGACATGATGCTGTCCACGGTCGGGAAGGCCTCCTTGTCAAACGACACCTCGGAGTAGCCGGAGGAGGACTCCAGCACCACCGCGTAGGCCTCAAACTCCTTCGCGTGCGCCATGTCATAGATCCGCTGGGCGGTCAGGGCATTGACAACGCCGAGGATGCCGGCCGTCACCGCGCAGATGACGAGCAGAACGAACGCAAGCTTCAGAATCTTGTTGTCCTTCATCTCTTCTCCTCCTTCGCGATGACCGCCTGCGCCTTTTTGAGCATCAGATCGCCTTTGGTGACGCCGAAGGGATGGCGGCGGAAGGCCTTGTCGATCGCCCAGGTGCAGAGGTTCATGATCAGGATGGCATAGGTCGTCCCCTCGGGGAAGCCGCCGAAATAGCGGATCAGCACCGTCAGCAGGCCGCAGCCCGCGCCGAAGAGCAGCTGGCCCTTCATCGTCACGGGGCTCGTGGCATAGTCGGTCGCCATGAAGAAGGCGCCGAAGAGCAGGCTGCCGGAGAGGAGGTTATACAGCATCCACTCGCCGTGGCCGAAGCCCTTGCCCCCAAAGATCAGGGTGACCAGGGCCACCGTCCCGATGAAGGAGGCCGGAATCCGCCAGGAGATGACATTGCGGTAAAGCAGATAGCCCGCACCGATCAGGGTGGCCAGCGCGCTGATCTCGCCCATGCAGCCGGGGATGTAGCCCATAAAGAGCCTGCCCATGCTGAACATTGCGGGCATGGAGCCGACGCCGTAGAGCGAGGCCAGCGGCGTCGCCATCGACACGCCGTCCACAGTCCCGCTCAGAGCGTTGGGGACGGGGCAGGCCGACATCAGCGTCGCATAGCTCGCCAGCAGGAAGGCGCGGGCAGCCAGGGCCGGGTTCAGGAAGTTGCGGCCGATGCCGCCGTAGAGCTGCTTGACGATGACGATGGCGAACAGCGTGCCGATCACCGGAATCCACCAGGGCGCCAGGGCCGGCAGGGTCAGGGCCAGAAGCAGGCCCGTCACAACGGCGGAGAGATCGCCGATGTCCGTGCTCTTTTTGAAGAGCTTTCGATAGCCCCACTCCCAGAACACCGCCGAGACCACGCCCGACACGCACAGGATCACGGCGTTCAGGCCGAACTGGAGCACAGCGACGATGATGGAGGGCATCAGGGCGATGATCACGTCCAGCATCAGCCTGCGGGTGTCGCGGTCGGTGCGCACCTGCGGCTGGTACGCTACATCCAGAATGATTCTTTCCTTCTGCTCGCTCATTTCTTCGCCTCCTTTGCCGCCTTGGCCGCCTCCGCGGCCTTATCTTTCGCTGCCTTGGCCTGGAACATGAGCTTGGCCGTCTTGAAGGCGTGGGTCAGCGGCATTCTCGCCGGGCAGATGTAGGAGCAGCTGCCGCACTCGAAGCATTCCATGACATGGTATTTTTCCAGATTCTCATAGTCGTTTTTGGTGTAATACATATACATGAAGAGCGGCTCCAGATTCATCGGGCAGACCTCCACGCATCTGCCGCAGCGGATGCAGTGAGGATCCCTGATGTTCTTATCCTCTTCCTCGGTGAAGAAGAGAACGCCGGAGTTGCCCTTGATGGTCGGGGCATCAAAGCTGGTGGCACAGATGCCCATCATCGGGCCGCCCAGGACGATCTTGCGCGGGGGCCTGACAAAGCCGCCGCACTGCTCGGCAAGGTAGCCGAGCGGCGTGCCGACCCGCGTGAGAGCGTTGCTGGTATGGCCGAGGGCGCTGCCGGAGACGGTGACGATGCGGTCGATCACCGGTCGGCCCTCATAGCAGGCCTGGTACACCGCATAGCAGGTCCGCGTGCTCACCACGTTGCAGCCGACGCCCGAGGGCAGCGCGCCGGGCTTGACCTCGCGCCCGGTGACAGCCTTGACCTGCATCTTCTCACCGCCCTGGGGGTACTTGACCGCCTCGGGGACGATCTCGATGCCGTACTGCTCGGGATGGAAGGAGTTCAGCAGGTCGATGGCGTCCTGTTTGTTGACTTCGATGCCGTAATAGGCCTTCTCCACATTGCTCGCGATGCGGACAAGCTCGATGCCCTTTAAAAGCTGCTCCGGATAATTCAGCATGGTCAGATGGTCGCCGTTCAGATAGGGCTCGCACTCGGCGCCGTTGATGACCAGCTTGTCCACTTTGCCGATGCCGCCGCGCACCTTGAAGTGGGTCGGGAACATGGCGCCGCCCATGCCGACCACGCCGGCCTCGCGCATGCGGTTCAGGATGGCATCCGGGTCCTTCAGCTGCTCCGCCGTCAGCGGCTTGAGATCCTCGCAGGGGGTGTCCTGAAAGTCGTTCTCGATGACGACGGCCATAATGGTATCTCCAAGGGGATGCGGCCTCGGCTCGACGGCAACCACCTTGCCGGAGACCGAGGAGTGGACCGGTGCGGATACAGGTGCCGGGTTGTCTCCCACGACCTGGCCCATTTTGACATAGTCGCCCACCTTGACCACCGGATTGCAGGGAGCGCCGATATGCTGGGCCATCGGGATAATCACCTGTGCAGGGGGCGCGACTACAGAGATCGACACGTCCGGTGCCTTCCTGTAGTTGGGATGCACGCCGCCCTTAAACGTATGGGTCATAAGCTTCACCTCGAAAAATGATTTCCCAAGAATACCATTTTATCATACCATAAAAGCAGGGCCTATGTCCATAGAGAATTGGTTTTTTAAACAAGATAAGTTTCTGACAAGCCTGCGATTTGGCGGCATTTCTGTCGATTTATACAAAGGCTTGCTCTTTCGCGCGTAGGAAGAAAGCGCTGAACGGGTATTGAATTTTGACCTGCCTTGCGATAGAATGACGGAGAACTTGATTCCCGGAGGTTTTCCATGAAAGCAATTGTCAGCGTTTTTGCAAAAGACACCCGCGGCATCATCGCCTATGTGACGGCGCTGCTGGCCGAGCGGGACATCAATGTCCTCGACATCAGCCAGACGGTCATGCAGGAGTATTTTGCCATGATCATGCTGGTCGATCTGGACGCCTGTCCCCTGCCCTTCCACGAGCTGCAGAACTGGCTGCACGAGAAGGGGCAGGAGCGCCTGCTGGACATCCATATCCAGCGCTCGGATATCTTTGAGGCGATGCACCGCATATGAGCTATCTGATGAACAGCAGCGAGATCCTCCAGACCATCGAGATGATCGGCCAGCAGCATCTCGACATCCGCACCGTCACCATGGGCATCAGCCTGCTGGACTGCGCCGACTCGGATCTGACACGCTGCGGAGAAAAGATCTATGACAAGCTCTGCCGCAGGGCCGAGCGGCTGGTGCCGGTCTGTGAGGGCATCGAGCAGGAATACGGCATCCCCATCGTGAACAAGCGCGTCTCGGTGACGCCCATCGCGCTGGTCGCGGCCTCCTGTGAATCGGAGGACTACGCCCCCCTCGCCCGGGTCCTGGACCGCGCTGCCCATGCGGTCGGCATCAACTTCATCGGCGGTTTCTCGGCCCTCGCCCAGAAGGGCTTCAGTGAGAGCGACCTGAGGCTGATCCGCTCGATCCCCCGGGCGCTGACCGGGACGAAGCTGGTTTGCGCCAGCGTCAACGTCGGCTCGACCCGCGCCGGCATCAATATGGACGCGGTCGCGCTCATGGGCCGGATCATCCGTGAGACAGCCGACATCGACCCCATCGGCTGTGCCAAGCTGGTGGTCTTCTGCAACGCCGTGGAGGACAACCCCTTCATGGCCGGGGCTTTTCACGGCGTCGGCGAGCCGGAATGCGTCATCAACGTGGGCGTCTCGGGTCCGGGCGTCGTGGCCGGTGCCCTGCGCAGCTGCCGGGGCGAGCGCATCGACGTGGTCTCGGAGACCATCAAGCGCACCGCCTTCAAGATCACCCGCATGGGTCAGCTGGTCGCGCAGGAAGCCTCGCGCCGTCTGGATGTCCCCTTCGGCGTGGTCGACCTCTCTCTCGCCCCCACCCCGGCGGTGGGCGACAGCGTGGCCGAGATTCTCGAGCTCATCGGGCTGGAGCGCTGCGGCACCCACGGCACCACCGCCGCGCTGGCCCTGCTGAACGACGCGGTCAAGAAGGGCGGCGTCATGGCATCCAGCCACGTGGGCGGCCTCTCGGGCGCCTTTATTCCCGTCTCGGAGGACGCCGGGATGATCCGCGCCGCCGAGGAGGGCGTCCTGCAGATGGATAAGCTGGAGGCGATGACCTGTGTCTGTTCGGTCGGTCTGGACATGATCGCCGTCCCCGGCGACACGAGTGCCGAGACGCTCTCGGCCATCATTGCGGACGAGGCCGCCATCGGCATGGTCAACGGCAAGACCACCGCCGTCCGCCTGATCCCGGCCGTCGGTAAGACGGTCGGCGACCGGGTAGACTTCGGCGGTCTGCTGGGCTCGGCCCCGGTCATCCCGCTGCACCGCGAATCCGCCGCCGAGTTTATTGCCCGCGGCGGCCGCATTCCCGCCCCCCTCCACAGCCTGAAAAACTGATAAAAAAGCTCCTGCTGCACGGCAGGAGTTTTTTATATCGTCTCTGAACTTTGAACATGAATCTTTGAACTTCAGCTTTCCTTTACCCGTAACCGGACGCAGAAGTGAAAGTGATAGCCCGTGTCGGCGAAGGTGACGCGGTAGAGATAGGCCGTGGTATCGCTGGCGGGCTGCAGGCCGTTTTCCTTCAGATACTTCCGCACCTCATCCAGCTTCCCGCTCTCAAAGGACTGCAGATTGTCGATCGCCAGGAAAAAGCTCACATAGCGCCCCTCGGGGAACACGGCCGCCTCTTCCGGTATGGAAATCTGCTCTTCTTCCAGCACATCCTGATAGGTCCCCATGCCGATGCGGAAGGGAATCCGCTCCGGCAGGCTCTCGGCCTCAAAAAACTCCTTCCGGATGTTGATGACCAGCGTGAACAGATCTACGTTCCGAATCCACGCATTCATTTCCTCCGGGATAACCTCGCTTTCGAAATACATATCATATTTCGTACCGAAGGATTCGATCTCCGAAATCTTCCCCGTGCTGGCCGCGTCGCGTTCATAGTGGCGATAGGTCAGGCGCAGCATCATCTCTTTCCGCTTCAGCTGGCGGATCTGCTTCTGCAGGTCCTCCAGCGTTTTTTCATATTCCTGGCGAAGCGATTCGCTCTCATCGCAGACATAGGTGCCCGCAATGCTGTCGATGGACAGATTTGCCCCCCGCAGCTTACGGATATACAGCAGATTGAGGAAGTCGGCCTGGGAGTATTCATAATAGCCGTTTTCCGGATTGCATGCCGGCCTCAGGAGACTGCGGTCCCGGTATTTCCGGATGGTTTCGGCGTTCACGCCGGAGAGGTTGGAAAGGGTGTTTGTCTTCATAGGAGAAGTCTTTCTGGAAAACTCCATACAAAAATTAAAAAATGTCTGATTTTCCCCTTGACCCTGTACCCGGGACAGGGTGTAAAAAGATTATAGCATATAATGCAAATTTTTCAAGAAAGAGGCGATTCATCTTGTCTGAAAACATCTCCAGAAGAAACTTCCTGAAGGGTTCCCTGGCAGGCGCCGCGACCCTCGCCATGGCCGGTGTCGGTCTTGGCACCACGGCCTTCGCCGAGGAAGGCATCTACACCCCCGGCACCTATTCCGCCACTGCGAGAGGCCATGAAGAAGTCACCGTCACGATGACCTTCGACGCCAACAGCATCACCGACGTCAAGGTCGACGTCTCGAAAGAGACCCCGAGCATCGGCGGTCTGCACGGCGACGAGCTGGCCCAGATGATCCTCGACGCCCAGAGTGCCGAGATCGACGCTGTCGCCACCGCCACCGAGACCTCCATCGGTGCGAAGAAGGCTGCCGAGGCCTGCATTGCCCAGGCAAAGGGCGAGGCCGTCGAGGTTGCCGCTGCCGCCACCGAGGCCGGTGATTATGAGGTTCCCGCCGAGCTGACGAAGGAAGAGGTCGAGGCCTCCGCTGCCGAGCTCTGGCCCATCACCCCGGAAGAGACCAAAGAGTATGACATCGTTGTCGTCGGCGCCGGTGCTGGCGGTGTCCCCGCGGCCTGCTGGGCTGCCGAGCTGGGTGCCAAGGTTGCCCTGCTCCAGAAAGAGGTCGAGGTTGTCTCTCAGGGCAACTGTGCCTCCGCCATCATCAAAGAGAAGTCCACCCCCGCAGGCATCGAGAAGTGGGTTCACCACACCAACAGCCTGAACAACTGGCGCTCCGACGAAAAGCTGCTGCGCGCTTATGCCCACAACTCTGAGGAAGCCCTGCTGTGGTACTGGAACCGCGCCGGTCTGACCCAGGAGACCGAGTACGGCGACGGCAGCAAGATCGACGACAATGCCAGAAGCGCCGAGCTGCTCAACGACGGCAACGGCCTGTTCGCCTACCTGAGCACCAGCGCCGACCTCACCGGCGTATGGCAGGACCGTCAGGACACCTATGACTACGGTGACGACCACTGCTACTTCATGGCGCCGTGGATCGGCCCGAAGCCGCAGAACGTCGGCAACGTGCTGAAGAACGTCCTGAACAACGTCATGGCAAAGTGCCCCGATCTCGAGGTCTTCTATGAGACGCCGGGTGTTCAGCTGGTCAAGGACGGCGACAAGGTTGTCGGTGTCATCGGCAAGGACGTCAACGGCAAGTACATCCAGTTCAACGCTTCCAAGGCCGTCATTCTCGCCACCGGCGACTATATGAACAACGACCCGATGGTCGCCCGCTGGTGCCCCGACACGGCTGCCTACGACAAGAAGCAGTATCACAAGACCGGTGACGGCCACGTCATGGCCCTGGCTGCCGGCGCCAAGATGGAGCCGCTCGGCCACACCAAGATGATGCACGACTTTGACTCGGCCCAGATGTATGAAGAGCCCTTCCTGTACGTCAACATGAACGGCGAGCGCTTCACCAACGAGTACACCGGCTTTGTCTATATGGGCAACGTCACCAAGTTCCAGCCCTCCTACAAGGGCGACAACGTCGACGCGAACCATCCGGACGGCTCGAAGGGCTGGTACTGCCAGGTCTATGACAGCAGTTATGAAGAGTGGCCCGCAGAGGACTTTGTCAGCAGAAGCTATCCCGCCGACAAGATGGAGAACTACATCCCCAGCGACGGCGAGCACCCCGGCGTCTTCGTGAACCTCATCGACGCCCATAAGTGCGACACGCTGGAAGACCTGGCCAAGGAGCTTGACATCGATCCCGAGACCTTCAAGGCCACGGTTGAACGCTACAATGAGCTCTGCGAGAATGGCGAAGACGTTGACTTCGGCAAGCCCTCGAAGTACATGAAGCCCATCAAACAGGCTCCGTTCTGGGGTCTCCGCAAGCACATCCGCGTCAGCTCGATCGACTCGGGCATCATGACCAACGAGAATGCGCAGGCGCTGACTGCGGACGGCAAGGTCATCGAAGGCCTGTATGCCGTCGGCAACCTGGGCGGCCCGTTCTACGGCGGCGCGGACTATCCGTTCCACCAGACCGGCCTATCCCTCGGCCGCTGCTACACCTTCGGCATGATCGCCGCCAAGCACGCCCTGGGCAAGATGGAGTAATCCTTCTCCAAAAACAGTTATCCCACCCTCCTCCGAGGGTGGGATTTTTCACTTTCAACTTTGAACTTTATCCAGATACTCGCATACCAGCAGGTCGACGCAGGCGCCGTAGCTTTTGAGGCCCATGTCCTGATCATAGCTGTAGAGGAAGCCCTCGTACACCGTGTTCGAGATCGTCTGGACCGGCGTCTCGTACGCCTGCCAGTAGCTCCGATTCGCCGCGAAGTCCCGCAGCACGTCGTCGTTCAGGCTGTCATAGATCCTCTCCCACGCTTCATAGTCCGCCTGATACAGGGCGTTGCCGAGGTAGGTATAGGCCATCAGACTGGCCGAATAGCAATAGTCCGGGTCCCCGGAAAGAAGGCTGGCATACACCGCGCAGAAATTGGCCTCCTGTTCCTTTGCCACGCCGCGCTGATGGGCCAGCTCGTGCGCCACCGTCGCAGCGAAAAGGGGCGGCGGGAAGTCCGTGTTCACGTTTGCCTCCGCCGTAAAGGGGAAGAAAAAGCCGGAAAAGTCCGTCAGGCTCAGCAGCCGGGAAAAGAAAAACGGCTTCGCCGCCACCGGCGGGCCCGCCAGTTCGTCGCAGCGGCGCTCGGCCTCGCGATAAACCGTCCGGGATTTCTGAAGCACGGCCTTCCGGTCGCTGGCGCAGACGCCCTCCGCGTCCCGCGGCACCTCGGCAGAATATCGGTTTGCAAGCTTCGCAAAATACGCCGTCACGCTCTCAAGCTCTTCACTCGAGATGGGCCGGGTCTCGAAGCCTGCGCGCGTCACAAAGTCATCGCCGTAATAGAACACGCCCCACAGGATGCAGAAGCCCGCATAGACCGCGAGGACCAGACTGCCGACACTCATGACGAGCAGGCCGAGTGTCCGCAGGCGCTCTCCCTCCCGGATCAGGCGCACAACGGTACGAATCAGCAGGAAGAGCACATAGATACCCGCCAGCAGGATCAGCAGCTCGGCAATCGAGAACGGCACCCTGTCCGTCAATACGGAAAGCCGACGGTGCAGCGGCCGTACAAAGTCGGCAGAAAGCCGCCGCATGAGCGCGGTGTTCCCTCTCAGCGCGCGCTGCAGCCCGATGATGCCCAGCGCCAGCAGGCTGACAAGGCAGCGTCCCGGCGTATCCTTTATAAAGAAATCCCTGTTTTTTTCATTCATCTCATCTGTTGGGCATTTATGCCCGTACCCGGCTTTCTGCCGCTGCGCGGACAGGAAGGTTTCCCCTCGCACAAAGGCTTCCCCGCCGCGCATCCTATGGGGAAACGCTGCTGCGTATCAATCGAACTGAAACTGAAAAGGCTGCCTCGGACGAGACAGCCTTTGGTTTCGAATCAGGCGATGGCCTTCTTTGCCAGATCGCAGAGGGCGGTGAAGGCAGCGGGGTCATGAAGCGCGGTCTCAGAGAGCATCTTGCGGTTCATGTCGACGCCGGCCGCTTTCAGGCCGTGCATGAAGGTCGAATAGTTCATGCCGTTCATCTTGCATCCGGCACTGATGCGGGTGATCCAGAGACGACGATAGTCACGCTTCTTCTGCTTGCGGCCGACATAGGCATAGCGGCCGGACTTCATCATCTGTTCCTTCGCCATCTTGAAGTGGCGGGACTTGTTGCCCCAATATCCTTTCGCGAGCCCGAGCACCTTGTTTCTGTGCTTGCGGGTCATCATTGCGCCTTTAACTCTTGCCATTATTATATCCTCCTGTCAACACGTCTGCCCTTATTTATAAGGGATCATTTTCTTGATGGTGGCAACATTCGTCACATCCGCATAGGTCTCCGAACGGAGGCGGCGGCAACGCTTGGTGTCCTTCTTGGTGAGGATATGGCTCTTATACGCGTGGGCGCGCTTCACCTTTCCGCTGCCGGTGATCTTGAATCTTTTCTTCGCGCCGCTGTGGGTCTTCAGTTTGGGCATGACAATACTCTCCTTCCTGATCGGGCTTATGGCCCGTCAACTCCGTTATTTTATTCCGCCTCGGCGGTCTCCGCTCCGGCGGGTTCTGCCTCTGCCGGCTTTTCTTCCGGCGCGGGTTTCGGCTGTTTGGGTTTCGCGGGTTTCTTGGGCGGCACAACCGGCTTCGGCGACAGGAACATCGACATGTTCCTCCCCTCCAGCTTCGGCGCCTTGTCCATGTTGGCAATCACCGCGCACTTTTCGGCAAAGTCCTTCAGAAGGTCCGCCCCGATCTCGGTGTGGGCCATCTCACGGCCGCGGAAGCGAATCGAAACCTTGACGCGATCACCGTCGTTCAGAAACTTCTGCGCGTTCTTCAGCTTGGTGTTGAAGTCGTTCGTGTCGATGCCGGGAGACATGCGGATCTCTTTGATCTCGATCACGCGCTGGTTCTTTTTGGCTTCCTTTTCCTTCTTGGTCTGTTCAAAACGGAACTTGCCGTAGTCCATGATGCGGCAGACCGGCGGGACGGAATTCGGCGCGATCTTGACCAGGTCAAAGCCGGCTTCGGTTGCAATGCGCAGGGCTTCCTCCGCAGTGACGATCCCGAGCTGTTCGCCCTCTTCGGAAATCAGTCTGACCTGCGGGTCGCGAATCTCTTCATTGATCTCGTGCGTCGTAGTTGCGATGAAAAACACCTCCAGCATTTGTACAAAAAAGCGCGGGTGTACAGCACCCGCACAGAATAAACCTGTTTTCACAGTTTCAGTCCATCTTGACCGCGGCTGCCGTCGGCGCCGGGTGAGGTCGGGGATGCCGTACCTTCTTTGTTTTGCGTGGGTATTATAATGGCCAATCCTCCTTTTGTCAAGCATTATTTTGCATTTTCGTATTCCCCGCGGCGCTAATGTTTATTGCAGGCCTTTATCCCCCGCTTCATGCGCGGCGTGTGGGAGTTGGTGCGAGCGCTCAGCTCCTCTTCCGCGCAATGCAGAGAGTAAAAGTCGGGTGCCCCGGCCCGCTCTCTTTTGTCAACTCTTTCTTGACTGTAAGGTCAAAACGGTGTATCATATGCAAGTAATATATAATAAGGTAAAGGAGGCGTCTGCGGAGTGAAAATCGGCGCGATGGAACTCATCGTCATCTTCATCGTCGCTCTGCTCGTCATCGGTCCGGACAAGCTTCCCATGTACGCAAAGAAGTTCGGCAGTGCCCTCCGGGAATTCCGCAAGGCATCCTCCGGCATCACCAAGGACATCCGTGAAAGTGTCGTGGAGCCTCTCGAGGAGGCACAGCGTCCCTTGCGCGAGGCCATGGAGCCGCTTGAGGACCTGAAGGACGAGGTCCAGAGCAACATCAAGGGCGTTGAAAAAGACCTGAAGGGTGTCGGCAAGGCCAAGCCGAAGGAGAAAGACAAGACCGGCGCCGCCGAAGCACCTGAGGAAAAGCCGGAGGCAGTGAATGCGGAGGACCCGGCACCGGAACCGGCCGATGTCCCGGCCCAGGCAGAATCCCCGGCCAAGGCCTCTGAAGCCCCGGCCGAAGCGCAGCCGGACGCAGAGCCGGCAAAAGAAGGAATAGAAGAAGCAGGAGGAACAACATGAAATTCGGTACCACAGAGCTGATCGTCATTCTGATCGTCGTCATCATCATTTTCGGACCCACCCAGATCCCCAAGCTCACCAAGATGTTCGGTAAGAGCGTGAAGAGCTTCAAGGACGGCATGGAAGAGACCGAGGAAAAGGTCGAGGAAGAGCCGAAGCCGGTGAAGAAGAGCGCTGCGTCGAAGAAGGCCGAGACGGCGGAAAAGGTCGAGGCGGTGAAAGAAGAGGTCGAAGCAGCCCCGGATGAGGAAAAGTAAAGCCAAATCAAAGGACAAGCCGAATGCCGACGGCAGCATGAGCGTCTCCGGCCACCTGAAGGAGCTTCGAAACCGGATTCTGGTCTGTGTGATCCTGCTGTTTGTTGCATTCGGCATCTGTCTGAGCTTCGCCCCGACCTTTATCACCTATCTGACGAAGATGGGCGAGGCATACAACTATGTCTTTGTCTACATCGCCCCGCAGGAGCTGCTGCTGGTCTATCTGAACACGGCGCTGATCGCCGCGCTGGTCTGCTGCTTCCCGGTCATTGCCTATGAAGCCTATGCGTTCTGCAGTCCGGGCCTTAAGAAGAAGGAGCGCTTTTTCATCATCGCCTCGCTGCTGGCCGGTTCGCTGTTCTTTCTGCTCGGCGTCGCCTTTGCCCGCTTCATCAGCCTCCCCTTCGTGCTGCGGTTTCTGATCCAGTTCACGCATGAGGTGGATGTCTCGGCCTCCATCAGCATCCAGCAGTATATCAGCTTCCTGCTGACGCTGTTTGTGATCTTCGGCCTCGTGTTTGAGCTGCCGGTGATCTCGGTCCTGCTGACCGGACTGGGCCTCATCAAGGCCGAGTGGCTGGTCAAGGGCCGCAAGGTCATGATCGTCATCATCTTTGTCATGGCCGCCATCATCACCCCGCCCGACGTGGTGTCCCAGGTCATGGTGGCCGTCCCGATGATCGGCCTTTACGAGCTCAGCATCCTGCTCAGCCGTCTGATCGGCAACCGCCGCAAAGAAAAGGAAGATGAAGAAGAGGATACAGACGAAGACGAAGCGTCTTAACCAAAACACCCACCGCCCGGTGGGTGTCTTGTTATCTGTGATAAATCCTTTTGTATTCTTCCGTCTCATTGCCTTTTTCGTCGTGCAGGATGAGCGGCGGGTCGATGCGCTGGCCGGGCTTCCCGTCCTTCCGCGCCTCCAGCAGTAATATCGACGCCTCGGCCGACGGCCGATGATGCACGAGGCGCAGGCGCTTCGGTTCCAGCCGGACGTCCGCGCACTGCCGCAGCAGCTCACAGAGGCGCTCCGGCCGATAGGACAGAAAGACCTTTCCCCCGCTGCGGCAGAGCCCGGCGGCCCGGGTACAGAGGTCCTCCAGCGTGCAGCGGCTCTCCCCCCGCGCCGCCGCCCGCCCTTCCGCCGTTGCCGGCAGGCCGCTGCCCTCGGCAAAATAGGGCGGGTTCGCGATGACGAAATCGAAGCCGCCCCGTGGAAGCGCCGCATGCGCCTCCCGCAGGTCTCCGCAGAGAATCGTCCCTCTGCCCTCCATCCCGTTGAGGCGCAGATTCTCCTCCGCCAGGCGCGCTGCATCCTGCTGCAGCTCGACCCCGGTCATCTGAAGCCGCGCCTCCCGCCAAAGGAGCAGCAGCATCAGCGCCCCCGAGGCACAGCCGAGGTCGGCGCCGCTTGTTGCCCGGCCGACTTGCGCGAAGTCCGCCAGCAGCACCGTGTCGGTGGTCAGCTTTGCGGTCTCCGTCTGCAGGAACAGCGGGCCCCCGGCCCACAGGCGTTCCGCTTCCATAACGATCCCCCTCTCAGCAAAAAACGGAGAAGCCGAAGCTTCCCCGTTTTTTCTATTCGTTCAGGTCTCAGCCCGTGACAATGGCCTCGGCCGGGCACTGAGCCGCGCAGGAGCCGCACTCCAGGCACTTCTCAGGGTCGATCTCGT